>JAUYQG010000150.1 GCA_030695645.1 Legionellaceae bacterium
TAGTGTTTTCACTGAACACGAAGCAAGCACGTCATCCTGAGCGCAGTCTTTTTGCGCGAAGGATCTCCTGAATTTTGCACAATCTGAGATCCTTCGCGCAAAAAGACGCGCTCAGGATGACGTACCTGGGGAGTTACAAATTTGTATTTTGGGGGAAAATATGATTAATAAAGATGATAAGAGTTTCCTGTCAACCATGAGAGATGGGTCTTTATATCTTTTAGCACCTGTTACTGGGGGAGTAGTCTTGGGAGCACTTGCAGCGACTGTAATTCCCATGTCGGGTTTAATGCTATTTGGATGTGGTGCATTAGGCGTACTACCACTTCTTCCGATTTGGTATCCTCTAGCAAGAGGGTTACATATACTCACCTCCAGTCCGGATCTAATAGGCCGTGGGTTTATTAGTTTTACGCTAAAACTTTTACTAAATCTAGCCATGGGGGTATTGGCCGCATTTATTGGTTTAGCCTTCATTGGTCTTTGTACAACAATAGCCTTTAATCCCTTCTCTGGTGCTGCCCTAATCACTGCCGGTGTTGCCGCTGCAATTGTTGTGGGTATTGCTTTGCTGGTGATGAGCCGCACAAAAGTTCATTTGTATACAAAAATAGAGCAGCCTGAGAGTACTAATAATATAATAGATCATGTAGAGTTCAATAACCAATGCATTGGTTACCCATATACAGTACATACAGTTACACCATGGAGTGGAAAAGCTGCATTTTGTAACAAAAAAACTCGCACTATTACCTTCTTTCAACATATAAAGAATAACATGTGTGGAACTCAAGAAAACTTAGAAGTTTCAATCCATACAGTTGGATTAACAGCACCTTAAAACTGATCCCCTCTCCCTCTTGGGCTACCCTGTGGACACAATTTGGTATTAAAACAGACCAAATTATCGTGTATTTTGATTCATATTGGACTTTGGACAGAATGGCATGCAAAAAGACGCATGCCATTCTGTCCAAAGTCCAAATTCATAGATACACGGTTAGAATAGGGTGGGCTTCGGCGCGAGAGCGACGTGCCCACCAATGAGGTTCGAGCATGGTGGGCACGTCGTTGCACTCCTTTGCTCACCCTACTTCGTGCCTCGGTTAATGAGTCAATGGTGCTGACTAGTTACCTTATTTTTTCATATGATAACTCAAAACCCATAAAAATGGTCTATATTTAAATAAAGAGACCATTAATTGGTCTTATTTGAAATGGGATAACTCTCCAGGTACGTCATCCTGATGAGTTACGAAATAAGGAGATATCATGAATATTATCAAGGATCGACGTGGTTTGTTGTTAGCTTTAGTTCTTACCGCAGGTGGGTTTGGACTGGCGAGCGTGAGTACCGAAGCGAATGCTTGGCATCGTGATGGCTATCATGGTGGTGGGGGTTGGCATAATACGGGTTATTATGGACATGGGTATAACCGAGGTTATGGTGGATGGGGCTATGGCGGTTATCGAGGTTACCGCGGTTATGGTTCCGGATGGGGCGTGGTGATAGCACCTGGTGTAGGTTATTACGGTGCGTCAAATTGCGGTTGGGTTCCAGCACATAGAAATATAAATGGGCGTTGGATCCGTGCACATCGCTCTTGTTGGTAATTGACCGCACTATTCAATTTTTAAAAATCCTCCGTGAAAGCGGAGGGTTTCTTCCGGTACATCAAACCTCGTAATATTTGTGTTATAATCCGCCCGCATTCAATTTGAGAATTTATATGATCCCCATTATTGCTTTAGTTGGTCGACCCAACGTGGGAAAGTCGACTTTATTTAATCGTTTAACGCGTACCCAAAATGCATTGGTTGCTGATTTTCCTGGATTAACGCGGGATAGGCAATACGGTGACGCCAGTTTTGAAAATAAATCATTTATAGTTGTTGATACCGGCGGGGTAGGGGTCGAAGACTTGGCAGTAGACGCATTAATGTCTAAACAGTCTGAACTTGCTTTGAATGAATCAGATGCTGTTTTCTTTTTAGTGGATGCACGAGCCGGTTTAACACCTGTTGATCGCGACATTGCTACACGTTTGCGAAAGACAGGTAAATTGGTTTTTTTGGTTGTCAATAAAATCGATGGTCTGGACGATGAGGTCGCATGTGCCGATTTTCAATCGCTTGGGTTTGGTGAGCTGTTTGGTATTTCAGCCACTCATGGTCGTGGTATGACACCATTACTGCAAGCCGTGACGGCCAATTTTCCTGAAATTGAAGACGTTAACTCCGAATCAGGTGGCGTTAAAATTGCGTTCGCTGGTCGTCCTAATGTGGGTAAGTCTACTTTAATTAATCGAATTTTAGGTGAAGAACGAGTTGTTGTGTATGATTTGCCAGGAACCACACGCGATAGTATCTCCATTCCCTTTGAGCGAGATGGTCAGCAGTACACTTTAATCGATACGGCTGGTATTCGCAGACGTTCGCGTATCGATGAAAAAATAGAAAAATTTTCAGTAATCAAAACGTTACAGTCGATTAAACAATCGAATGTTTGTTTGATGTTATTGGATGCCAAAGAAGGATTAACAGAGCAAGATATGCATTTACTTGGATTTATTATTGAATCGGGGAAAGCATTGGTTATTGTTGTTAATAAATGGGATGGATTAGAGGACGATCATAAAGAGGATGTGCGGCAAGCTTTAAGTCGACGATTACACTTTGCTAATTTTGCGCAAATTCGCTTTATTTCGGCGTTGCATGGCAGTGGAGTAGGCGTGCTGTTTAAAGACATCGTCCAAGCGTATCAATCGGCCATGCTTGATTTGTCCACACCTAAGTTAACCCGCATGTTACACGATTTAACGACACAACATACGCCGCCATTAGTCAATGGCCGCCGAATCAAATTGCGCTACGCGCATGCCGGTGGCCATAATCCACCTATTGTTGTTATTCATGGGAATCAAGTTGATGCACTACCCGAGAGTTATAAACGGTATTTGAGTAAGGCATTAACAGAACAATTGGGTTTGGTGGGCACTCCATTAAAGCTGGAATTTAAAAACAGCGATAATCCATTTAAAGATAAGAAAAACAAACTGACCGATCGACAAATCAAACGAAGGCAGCGCCTGATGAAGCGAGTAAAACGTCGATAACCCTAGTATTGGACTTTGGACAGAAGGACATGAAAAAGGCCTCATGTCCTTCTGTCCAAGAAACTTGAGATCGATTACTCTCAACCAGTTCATTCATTCGATGGTACTAGTCGTAACTCCTTAAAGTTGTTAGTATGAACTTTGGACTTTGAACAGAACGACATGAAAAGGGCCTCATGTCGTTCTGTTCAAGAAACTTGAGATCCGTCATTCTAAGTTAGATTACTAATTATCCTGAATGTGGATTTCTGAAAAGAAGGCCGGTTGTGTCAAGTATTGTAAGCTTATAAATTGGACTTTGGACAAAACAGCATGCAAAAAGACGCATGCCATTCTGTCCAAATAAGTTTAGATCTGACATATTTATAAGCCAATAATATCTACGACAATCGGCTCGTTTTGTAGAAACATTTACAATCAGGACAATTAAT
>JAUYQG010000163.1 GCA_030695645.1 Legionellaceae bacterium
ATAAAATTATTTTTCGCAAAATATCACTGAATTCGTAGGGTGAGCAAAGGAGCCCGCGACGTGCCCACCAGCAGTGGTACAACGGTGGGCACGTCGCAAGCTCCTTTGCCCACCCTACCTCGTTCACCCAGAATTGCTAAATGGGTAAGAACAAGTTGGGCCTTAGTCTAACAATGGTGTACAATAGCCCAGTACTGTTGGGCCAAGGCCCAACCTACATGATCTGATATTAGTTCGTTTTGCAATAAGTCATGAACATATTACCGGATAAATGACCCGTAAACAGACGTTACTTTTACTAGTGTAAAAAAAAATATGATTTATCTTGATACGATAGGCTATTACTTACCTCCGAATGAAGTTTCCAACTATTCCAAAGTTGAAAAATTCGCAGTCAAAGACGACTTTTTATTGCAAAAAATTGGCATTACCTCATTACGAGTAAAAAACGCCGACGAAGACACATCGGATATGTGTGTGAAAGCCTATTTAGACATGCTAACCAAAACCAATGTTTCAAGTGATGACATCGATTGCTTGATTGTCTGCACACAAAATCCAGATGGTTATGGCTTACCTCATACCTCCGCTATTGTGCATAGCAAACTTGGTTTAAAACAAAACTGTGCTGTTTTCGATATATCACTGGGTTGCTCAGGATATGTTTATGGCCTATCCATTGCACAAAGTTTTATGATGACGAATGGTTTTAATAACGGGGTTTTTATCACAGCAGATCCCTACTCTAAAATTATCGATGAGGATGATAAAAACTCGACATTTCTATTTAGTGATGCGGCGACTGCAACTCTATTAACGCGCTCAAAACACAACACATGGCAAATGGGTCATTTTTTATTTGGTAGTGATGGGAGTAAATACGAATCCATTCGTGTGGATGACGTTCGACATAAATTTAAGATGAATGGCCGGGAGGTTGTTAATTTCGCCGCAAAAATTATACCAGCACATATTCACCAATTGTTACAAAAAAACAAGTTATCAATAGACGACATTGATCGGTTTATTTTTCATCAAGGAAGTAAGTTTATCATCAGTACTATTCAACAAAAACTGGGTCTCTCGGACGATAAAGTTCCTTTTTTGGTCAAGGATTATGGCAATACAGTCTCATCTTCTATCCCCTTAATTTTAAAAGATTTAAAGAAAACGCATCACCCGATAGTTATCTGTGGCTTTGGTGTCGGATTGTCCTGGGGAAGTTGTGTTCTAAAATTAGCTGAATAACGCCACCATATTTCTATGGATTTGGAGTTTTATCCAAGTTTTATCCTGACAACCAAATAAATTCATGACAGCCCATTTTTTTTTTGCTAACATCTGCAGAAAAGGGGATGTATGAGCTTTCAAGGATGATAGAGTGGCTGATGAACAAGTTGAATTAAACAACTCAATTACAAGATATGATGATGTGGGTGTGAGCCATTTGACACCCCATCCTGAATGGTCCCACTTATTACAAGAATTCAAACTTCTTCGCTCTAAAACATTAAATCAATTATTTTTGGAAGAAACGTTTCGTCATACCGAGTATCGTATTAACGTAGCAAATATTAAACTCGACTATTCATTACAACTTATTAATAAAGCAGCACTTCGTTATTTAATTGAACTCTGTTCTCGCATTCATTTAAAAGACCATATTGATAATTTATTTTCAGGATCTGTTGTCAATCACAGTGAGCAACGTCCAGCACTCCATACGGCGTTAAGAGCCGAACCTAATGATGTCGTTATTGTTGCTGGTGAAAATGTTATTCCCAAGGTTCAGCATACACTCCAACTTATGCAATCCATCGCAAATCAAATTCGCGATCATCTCTGGCTGGGGTATCAGGGATTGCCTATCACGGATGTGGTCAATATCGGTATTGGGGGTTCCGATTTAGGCCCTAACATGGCCGTGCATGCACTCAAGGATTATAAAAACACAACAATTGGCTGTCATTTTCTTTCCGATAGTGATCCAGACGGATTTGATGATGTTGTGAACCAGCTAAATCCCACAACCACTTTATTCATTGTATCCTCTAAATCATTTACAACGCATGAAACACTGCTTAACTTAAAAAAAGCGATGCAATGGTTAGGTACAAATGACCTCAAAAATCATCTGATTGCCGTGACAGCAAATCCTGAAAAAGCATTGCAATGCGGCATATATCACGTCTTACCTATTTGGAATTGGGTTGGAGGACGTTATTCATTTTTTTCTGCTATCAATTTCATTTTGATGGTCGCGATTGGCCCTAACCATTTTCAGCAATTGCTTACTGGTGCCCATGCAATGGACATGCATTTTAAGGTCGCTCCCTTGGCACAAAACATGCCTGTACTTTTAGCCGTGTTAGGCCTCTGGAATCTTAATTTTTTCTGTTCAAACAACCACCTCATGCTGGTCTATAGCAAACGGCTTGCTCATTTTATACCGTATATACAGCAACTGGATATGGAAAGTAATGGCAAATCAGCAAATATTTTTGGCGAACGAATAAATTACAATACCGGTCCCATTGTTTGGGGTGGGCTTGGTAACCACGCAGAGCACGCGTTTTATCAATTACTTTATCAAGGTAGTCATTATACAGCAGGGGATTTCATTTTTATTGGTCAAGAGCGTTATAAAACCATGAATCAACTGGCCGAGCATAAACTAAATGCTTTGGCTTTTGGAGTAGATATGTGTGAAAATCTATCTCGCCTTGCACATGGAAATGCGGGTATTAATCAGATCACATTGGATGAGCTATCCCCCTATACTCTTGGCGCACTTGTCTCACTTTACGAACACAAAATTTATTGCCAAAGCGTTCTGTGGAATATTAATGCCTTTGATCAACCCGGGGTTGAAGCCGCAAAAAAGTTTAAAGCATATCCATACGCTACAAGCATTTGAGGTGGGGCACACACCCTGTCTCTACACCCAGTTTTCAACCTTTAAATGAGGAACTCTTGAAAACTCACTCACATGATTAGTAACTAAGATCGTGTTCAAAGCAACGGCGTGAGCAGAAATCCATAAATCATTATTTCCAATTGGTTTCCCTTGTCTCTCCAAATGAGCTCGAATCTGAGCATAATGCTGACTGACTTCATTTGATAGGGGTAATGGGGGAATTAAAGTCGTTAGTTCTTCTAATTTTTCCTTGGACTTTTTTGCATACTGACTTTTTTCAGCACCATATAACAGCTCGCCATAAGTAATCAGAGACATGGCAACCTCACCAACCTTAAGATGCTCAAATCGCTGCAATACAGTCAAGGGCCTCTGCTTAGCAATATAGATGCATATATTCGTATCTAATAAGTAACGCAACATCATTCAAAATCCCTTTCTTGAGGCGGTGAATCTTGACGATCACACGAAAAAAAATCAGCAGGCATGCTTGCTAACAACTCAAATGCTTGCTTTAAATTGTGGGGTTTTTCATGAAGAATAACTTTATCTCCTTGCATAAAGATTTCCACTTCCTTACTGTGAAATTGAAATTCCTTAGGTAATCGTACTGCTTGTGAATTCCCACACTTAAATACTTTGGCCATTTTCATCATATCGCCCCGCCATTATGTATATATTTAAAGTATATACATAATGGCGGGGGGCGTCAATATATACCAAACAATCGAAAAATTACATACTGGACTCATATCAATTCCAGCAGAAATACCTGCTGACATAACGATTTTTCCAGCATCAATCCAACGAGTATAACGTCTCCATCAATTTTTCATGCTACCATCTGGTGTATTCCCAACTCACAGGAGCAAGTTATGGCATGGGTTTATTTATTATTCGCAGGTATTTTTGAAGTGATATGGGCAGTTGGATTAAAGTACACCGAAGGTTTCACGAAACTTTATCCATCGCTCTTAACGCTTGCAGCAATGCTTGTAAGCTTTTTATTGTTGGCACAGTCATTAAAAACATTACCCATTGGCACTGCTTATGCTGTTTGGACAGGCATTGGCGCGGTAGGTACCGTCATTTATGGTCTTTATTTTCTTAGCGAACCCGTAACTTTTATTCGTCTTGGTTGTATTGCACTAATTATTGTCGCCATTATTGGATTAAAATTAAGTCATCATACATAAAAAGTAACTGCTCGGAGGGTGCTGTTGACGCTCGGAGAACGGTCAGATTTGAGTACAAGTTGAACGAAAACGGTTTCGAAAAAGCGCAGCATACATGGGCTTGGCCTGTCCCGGCGAAGGCCGGGATGAGCATTTTTCGAAATCGTTTTCGTTCAAGATGCGCCAAATATGGCCGTTCCTTGCTACGGAGTGAGTAGGCAACGTCCCTAAAGTTTTTTCATGGTTTTCCTAGGCTAAATCTGAGCACCGATTTTTCAGATTACTCCGATCTGCCCCCTCTCCCGCGCTAGGAATTTAAGTAGTATGATGATGCTTTTCGCGGGATAGGGTTGGGGAGAGGGAATGTCACGGATGGTCATTGACGATGCGATGTGGTGTCGTTTAGAAAAATTGCTTCCAAAACCTAAAGGGCGTCATGGTAGGGATGATCGGTTGTTTATGGAGGCAATATGCTTACGATATTGATAGTTTTCGGCAAGCTCTAACAGAAGACGGGATAAAGGTTGTTATTCCAAACCCCAGTTCGGAGTTTTTTTTACTGATTACTACTGAACTGATCCCCTCTCCCCCTTGGGGGAGAGGGGATCAGTTCAGTAGTAAGTTGCAAAGAAACTCGGTGCTCAGATTTAGTCTAGGAAAACTATAAAAAACTTTAGGGACGTTGCCTAGTTACCCTAAAAAAATGCAACTCCCCAGCGTCATCCTGGGCGCGTCTTTTTGCGCGAAGGATCTCAGTTTGCACTGACCATCCGAACCGCGACCGTTAGGAAGCGGAAAAGTTCGATGCTTCACAATGTTCCGCTTCCTAACGGTCGCGGTTCGGATAGTTCGTACGCGTCTTGAGCAGAAAATCAATATCATATTGTTTGTATTTTAGATGATCTTGCCCTGGTAGAGGAACCGATAAGGATTAAGGGATCTCAAATTTAATAACATACCCATAATGGTAGAACGTAGGGTGGGCAAAGCGGTAGCGTGCCCACCAGTTCGGAGCCGGCATGGTGGGCACGCTTCGTTTTGCCCACCTACTTCACACAGTGGCAACCGGATAG
>JAUYQG010000164.1 GCA_030695645.1 Legionellaceae bacterium
ATAAAATTATTTTTCGCAAAATATCACTGAATTCGTAGGGTGAGCAAAGGAGCTTGCGACGTGCCCACCAGCAGTGGTACAACGGTGGGCACGTCGCAAGCTCCTTTGCCCACCCTACCTCGTTCACCCAGAATTGCTAGCCTGGACATGGAAAACTTGGCAAGTCATAGAGTATCTGCTATGTTGGTATTAAGACCACTCACAATGAATAAGGGACTATGGAAGCCGATCGTTTTCAACAAAATCATGTGTATTATATTGCCGGTATTTTGTGCCTGGTTTTGAGTTTGGTCTTGTTCGCATTCAGCTTTTATATTCTGCCGTATTTGGCATTTGGGTGGCATTATGGAGTGCCGGAATTCATTTTCGTATGGAATATTACGATACAAGAATCCTATAAATTAAGTCAAACAGAGGCATCTTGGTTACTATTTTTAGCTTTGCTTTTTCCCGCAGTTATTTTTGCGTATATAGCCGATGTCTTATCGAATCGAATTGACACGGCTATCCATGGTCCTTCTCCTCAAGAGGAAGAGAAAAAACTTGAACGAAAAAAAGTTGGTTCTCAAGAATCCAGAGGGCTTGTATTTAAAATAATTGTTATTATTATCTTGATTTTCATAGCAGCTCAGTTTTTTCAATGGGCACTTTCCAGTTCGCCATATTAAGAGACGACTATGTGTTGGTTTAAGAGACTTAAAATAAGACGTATGCTGAAACAATTAAAAAGCATGCAACAAATGAGATTACAAAACCAAGCTACTGATGAGCTTTTAAAAAAAGAAATTGCCATTTATATTAAGCTTGCCGGTATTTATGAGTCATTGAAAGGTAAAAAGAAACATCCTTTTGCACGAGAGCAAGCGATAGCATGTTATCGTGCCGCTGCCGCCCTCGAAGACGCTACTGCGCAATTTACCCTGGGTCAAAAATTATTGGATGAAGCAAAGTTACGGGATATCCTACAACAAGGAGACGTGTTTGCATCAGAAAGTAATGCGCTATTTATGAAAGAGCTTTATCGTGAAGCGCATGCTTTTTTATTAGCCGCAGAAAAACAACAACACATCAAGGCGAAACGCATCCGTGGCTTGTGTTATATCAATGGCTGGGGCGTACCGGTTGACAAAGATGTTGGCTTTGATTTGGTGGTTGCTAGTATTGAGCAAGAAAACAGTTGGGATAGAGTACAAAAAATATTTTCCGAACTGGGTATTAATAAGTCGTCCTTTTTCTCTGAGTTGTTTCAGCATCGTAAAAAATGATTGACTAGTACCAAAACAATAAGTAACCATAACCGGCAATGCATAAGAATGGGCCAAACGGAATGGGGGTTTCTTTCGTTTTGCCCGTTAGTCCTAAATAGCTAAGACCGATTACGGAACCTAGTATTGATGAACCCAGTAGAATAGGGAGCAATGAGTTCCAACCAAACCACGCTCCTAAAGCCGCGAATAGTTTAAAGTCCCCATTTCCCATACCAATTTTTCCAGTGAGTAGATAAAAAATTTTAATAAATAGCCATAAACCTAAGTAAGCACCAGCAGCACTCCACACGGCGTCTGGTAAGGTAGTGAATAGCGTTTGCGTATTGGCCAGTAAGCCTAACCACAATAAACCTAATGTTAAACCATCCGGTAAAAGTTGATGTTGTAAGTCAATACAGCTTAAACACAGCAACAACCCGATGAATAGTAGTGCAAATACTAAGCTCAGGTGAAAACCAAAGCAATATCCCGCTAGTAATGATAAACCTAAGCACAATAACTCAACGACAGGGTAGCGCCATGAAATACGGTGGTGACACGCATGACATTGCCCTCTGAGTATCATATAACTGAGCAACGGGATATTATGCCAAGCTGGGATTAATTGGTTACAGGAGGGGCAATGAGAGCGCGGTAAGCATAAATTAATGGGTTTCGGTGAAGGAACATTTGGCAGTTGCAATAGTTGCCTGCATTGTGTCTTCCAATCAGTCTCGATCATCAACGGTAGTCGATAAATAACGACATTCAAAAAACTACCAATGAATAACGAACCGATGCCAAGTATGATCCATGAGGCCACTGGATGCAGTGTTATCAAGGTATTCAACAGCATTATCATACGATGGATCCTAGTTTTAAAATGGGAAAGTACATGGCTATCATCAATCCGCCAATCAAGACACCTAATAGTGCCATGATTAAGGGCTCTAATACACTACTTAATGTATGTATCGTATGATCCACACCGTCTTGATAGTAGTTTGCTACGTGACGAAGCATCTGATCCATGGTGCCTGCTTCCTCGCCTAAACTCACCATATGGATGACAAACTCAGGAAATAAACCACTCTGCCGCAGGGCAGTATGTAAGCGTTCACCCTGCGAAATGACGGCACGACTACGAAGTATTCCTTCTGCGTATAACGTATGGCTTGTTGCCAAAGCCACCCACTTTAACCCATCGACTAGCGGAAGACCTGCTGAATAGGTGATGGCGAGCGCGCTTGCAAATCGTGCGATGATCATGTGTTGTAAGATACGACCAATCATCGGGGTTGATAACAGGAGCTTATCTAAGAATCTAATGAAGTTAGACGAATGGTGATGCGCATGGCGAAAAGCAGCGATATGAAGGTATAGTACACTGGATAGAATAAGCCAGTGCGCTTGAATGAATCGGGAACTGCGAATGACGCATAACGTGGCCAGTGGCAGATCCGCACCAAAACTTCGAAACAACGATTCAAACTGTGGAATAACGCAGATTAATAAACCGGCGGTCACAAAACTTGCTATGAGCGTCACGGCCAGAGGATAAGCCAGCGTTTTTTTGATGCGTTGTTTGGTGCGCTCCGCCTGTTCCAGATGAAGCGTAATTTCGGCGAGCATCAGACCCAGTGTGCCCGTTTCTTCACCAGCAGCAACTACGTTGCATATCAACGCATTAAATTGCTTCGGATGTCGTCGCAATGCCTCGGCACACGTTAAACCAGACATGATATCGCTCTGTAGCGTAATCATCAGTTGCTGCATGTGTGGATTGATTTGGCTGCTGGCAATTAACTCAAGTGCTTGGACAAACGAAAGACCCGTTTTCATCATGGCGGATAATTGGCGAGTAAATACACTGACATCATGCGAATTGATGGTTCTATTATGTGGCGAAAATAAACGACTGCGACGTTTTTGCAGAGAATGCACAATAATGCCTTGTTTGCGTAATTGATTTTGAGCATCCGTTATTTTTTCTGCCATAACTTGACCATAGGTTTGTTCACCAAGGCGATTGATACCTTTCCATATAAATAGGCGTTGTTTAGGTAACTCGATTGATTTCTTCAAAACTCGTGACTCCTTCTAGAACATACGTAAATCCAGTTTGTTGAATGGTATGCATACCATCTGATTGGGCTTGTTGAACGATATCCATGATTTTTCGTTCAGGCGTCATCATGATTTTTTCAATATGAGATGACATGGGCATGACCTCAAATAGTGCGATACGACCACGATAACCTTGGGTACAATGTGGACAGCCTTGCGCTTTGTAAAGTACGGCATTGGTCTTGATTGGCTGAGTGCAACCCAGTTCCGACAAGTGTTGTGGCGTCACATCGTCACGTACGGATTTGCAATGCTCGCATAACCGACGCACGAGGCGCTGAGCGATGATTAATCGGATGGCATTGACGATATGGAAGGCAGGGATACCAATATTGACCAATCGCGTCAGTGTTTCAGCGGCACTGTTGGTATGCAATGTGGACAACACCAAATGTCCTGTTTGAGACGCTTTGATAGCAATTTCAGCCGTTTCCAGATCACGTATTTCCCCTATCATGATCACATCGGGATCTTGCCGTAAAAAGGAGCGCAAAATGGTTGCAAAGGTTAAGCCAATTTTGATATTAGTTTGAACTTGATTGATCCCTCTAAGCGTCATTTCCACAGGATCCTCAGCGGTGGAAATGTTTTTTTCACCGCTGTTGAGTCGATTAAGAGCGGTGTAGAGGGTCAGTGATTTACCGCTACCGGTGGGGCCTGTGACAAGGATTAGACCTTGTGGCCGAGATAATGCCTGGATAAAACAGGCTTTATCTCTAGGTGAAAATGATAATAACTCCAGGTCGGGTTCGGTGATGAATCCTGTATTTAATAATCTCACAACAATTTTTTCGCCAGAGACGGTAGGGCAAGTGCTCACTCGGCAATCAACGGCAGCTTTGTTCGGTTGCTGTATTGTGAAGCGACCATCCTGAGGCATGCGTCGTTCGGAGATATCTAAATTGGACATGATTTTTAAACGCGAAGCAATGCGTGTGGCAAGATTTTGTGGTGGTTCAGCGATATCGTGTAACAAACCATCTTGACGATAACGGATACGGTAGTAATTCTCATAAGGTTCAAAATGAATATCCGAGGCTCCTTTTTCAATGGCTTGATGAATGATGCGATTCACAAATTTAACCACAGGGGCATCGTCTTCAGTGGCAATAAGAGGTTCAAACGCGCTGATGATGGGTAATTCAGCAAAATAATGGGTTAATCCTTGATGTTCTTTTTTATATAATAATTGATTAATTCGTTCCGTTAATTGAGTTGTTTCAGCAACCATGGGCGTAATGGGGAGGCCCGTATGGAACTGCACATCGTGTAATGCGGTGTGTTGACTGGGATCATCTACGGCAACATAAAGTTGATTGCCACGACAAAATAAGGGCAAAACATGATGTTGATTTACCCATGTTTCGTGGAAGCTGTTATCAGCGAGCATCGTGTCTTTGACCTCATTGAGATCGATGAATGATAGATTAAAATGGCTTGCCAAAGCGACAGCGATTGTTCTTGCGGTGAGAATATTATGAGTAACTAGATAAGGGACAAAGCGCAATGACAAGCGCATTGCGGCATCCTGATAGTGCAATGCTTCTTCTGCGGTAAGTAATTTTTGTTGGACGAGCGGCTGAGCCGCACCTTGCAAGTGTACTTCCATGTTAAACCAGAGCGAGAGTCTTCCTGAGTGCCATAATACAAAAATTTATTTTGAGATGCTAGGTTTTCTTCATCAAGACTTGAGGATAACCTAATAACTTGCTATTGTTTTAATATCACTTTAAAGGAGTTTACAATGAAAAAACAATCTAGCTGGTTAGCATGTGCCTTTATCACGCTGAGTATGTGTCATGCGAGTAGTTATGCCGCTGCTCCCGCTCCTGCAGCTGCTCCTGCAGCGCAACCGGATATTAAGGCAGTAGAAGCGAAGACAACCGCACAACTACAAACGTTAAATACACAACTTCAAAAGCAAATGCAGCAAATGCAAACGACTCAACAAAAACAAATGACCGACATGAATAAGCAACTACAGGCACAAATGAAGACGATGCAAACCACATTAGAAAAACAAATTGGAAAAGTAAGTACCCAAACTCAAGCGCAGATGAAAAAAATGTTGACTGATTTGCAAGCTCAAATTAAGCAAGTACAACAAGAGGCGACGAAACCCAAGTGATATGGGATCTCGACCGCCAAAATGACGTGCTTTCATCATGTTCAGTGAAAATTCGGCCGGAATCGCTGTTAAAAATTGCTTTATATTGACATATAAAATATAATTAAATGACATCGTGGTCATTTTGGTGTCATATGAGCAAAGGTAAAACACTAATTTCTTCAGTGGTTGACAACTCGACTACAAAACACGTCAAAGCGATTCTAGCGGAGTCGCAGGCCGCTGACTGGTGCTTTACTGAATTCAATCAACTCACCCTCAAACACAAAGGATTATTTTCTTCCAAGATTGCGTCCGCTGACCAAGATTTATTCACGACATGGCTTAGACGTCAACAAGAGCATGAACCGTTTTCCTCAGAATTAGATTGGTTATCACCCCGGACCTATAACAAATATGTCCTGATGAACCAACAACCCATGCCTCAGGATGAAGGTTTATATCTCGTCCTGGAGCGGCAGGTCAGGCCTCATGCATTAACGTACCATATTAGTACACCCTCTGGGATGAATCAAACAGGTGAACTGATCCTTAAGGGGTGCGATCTCAGGACATCCACACTTAGCGCAGTTGACATCAGAAAAGGTGATAGCCACGGTCAGTTTTCTAAACTTATCAAGACTATTACACCTGTTTTAGGCGGTCAAGATGCTGTTATAAAGAGCAGTGATGGTAAATTTTTTTACGTTGATCGTAAAAGTAAGCGGGTTGAACCCATCGCCAAAGCCCCTGAAACGGCAGTCGATTTCGAGGTGTTACAGACTGCTTTTAATACCAACGAAGAAACAGCAGAACCGCATGTTCGTCAGTCAATCACTGCTTTAACCGGGCATACCTTTCCTATCGATGACGTAGCAAACAGTTTATCCGATAGTGCCCCAAGTAACATCCTCGATTCCAGGTTATCTAGTGTATTTGAACAAATTGCTGAACAAAATAGGTTACCCACTGCATTAAACCAAAAACGTACTTATGCCCCTGAAAATTTTAATCGTTCAGCTACTCCCGACGATAAGGAATTTTTCAACGAGATCTTAGGTGCCGGAACTTCTGGAGACGATGTAGACATAACGCCTTATCTCTCACAATCTGAAATCTTGAGATATCATTTAGCTTTTCTTGCCGCAATAAGCGGGCAACAAGAACCGGTTCTTGAAAAAACGAAAACCGCATTTAAACGCGAAATGCAAACCCAACTTTTAAATGATGCCTATGATGATTTGAAGACAAAACTAAGGGAAATGGAACAGACGGGTGTCAAAGAAACCGTATTATTAGTGAAAAAATTAATGAAACAAATCAAATCGTCGAACACGATTGTGGTTACTGAAAAAATTAACGAGTTGCGAGAGCTTCATGAGTTTATGGACACGTCCTGGGCAAAGGGTACGGCTATTACCAAATACGCTGAAACCAGGGATTTACGGGATCCGACCCTATTGGCTCAAAAGCAAGTCGTAGAGCCGAAACCATTGCCCATAGATAAAGCCACCATGCCTGATTATCAGAAATATCAACATATCTTTGGGCGCTATCCGACTGAGATGGCCAATTATAATTTTAAGATTGAACTGAAGCGAACTCGTGATTCATTAGAAACCAAACTTTATGCACCAGAGAATCATGAGCAATTTCAACAGATTAAATCGAACTGTAAAAACTGTTTTATTTTCTATAATAACAAGATGCATCACATCAACTCGGATGGAACATGTCGAAGCCTGAAGTCGGAATGTACAGCTCAGGCATTCAATGAAGCGGAGCTACGGATCAATGGGGTGACATTTAATCATCGAACACGAAACAGTAACGAGTATGATTATTCTGAAATCAACATGAAGAAACTTTTGGGCGATACCCTTCCCATCGATCCGAATCTTGAATTAGCACATAAGATGATGAATCAAGTCGTTACAGGGACGACGATAAAGGACTATTTAATGGCGTTGAGAAAACAAGCGCCTAAGTTTGGTAAAGTTATGTCAACACTTACTAACTTACGCGATGAGAAAAAACGCACGGAATCCATCGGCAAGTTTTGGCTTGCTTCTGAAAAAGCGGCCACAACTCGTCGTGCCATGATGAATGATAAATTTTCTGCTCCGAGCGAGGAGAGTATTGAGGCGTTACGAACCGTTCGTCGCATGAGTGAAAGTGAATTAATCATCAATTCAAGCGCGAAAAAAAAGGAATGCTCATTAGCTTTATGGTCAAAACCTCCTACGGATAAGATGCCGGTTTTGCAAGGTAAAGGTACAAATCAATATATCCTTGTGACGATTGGAGAGAAACATGAGCTCTACTTTGTGGATAGAACAGACAATGTACCTGTTATTAAACAACTTTTTGAAAACAAAGAAAATCGTTTCTTTCATAAACTTTCTGACATATTGGATGGGTATGCCAATGTGGCAGTTACGCCACCTAATGACGATTATAATTACGGTCGAGACTTGAGTACAGGTTGTCATGCACGGTTCATGCAAACCCTTCCACAAGATACAACGAAGCTTGCGAAATCTATTGAGGAATCAAAGGAAGTTTTAATTGTTAATGTGCCGCCGGATAAATTTCGTATGATTTATTGGCAAAATAATAAGATAAGTAAATATCACGTTACTCAACAAAATAATAATAAATTATGGGAGATATTGAATCAATATAAGAATAAGAAGGAAACATCAGCTCATATTATCAATCCAGATCATATCAATGCATTGAATGCAACGCTAGCCGAGTTGAATTGCAGTACACAGATAGGCGCTGTTACTCGGGTTATCCCCAACATACCGCCAGATTTAGATGCTGATATCACAGAAAACACAAGAAAATTGATGAGTTTGAGCGGTGGTATGGGGATTAAAGATAACGCCCATATCGGCTTAAAGCCCACCGTGTATGATGAACACTTTGAAGCCTATCGGTTGAATGCCGTATCCAATCGGTTGACATCCGTATTGGTGCAACGAAGAGCATTATCAGATGCGTATTTTGAATCCATGAAGCCCGTTTATCAGAAAATTAGAGCTAAAGGGTATAGAATACTGGAGGGCGGTAAAGAACCAGATTACACGAATAACCCAAAGCAAGTATTTGTTTCCATTAACCATGTGAGTGGAGAATATACCACATATTGGATGGATGATCAGGGGGTCCCTCAAGATTACGAGTTTCGGAGTAAGGCTGCACTATGGGGTGATCCTGCGCATCATTTCGATCTTGTTGCAGATCCACCCACTCTTGAGGCATTGCACGAGCAATTGGAATCCGAGCGATATCGTTCAAAACGTATTCCTGAGAACCAGTATGAGCAATTGAAATATTGGAAAGATCACCGCGACAAGCCGCCTCCATTTCCTCTGGAAAATGGAGTGTTGTATTTTGCATATGATGCCAAACTTCAGAAGTTTGTATGTTTTGCTATGAATCCACAAGGTGAGTTAGCATTTACACCAGCCAATATTGAAGAAAATAAGGTATGGGGTGAGACTGATTACCTACCCAATGACGTGATTGTGCGAAATTTGTTGCCCCATGCAAGAGAGTACGGTTTAACTCCGAAAGCGGCCTTGGTTGCTCCAGGTTTTCTCGATCGTTGCGAAGAGGCTCAACGCTTTCTGCATGAGATTGGTGATCAGGGTGTATTGCCCGGCAGTCTTATTTCAACGGAGAGACGTGAGAAGATGTTGTCCATGATGGCGGTATGTGCAAACGACCCGACATCGAAGGAGGCAACGCACTATTTGCGTGATAGTCATAAACTTTTCTTTATAGACGCTGCTCCTGGTAAGCCATTTGGTTTTCCAGTTGGGGCCGATGAAAGTAGTTTTTTTCTTGATTACTCCACTCATCCCGAAAAACCTACTTTGTATCGTTACGTGGGTGTAGATCAGGATAACAATCCTGTTCTAGATCCTGTAAATTTAAAGTCACCCTGGCCATTGACTGATTCTCCAGAAGTCAAGCTATTGAAATTAGGGAATGCGGCGATGCAGTCCAAGCATAGTCGGGATGTTCAAAATGGGGATTCTATGGATTTATCGTGTAACAAGGTGTTTAACCTCATCACGTCGCAACAAGAGGTTGCTTCGGGCCAAAAACCATTTAAAACAAATACCGCGCAAGAAATGCTTGAGGAAATAATAGCTGAAGAATTAAGTTGGAAGAAAGCGGCCTACAATGTATTGACTGGGTTATGCTTGGGACTTTTGGGTGTCCTTATGATACCAGGACTTGTGACCATACCGGGAGGAATAAGTGCTCTTTTGTGGGCAGGCGGCCTTATTATGGCGGGAATACAAATAACAGTTTTGGGATGTATCGCATCCGCTTGTTTCCAGGAGGCTGTTGTGAAAACCACCTGGAATAACCCTAAGATGTTTGTATTAAAAGATAAGTTAGCCCAGTTAAAATCGCTTCAAATAGACCTGGAAGTTAATCAAACTGTAGTTCCTGAGACGCAAGTACCCGTTGATTTGGAGAGGGGGCCGGAGGAAGGTGGCCTTCCTACTCTCTAAGGAACGGGCCGTTATTTCTGGCCCGTTCCTAACCTCAGTTCGGAGTTTTTTTGCAACGTACTACTGAACTGATCCCCTCTCCCCTCAAGGGGCCACTCTGTGGACACAATTTGGTATAAAAATTCCTGCCTATCCGGTTGTCACCTATTGTGATGATTTCGTGCCTCCCAAAGAACTTCTTCCTCCCCGAACACGGGGAGAAGGGGCCCACAGGGCGGATGAGGGGCTCTCGACAGAGAGCCCTCTTTTTCGATGCTTGCCGTACATGGCTGGCCGACTCGCAATGACGAGTATGTGACAACCGGATAGGCAGGTAAAAATAAACCGAGGTACGAAGTAGGGTGGGTAAAGGAGTGCAACGACGTGCCCACCATGTTCGATGCTCATTGGTGGGCACGTCGCTCTCGCGCCGAAGCTAACCCTACATCCTTGTTCAGATGCTTTATCTTTCTCAAATTGCAGTAATGAGGGCATTTTAAACCCAAAAACAGCAAGGGATCTCAAATTTAATAACATACCCATAATGGTAGAACGTAGGGTGGGCAAAGCGGTAGCGTGCCCACCAGTTCGGAGCCGGCAGGGGATATTTGATGTAAATGCTCAATATGAGGTAAAATCCATCCCATCTTTAAA
>JAUYQG010000173.1 GCA_030695645.1 Legionellaceae bacterium
GGCCCCAGGTTACGGTCCGTGCCTTTTGGGGCCACTTTAGATAAATTCATACTGGAAACTTGCCAATAATATCTTCATATTCAATTTGCGCGTCAGAAATTGATAACTTCGAGTAAATTTCAAGCGATTTTCGGCTCTCATGACCTGAATAAGGCTGGATTAACGCATCATCAATCCCTTGCTTCTTAAGCCACGTAAACAAAAAATGTCTCAATTTGTGCGGAGATATTGAATGCTCCATTCCTGCCGCAAGTGAATATTGTTCAAGAATTTTACGCACGCCTCGATCAGTGTAAGGTTTTTTCCATGATGATTCAAATAGGTGCTGACCTCCTTTATCGTGCATATTATGCACATGAATAGCCAATATTTCCTTGAAGCTGTCCGGAAACGGAACTATTCTATCTTTTTTCCCCTTGCCCTCGGTGATTCGTATCTGACAACTGTCGAAATCTATCTCACTAAGTTTGATACGAACCAACTCACTAACCCTTACCCCAGTATAAAGTAAGGTTTTAATCATCAAAACATGCTTCATGTTACGTGATTTCCAGACTGCTTGATAATATTTACAAATTTCTTCTTCTGTTGGGACATAAGGTAATTTTTTATCTTTATGCGTGACATCAACACTTAATTCCACTCGTAAGTGCCTAAATATCTCACGAAGATAATCATAATCAGGGTTCTCTTCCTTCAAGAGCTTAGCTAACTGCTTCGCTTTCTGCCTGACGGGTGTTCGTTTTTGTTCGGTCATTTTTGATTTCCTTTTCAAACGCAATGATTAACCGCTTGTAAAGATCGAGCGGGAATAAACCATATGGGTTAATGTGTGCGTGAATTAATGGGGTTAAAGCGCGTTTGTCTTCAGGTGTTAATTTATTGGCCCAAGCGGGATCTGATAATAATTCTTGGATGATGAGGGTATTGATGTACACCATGCAGACTTGTAATAGATGCAAGCAAGACACGGCCAACGCTTGTTCTTTTCTTCGATTGGTAGATATTTCACCCAATTTTCCATAAAAAATAAAACCCATAATGCCGTTCAATCGTTCAACCACATTTTGTGATTCATTAATTTCTACGCGTAAGGCTTCTTCAGATAAATATCGACACAAAAATATCGTCTTTTCTGCATTGCCAATCTCAATTAGTGTCTTATAAACCGGATGACTGTAGTTTTCTTTGCTGAATTTTTTAATAAGCACATCAGGATCAACTGTATCGGTTTTGAGTGCCGATACGTGCTTAACGTATTCATCGTAATTTTCCTCAATGAGCTTCCAGTCAATGGCCGATTTTAAGATGAGATCTAAATTAGGGTAATTTTTTGTGTGTGAGGCGCTTGGATAATATAATTTTTGGCGATGGATCCCTTTGATACGCGGTAATAAGTCAAACGTGAGACCATAACTAAACCCAAATCCAACGGTACTTTGTCCATGCGTATCAACATAGGCTTTATCCATGTTCATTTTCGTATCGTGTCTTAAAACGCCTGTAATCATGGCGCCGACCTCTGATGACAAGCATGTTTTAATCTGAGAATGTACGACCATAGACTTGGTATCAACGTGCCAGTAAATCATGATCCCGCGTTCTTTATAGCGAGGATGCCATTCACTCATGAGATTTTGATCCCAACTACTGACCAAGGTGGAATCGCAGGCACAACCCGTGGTTGATTCACCCCAAATAGCAGGATCTCGAATGGCTATGATCTCATTAACGACATCAACAATGGCGGCTTTAACACTTTCTTCATTGATATAGCGGCGCTTAACATATTTCAAATCTGAATGACTGGCATCGTCATTGGCAGCGCTGATGCGTTTTAACCCTGTGTTACTGCCTAACCCATATAGACAAAGAAGCAGTCTTTTTTGTAAGAGTTCGCCATCTAAAATGTCTCTATTTCCTATGGAGTGGAATTGCTTGGTAAAATCAACACGAAAATCAGCTTCCTTTAAAATATCGATTAAATTGATGGTTGACCAGCGACGATTAATTTCTCGTTGCAATGCATCAAGGAACGGAGGAGGCGCCTGTGCTTTTAATGGCGTTACTTTGATGTGACCGCCATTTTTATCCTCGATTTTAACTTTTTTATTATGCAAGATGGTGTCGTTGAGATTTTGTAAGTTAAGGTGTAGCTTGTTCTTAAGCTTTTTAACAAAATCAGCACCATTAAGGGGTAATCCAAGCTGTAAGTATCGAGCTTCACGAGTCGTTTCCCAATCGATAGGTAAATCGTCATCTGGATTACGATAGCGATAGGCGCCCTCAATCCAGATTAATTTACAACGCAATTTTTCGCGTAAACATTCAAGGACAGCGACTTCATAGTTAAATCGGTGGATTTTGAGGGGGCTCGCCGGTTTTTCAGTATCATTCGTGCTGATTACATCGCTTTTAATCGCATCATCTGCTGCAGTAGCAACCGGCACACCATCTGTTTCAAAAACCATTGATTTCCACGAGGCAGGAATGACCTTGTCTATAGGGACAGGAGCTGTATCAGGGTAATATGTATCAGTCGAATCTTGATGCTTTTTAATAAATGCAATCGCATCCAATAAATCACGTCCCTCTGGGTTGTTGGTTTTGAACGTGAATGCATTTAACAGTTGCAGAAGGACCTTTCGGTGGGCATGTGAATATAATGAATGCACTTTGAGGTTGACTTGGCTTTGATACCATCTGTTACCCTTGTTTTTCAGCTCTATTACCAGTTTCTTTAAAGTATCCTCACTAACTTGAGGATAGATTATATCCTCAATGACCCCTTTAGGGTTTTCAATAGCCGCCTCTGCAATTAAATATAAAATATCAAACTTACCGTTAACTTTTTTGACCTCAGTGATAATTTTTTTATTAACATGAACCTCGGCTGACGATTTCATGTTGTGGATTAATTTAATAAATAAATCCGCTACATCGTCAGTCAATAATTGTGAGCGGATGTAGACAAAGCAAGCCATCGAGGCCGCGCGTGCATCAGGCACGAACCCAAGAACGTTGCTGGGAGAGGCTGCCATGATTCGTTGGTAATATTTTTTGAGCAGCTTCCTTGGCGTATTATCAAATAATGATGACGGGATGGGTATGCTGCGAATAAAATTTAATTTCTTGATTTCAAAAGCAACGTGCTTTAGTTTGACGCCGACAACATCTGCTTTTAAACGGCGTAAGGTGATTTCATCCTCAGGGGTATTGTCTTTCGTTGAATCGTTTAATTTAGTATCGTCACGCAAAAGATCATTCACTATTTTAATTGATGCTGATGGTAACTGTTTGACAATATTTGCAAAAAACGGTTTTTCAAATCGATGTATTGCCGTACGAATATAACGATCAGTTTTTTTTGGCGCAAAGGGGTTATAGCCCAGAACCGTCGAAATTTCCGATTTATCAAAAATTCGACATATATCATCACTATTTGGTTATTAATTATTCTTCATGATCATATAAAGCCCCATGATAAATGCGCTGAACTTAGGCAGTCGTTAGTTT
>JAUYQG010000175.1 GCA_030695645.1 Legionellaceae bacterium
TTGTTTTCAGTACGCTTGTTTCCTCGGCCTGAATAATCATCAAGACATCGAATTCCACTTCGTAATTCATTGATGCCTGTTTCAACCGTATCTCTGCACCAACCCATGGCGCGTTCTGCACGACGAGAGCTACCTTCAAAATAGTCAATGGCTACTTTAGCCACGAATGCTCGACGTTTATAATCAGTTAATGCCTGCGATGCGTCTTTGATCGTTATTTTTATTTTATCAGTCAACAACCCTGTACAACCTTTCATTCCTTCAGTTTAAAGATGGGATGGATTTTACCTCATACTGAGCATTTACATCAAATATCCCCTGCCGGCTCCGAACGGGTGGGCACGCTACCGCTTTGCCCACCCTACGTTCTAGGTATATTATTAAATTTGAGATCCCTAAGCTACTGTCCCATCGCAAACAATAGTTCCTTGATGTGGTTTGAGCAATCCCTCAATTAATTTTAGAAGCGTCGTTTTTCCTGTGCCATTATCGCCAATCACACCATATCGACGGTTTGTGAAAGACAGCATGACATTATCAAACTGGACGGATGTGTTTGGGATAGCGTAGGAAAGATGGTTTATAAATAAACGAGGCGCGTGAGTCATGATAAATCTCCAGAAAGTTGTGGGTATGGAAAACAACATTGAAGATTATTGACGCATCGGCGGAATACCTCGTATAAAAATTGATTAGATATTATGCAATAAAAACTGGGGTGTTGTCAAATTTGACGGATTAACTCTGATACCTTTTCAGGTGGTCTTGCAATTATGGCTTTGTCACCATAAGTTACGATAGGGCGCTGCATTAAAATGGGTTCTTTTAACATGGCATTTAATACCTCGCTTTCATCTGCAAGTGACAGTTTGAGTGCTTTAAAAACAGGTTCTTTGTCCCGTACAAAATCTTTTAAATTAAAATGAGACCGCAATTGGGTGATTAGCTCTAAGCCAATCGGCGTTTTGAGATATTCGATGATGACCGGATGAATACCATGGCTTTGAAGTATTTCTAATGCTTGTCTTGATTTGGAGCATCTCGGGTTGTGATAGAGAATAAATGGGTTCATTTTTTTGTATTTCTCCGTAATAGGAAGCATTCAAATCATTGAGCCTTTTACTCTGGTTAGCGTTCCTTCCTAATGCAACGATTTTGCCCTATGCCGCCTATTCGTTATAAAAATCAAGCTAACGACCAGCAGCCAAATAAGACTCAAGGTTATGATGAATCCTAATAATGGGTTATTCACCAGATATCCCATGAGTATGACCGCGATTGTTGCAAAGCACATGTTTACAAAACTCATCATTGCAGCAGCACTTGCTTTATCCTCCAGCGCGTTAGAGGCTATAAATGAACCTCCGGCGAACAAAAAGCTACTAAATAAATATAAACCGGCGGTGGTTGTAAAAAACCAGGTTGCGGATTGGCTATGTACGATCCAAATAGCCAGTAAATTTGCAATACCAATTGCTACACCTAAAAATCCAAGGCTAATGACGTGATTGACAGATAAGCGGTTGAGGCATTGCTTGGAAAGAATGCCGCCAATGAGCATGCCGATAATATTGATACCATTCCAATAGCCGTATTTTGCAGCAGATAGCATAAGCAGGTCATGAGCTATTTGTGGCCCTGCCGCTGCGAAACAATAGGATATGGCGGAGCAACAACCTACGACGAGTGAGAAAACTACTAATTGCATCGAAGTTAGTGCTTCGATGTAGTCACGAGCGATCGTTCTGATATGGATGGGTTTGGGTGTTTTTAAGGTTTCGCTGAAAATGCAGGTTCCCCATAACATAAGTAATCCATGTGCTAATAGAAACCAAAAGCAACCTTGCCAATGCCAATATTCGGTAATCATGCCGCCAATCATAACGGCAAGCCCAACGCCGAGTGCGAAAGATAAAACAGAATAGGCCATTGCAGATTTACGTTGAGATTCAGGTAACCATTCGTTAATTAATATGAAGGTACAGGCTAGTCCACTGGCAGCACCAAGGGCTGTTATTAAACGCCCAACAATGAGCAGCCAATACATGTTAGTGGTCAGTGCTGTTAGGCAAATGATGATTCCTATCAGATTGATGACTAACCCAATGCGTAGCGCTTTTAACCGACCAAATTGGTTTGCTAAAGGCGCGTAGATTAATTGCCCAAACACATAACCAATTAAAAATGCAGACACTATCCATTCAACTGTTCCAAGATTTAAGCTATATTGTGTTTGGATTGCAGGTAGGGCAGGCGTAATGATGGCCGCTGATACGGAGGCGATAGAAATATAGCTGAGTAACCAACACATATTAAATCGGGATGTTGTTTGTACTGTACCCATGATTTTTCCAATTAAAGAGGTAATAATCCAATTAAACGTATTGGAGCTTCCGTTCCACCTACAGTTAAAATCGGTAGCGCCAAGCTATAGCTACCAACAGCAGGTAATTGTTCAGCATGTGCGATATTTTCAACTAAATATTTGCCTGCACCCAGTAACGCACGGTGAACGGGATAATTGCTCTCTGCATTATCAGCAGAGAATGTGTCGATGCCTAATCCTACGATTTCACGTTCTAAAAATAGAAGAGCCGCTTCTTCTGAAACAGAGGGAAATTTTAAATCATTACGATACTGTTCGGGTTGATACCAAAATTGAGACCATCCAGTGTAAATGATTACAAAACTTCCACGAGAAATTTTACCATATTTTCGTTCGAATGATTGAACATCATCTTTGGAGCATTGATAAGACTCATGTGCTTGTTTGCAAACATCAATTACTACACAGGGCGCAATCAATTCATTGAGATTTAATTGGTCAATTGTTTTACCGCTAGGAATACAGTGTGCGGGGGCATCAATATGCGTACCAATTCCTGCATGCATTTGTAGTGAGCTCAAACTGAAGTGAAGTCAACTGCCTACTCCCGTTACTGTCGTCCCGGAATGTAGTGCAGCTTGGCGAGCTTGCGAGCCTTAGCCGCACTTAATGTCCGGGATCCATTCATCAAATTGAACCGATGTATATCTGAGCACAAATTTCCGCCTTCACAGAATAAGAATGCAGGTGAGTTTAGCAGATGAACCAAAATGGGGTGATTGGATGTTATCTTGACGATAAATACGGTCTAAATTAACGAAACATCAACATCATAAAGGCGGACATCCCTCGATCAATTTTTTCTTGCCCTGCTTTAGTCGGCTTCATTGTATTACAATCTAGGCATTCCCTGACCCACACGCGTTGAATAGCCAGTTGTTTTTCACCCATATTGATTGGATAGGTGGTTGGATGCGATTTAATATTTTCTCCACCACAATTCTCACAGAGTTTATTTGATTTTTTAGCCATTTTTATGCAGCTTCCTTTTGTGCTTGTTTATTGGTTATTTGGAGTTCATATTGACTCAACAGCAGAGGGATCCCAGTGCGAATATAATGAAGAAGACTGGCGGTCAAAAAACCTGTAAATGATAATCCTCGCAAATGACAAGTCTGAGCAATGGATTGTAGTACGGCATACGCGGTGACGCCCTCTTCTGACATGCTGCCACCGGAAACCTTCCGTTTTAGTATGCCTTTTTTGATGATGTATTCACCATAATTATTATGATTTGGTACGCCTTCATGCTCAACAAAGGTTAAGATGTACGGCTGTTGACGGGCAACCTTGGCGATAATATCTTTAAGAATATCGTTAGGCTCAGGCCAATCCAATAGTTTTTGCAAGCGTACTTTCAACAGCGCCAAGCGCCGCATAAAAACCTCTTCGCCAATCTCTTTGCGTGCTAATTGTAGTCGTTCACCATCGGCTAAAATGCGTCGCAATTTTTGGTGCAACTGTACAATGCAGTAATGCTCTGGATAGGCGTCTCTAAACTTTCGTATCTTCCGTAGAATATGGGCCATGCACGTCTGTTTCGCGCAAATAATTTTCATATAAGCATACCATGCATCAGTCACCAACACACCCGAAAACAGGTCGCCCAATAGTTGGGCAACAACGGCGCCACTCCGTTTTCTATCAGGCCAATAATAGGCGGAACGCTTATTGGCAAAAATCCATAGCCACCATAAAACCCCCTTGACGCGCCAACCTGTTTCATCGGCAAAGATAATGGAGCCACCCTTCACATCATTTAGGATTTCATCATGTATTGGTGCCATGATATTTCCCAAGCGAATCATCATTCTGGATAAGCCAGCCGTGGATACCCTCAATCGGAAGAATGAATTTAGAAAAGCAGCGATACCCGGTAAAGATATTGCTGACACGACCCAGAGATAGGCAACCAAGCATAATGACCGAAGGCCAATATCAGAGCGTGGTAATGCCGCCTCAGATACTGATGCAACCACTTTAGCGCAGGTGGGACACCATTTTCGTTCTTGTATTTCTTCTGAGACAATAGTCTTTTCAGGTATGGGTGGAATGTCCTCAACAATGCGACTTTGGCTCTCAACCACAGGTTGAGCTGTCAAATCGGTTTGGCAATCAGGACAAGCGATCAGTGGATTTTGATTCACAATATCCGGTGCCGGTTTTGCACGATTACCAGCGCCGACTCTACCTGTGCGTTTTTTCTTACGTTTCTTCTTTTTGTTCGGATCGACGCCCGTATCCTTATTGAACTCCGGTTGTTTCGATGAAGGCTGATTGACCGTGTTGTTGATGTTTGCCTTGGTTAATTTTTCCAGTTCGGCATCACGAAGAGCCAGTTTTTCTTGCAGATCGGCAATGGTTTGCGTGCTTTCTGTCCGAACGCACTCAAGTTCAGCGCGCAGCGCTACAATCATAAGAACCAACGTTTGCTTCGGTGAATCAAGCAAACTACGTTCAGGAAAATTCAGTATGGTGGCAGCATTCACTCTATGTACAGCCCTGTGTTAATCGATGTCATTATCATAACATGGGTTTTTTTGACCTCTCAGGATCAACCATATGACACGAACGTCATGCTGTTCAGCACAAAAAACACGATTTTCTTTTCGTGATCACCAATGATCTTTGAAAGGCCTTATCAAGGATGTTTTAACCTGGGGTGAGAAAATGGAAAAGCAACCATCAAAAAGGCTGTCAAGCATTACTTGATGATTTGTTAACTTTTTTTGGAGAAGCATTTATGGTTTATCCGTTAAAATCACGTCTCAAGCTAAGTTGATGAATGGATCCCGGACATTAAGTGCGGCTAAGGCTCGCAAGCTCGCCAAGCTGCACTAAATTCCGGGACGACAGTAACGGGAGTAGGCAGTTGACTTCACTTCAGTTTGAGCTCACGAAATTAATATCGAGCTGTCATTACGGCATAAAAATCCCATTCAATTTAAAGATGTAAAAATTGATTCCAATGCCGTGAGACAGCTGAGACAAGATATCAGTTCGGCTAAAAGAAAAGTAAATTATTGGGAAGACTCCATGATATCTGTTCTTAAATTTATCGATAGTGCCTGGGGGTACTTATCGGCACATGATCAGAAAGAATTAATCGCGCACGATATGAAATACATTTCCCGTTATATCAGTTCTTTTCCTTTGGATAATGCCAAAATTTTCTATGAAAAAATCAAAAATGGATCATTGATGATCAGAAAGAATCTATCGAATGTATATATGAATGGAGATCGATTCAGAGCTGAGTTTTATGAACGGGAGGCAGTTGAGGACGAGTTGTTTGATTACGTCGTCAATGCGACTTCGGTTGACAAATACATTACGATGTCACCTGGATTATATTTGAACTTGGTTGAGAGTAATATCATAATTCGCAATCAATTCGGAGGTGTTTTGATTGATAAAAGATGTCGAATACTTGATCCCAGTGGAAAAATACGTCCTATGTTTGCGGCAGGTCCTATCACGAAAGGACGTTTTTTGATAACTAATTTATTATCGACAAGCGCAAAACAGGCATTGATGATCGCTAAAGAAATCGTGGATGATTAAGCCTTTTTTGCTAACACACTATAAAAAAATCCATCCATACCTTGTTCGCCGGGCAATATTTGCCGGCCGTGTTCGGTGGGATGTCCCCAAGACTGAGGTATGGTTTGATGTTGGCAATCGGATTGTTGAGCAACAAAATGCGCAATTTGTTTTTCATTTTCTTCTGGAATGATTGAGCATGTGGCGTAGACCATTTTGCCGCCTGGCGCTAAAAGAGACCAGAGCGCATGCAGGATGCCTTGTTGTAGTTGAGTAATCGATTCAATTTCACTGGGTGTACGGAGTAATTTAATGTCAGGATGCCGCCTGATCACGCCGGTTGCGGAGCACGGAGCATCCAGTAAAATACGATCAAATAATACACCGTCCCACCAGGTTTCGGGATGCAACGCATCACCTTGTTGTACGGTTGCTTGAAGACGTAGGCGAGTTAAATTTTCGCGTACACGTACCAGCCTATGAGACTCAATATCCAATGCCACACAAGCTGCCAATTGAGGTTCAATTTCCAAAATATGACAGGTTTTTCCGCCTGGAGCGCAGCAGGCATCTAAGACGCGTAAACCAGGTTTTAAATCTAATAACTGCGCGGCTAATTGAGCAGCAGTATCTTGTACTGACACATCACCATCAGAAAATCCCGGCAAATCATGTACGGCGCATGCTGTGTTTAATACAATGCTATGCGGGGCAATTGGATTTAACGTGCCATCCATTCCGATTTCGTGTAGCCGCGATAAATAAGTTGCAGCATCCGTTCGAGAGCTATTAATTCGAAGGCTCATGGGGGGATGACAATCATTGGCAATTAACGTGGCTTGCCAATCATTTGGCCAATCATGTTGCACTCGTTTGAGAAACCAATCCGGATGACCATACAAAAACGATTTGTTTTGTTTTAAATCATTTAAGATAATATCTTTTTCTCGGCAATAACGACGTAAAATCGCGTTAACTAATCCCTTAGCCCATGGTTTTTTTAATTGATCCAATAGTGCGACTGTTTCCTTTACTACGGCATAATCTGGAATATTCAGAAAATGCAGTTGATATAGTCCAATGAATATAGCCAACCAAACCGTAATGTCTTTAGGCCGTTTATTTAATAAACGATCAGCCAGGGCCTCTAGGCGCAGATAATGTCGAGATACTCCAAAGCAAATTTCTTTGGAGAGGGGAGATAAAGGCGATTTTGATTGTAAAAGATAAGAAAGAGGGGTTTTATGTTGTAATAATGCGGTTAAGGTCGTTAACGCATCTAACCGCTCTGTTTTTTTCATATAACCATTCCTAACACCATATTAATGCGCAATTGCTCTCGCCCCGCGTTTAAATAATCGGCTACTGAAATAGCTTTCCCTCCAGGGAATTGCAGTGTCTCGATCAGTATAGCGTCTTGTGCGGTACTGATGAGTAATCCGTGTTTATCAATAGACAGAATTGTGCCAGCTGCTTGATCCGTTTGCATAGCAACAGTGTGCGCTTGATGAACTCGAAAAACCAGTTCGTTGATGTTGGTGTAGGCGATCGGCCAGGGATTAAATGCGCGAATGTGTTGATCGATGATATGGGCTGGTTGATGCCAGTTAATTGCGGCGTCTTCTTTATTAATTTTAGGTGCGTAGGTCGCTAAGGCATTATTTTGTTTTTCAACGTGCGTATGTCCGGTGGCCAGTGCGTTTAAGATTGTAAGCAGTGGTTCATCTGCTATTGCGGCTAAATGATCATGCAGTGTTTCGGCCGTATCGTTTGGTTTGATGTCACAAGTCACTTGACTGAGCATATCACCCGTATCCATACCGATATCCATTTGCATAATGGTGATGCCCGTTTGTTTATCGCCATGCAAAATAGCGTGTTGAATAGGTGATGCACCACGCCAGCGCGGTAAAGAAGAAGCATGCACATTGATACATCCTAGACGGGGAATAGTCAGAACACTACGTGGAAGAATTAAACCATAAGCAATAACCACCAAGACATCGGGTTTAAGAGCCGCAAGTTCATCAACGGTGTTGGGATCTTTGAAATGAATGGGTTGATAAACAGGAATACGATGTGCCTCAGCCCATGTTTTTACTGCAGATGCTTGGAGCTTGCGTCCACGGCCTGCGGGACGATCAGGTTGGGTATAAATCGCTTCGATGTGATGTTTGGATGCAGCAAGCTTGTCTAAACATGGTAAGCCAAATGCTGGGGTGCCTGCAAAGACAATTCGAAGCGGTATCATGACCTGGATTCTTGTTGGCGTAAGAATTTGTCTAATTTTCGTCGGGCCATAGTACGTTTTAATGGGGAAAGTAAATCAATGTACAATTTGCCATTTAGGTGATCGATTTCATGTTGAAAACACTCCCCCAAAAGTCCCGACGCAGTCATTTCATAGGGTTTACCAAAACGGTCTAATGCACACATGGTGACTGATTCCGCGCGAATGACCGTATCATAGACACCAGGAACCGATAAACAGCCTTCTTGATACGCCACTTCACCTGTGGAAGCAGTGATTTCTGGGTTGATAAGCACCAACTGTTGGGTTTTATCCCCGATAACATCGATTACTGATAATTGCAGATTGATACCAATTTGTGGAGCCGCAAGCCCAACACCTCTTGCGTGGTACATGGTTTCGAACATATCGTCGATTAATACCTGGAGCTTATCATCGAATGTTTCAATCTTGGCTGAGATTTTTCTAAGCCGTGCATCGGGTAAATAAATAATTGTACGTATAGTCATGTAAGTCAGTTTAAAAAAAATAAATACCTGGTATTATCTCTCATAGATTGGATCTAAGCAAGTTCCCTCACCTAATGGATTAAAAAAGATGATAGATAATTCCTATTATTTTCTCGCTCTTAACCGGATCAGCAACATTGGTCCGCGAACGGTCGCGAAGTGTTTGGTACGTTGGCCAAATTTGAATGATATGTTTCGGCTATCCGCACAGGATCTAGAACATGTTGGATTTTCGGAAAAAATAGCTCGATCAATCAGTACGTTTGATTTTCTTCAGATTGATGCTGATTTGGCTTGGCAAGAAGCCGATAGTCATACGATATTAACCTGGAGCCATCCTAACTACCCAGAGCTTCTGAAAGAAATTCATGATCCCCCTGTTGTTCTTTATGCCAAAGGTGATTTATCGTCGTTACAACAGCCTAAAATTGCGATGGTGGGAACACGTAAACCTTCGGTGAATGGAAGCGAGACTGCTTGGCAATTTGCATTTGATTTGGCTAGCATGGGTATTACTATTGTGAGCGGCTTAGCCCTTGGTATCGATGCGCAAGCTCATAGTGGTTGTTTGGCAGCCAAAGGTAGGACGATCGCTGTTATGGGAACAGGGATAGATTGCATTTACCCTCGTCGTCATGTGACGTTAGCCAGTCAAATTTGTGAAAATGGGCTGTTATTAAGTGAATTTCCATTAAAAAGTTTACCAATCGCTGGACATTTTCCACGCAGAAATCGTATAATAAGTGGCCTGTCTTCATCCACCCTGGTGGTGGAGGCCGCAATTCGTAGTGGTTCGCTGATTACGGCGCGTCTTGCTTTGGATCAGAATCGGGATGTTTTAGCTATTCCTGGTTCGATTCATAATCCTCAAGCCAGAGGATGTCATCAATTATTGCAGCAGGGAGCTAAATTAATAACATCGTGCAAAGATATATTGGACGAGATGGATTTAGATCATTATTATGTTGAAAAGGTAGTATCAAATGAAGTGCTTGCATGCGAGAATAACAATCTAGTAAAGTGCATTGGTTTTGAGGTGACGAGTGTCGATCAAATGATGATGCGTAGTGGTTTGACTGTTAGTGATATCATGTGTGGTTTGGCTGAGTTGGAATTAAAAAGTATTGTCCATGCTGTTCCCGGCGGCTATATGAGGTGTAAATTATGAAGGATAGCTTGTTTGAGATATTGTTGAGTTTGTTTGAAAAAACCTTAACTCAATTAAAAGAGAAGCACCAATCGACTCCAACGAGTGAACAAGGCACAACGATAGAGCCGCTTGCGGCGGATCGGAAAGTTGGTGTTGAAGTTCAAGTAGTTAAGGCAGCGAGTTCAACGGCGATGCGTGTGTTTACTCGTGATGAGCAATTGAAGCTTACCAAAGCGAGTTATCAATTTTTGATGCGTATTGGCTCATTGGGTATCATTGCGCCGCAAACTTTAGAACTAGTCATCAATCGATTATTTTTTTCTGATTCAAGATTTGTTTCGTTACAAGAAACGAAATGGACTATTCGCAATACGTTGGCACAAAGCTTAGATCCTGAACAGTTGGCTTTTCTTGAACTGGTTCTTTATTTTAAAGAAGATGGACTTTCGTTGCATTAGAGATATGTGGACATTTAATACTTAATTTGAAAATCCCATGGTTTCGACGTTTCGTGACTTGTTCACGAAACGTCGAACGATGACATATCAATAGACCCTATTTAAAAGCATAAAAAGGCTGCATACATGAGTAAGTACTTGGTTGTTGTAGAATCTCCCGCCAAATGCAAGACCATTCAGAAATATCTTGGCGATGATTATCAAGTTCTAGCATCGTATGGACACGTTCGAGATCTTCCTCCGAAGAAAGGTTCGGTCAATCCCGATCAGAAGTTTGCAATGACTTATAATCCAATTGAGCGTAATGCTCGTCATATTGATGCCATTGCAAAAGCACTGAAACAAGCCGATACACTACTGCTCGCAACGGATCCGGATCGTGAGGGCGAGGCCATTTCATGGCATGTTTATGAATTGATGAAGTCGCGTAATCTACTGAAAAATAAAGAAGTTCACCGGATTTTTTTTAATGAAATAACTAAGTCAGCAATTCGAGAGGCCATTAGTCATCCACGAAGCATTTCAATGGATATGGTGAATGCTCAGCAAGCTCGACGAGCTCTTGATTACTTGGTGGGTTTTAATCTGTCTCCCTTGTTATGGAAAAAAATACGGCGTGGTTTGTCTGCTGGTCGAGTACAAAGTCCCGCGTTGCGTTTGATTGCCGAGCGTGAAGATGAAATTGAACGTTTTGTTTCACAAGAGTATTGGCAGCTTATAGCTCAATGCCAACAGGAGGCGGTTCCGTTTCAAGCACGTTTGACGCATTATCAGCATGAGAAGTTACAACAATTCACGGTTACAGAAGGTGAGCGAGCCAATGATATCAGAGCATCGCTGCTGACTGAGGCACAAGGTTCATTGTTGGTAGCGTCAATTGAGAAGAAACAGCGTAAGCGCAATCCCTCGGCACCGTTTATTACGTCCACCTTACAACAGGAAGCTGCACGAAAACTTGGCTTTACTGCGCGAAAAACGATGATGGTTGCCCAGCAGTTATACGAAGGGATTGATATTGGTTCGGGTACGATGGGCTTGATAACGTATATGCGTACCGATTCCGTGAGCTTATCATCGGAAGCTTTGGATGAGATCAGAGCCTATATTGTTGAACGATATGGTGAGGTAAATTGCGTAAAATCCGTTCGAGTCTTTAAAACCAAATCAAAAAATGCTCAAGAAGCACATGAAGCCATACGTCCAACATCGATTAAACGAACTCCCGATATGGTTCAGCAAGCTTTGACTCCAGACCAATTTAAACTGTATGGTTTGATTTGGAAGCGTACGTTGGCCTGCCAAATGGCCGAAGCCTTGTTGGACACGGTGGCCGTTGATCTGAGTTGTGGGGATGGTAATCTATTCCGTGCGAATGGTTCCACCGTTACGTTTCCAGGATTTCTTACAGTATATGAAGAAGGTCAGGATGATTCAAAAGATGAGAATCAGAATGGCACGTTATTACCTGCTCTTGAGGTTGGTGATAAGATTCCATTGCTGGAAATTGAAGCGAATCAACACTTTACCGAGCCACCACCCCGCTATTCCGAAGCATCCTTAGTTAAAGCACTGGAAGAGTTTGATATTGGCCGACCATCAACGTATGCATCAATTATCCACACATTACAACAGCGTGAGTATGTGATTGTTGATAAGAAACGTTTTTTTCCCACGGATGTTGGGAGAATTGTCAGTCGTTTCTTGACGCAACATTTTACTCGTTACGTCGATTATGAATTCACAGCCCAGCTTGAGGATACACTCGATGCTATTGCTCGTGGTGAAAAAGAATGGGTGCCCGTATTGGATGAATTTTGGAAGCCATTTATTCAGCAAGTCCAAGATATTGATGAACACGTTCAACGGAAAGATGTGACTACCGAGATGCTTGATCAAGAGTGTCCCAAATGCAGCAAACCATTGGCCATTCGTTTGGGAAAACGTGGGCGTTTTATTGGATGTACAGCCTATCCAGAATGTGATTTTACTCAAGATCTTGCCTCTCAATCTCATGAAAAAGTGGAACCTGAGGTAGTTGCGGGACGAGTTTGTCCTGAATGTTCGGGTGAGTTGCATATTAAAGTAGGACGTTACGGGCGATTTATCGGTTGCAGTAGTTATCCGAATTGTAAATTTATTGAGCCGTTAGAGAAGCCAGCTGATACTGGTGTTCAATGTCCAAAGTGTCATGAATTGAATATTCTTCAGCGTAAATCACGCAAAGGTAAAATATTTTATTCGTGCGCGGGATATCCTAAGTGTGATTACGCCTTGTGGAATGAGCCGATTAATCAACAATGCCCAAAATGCGCATGGCCAATATTGACACTTAAAGAAACGAAGCGATCAGGGCGGCAAATTCTTTGCCCGCATGAAGGATGTGGATATTCACAATCAGAAGATTAGACCTCTTTCGAAACTCACTGCCACAGCGAGTTTCGAAAGAGGTCTATTGATTGAAAAACCGTAACTGCTCGGAGGGTTCTGTTGACGCTCGGAGAACGGTCAGATTTTCGTGCAGGTTGAACGAAAACGGTTTTGATCAAGCGTAGCATACATAGGCTTGGCCTGTCCCGGCGAAGGCCGGGATGAGCATTGTTCGAAATCGTTTTCGTTCAAAATGCGCCAAATACGGCCGTTCCTTTCTACGGAGTGACTAGTTACGAAAAACCTCGGTTTTTTTACTCGGTAACATCAACGATTCCGCATTGCTCCCATGGAGCGAATTGATATACTTGTGGTGTTACAACGACGTCTCGAGGCTCGATGATAGGGGTTCCTTCTGTATAAATACATGATGTTAATAAAAAAATAACAGGTAAAATAGTGATCCATTTCATGGGCGACTCCAATCAGCAGTTGTAAGAAGTAAACCATGTTTTAGAGTATTCTTCAATTTTTAAGGACTGAAGATGGATGATTTATTAGATCTCGACGATCAATTACAAGATGAAGAGCGCATGATACGCGATAGCGTCGCGTGTTTTGTTAAACAAGATGTCTTGCCTGTGATAACGAGTGCGTTCAAACAAGCCCAATTTCCGCGTGAATTTATTAAAAAAACCGCTGAACATGGATTGTTAGGCCTCACTTTGCCAGTTCAGTATAGTGTATGGCACCCGTCTTAATGAAGTTGAGGTGATAAATTAAAAATTCATATGCGTTATACAAGTGCACATAAAATAGACACATCAAACCATAAACCAGTTATGAAAATAGTCATCAGACAAGGACTTTAAGAAGGCGTTTGTTCTTCCGAATCTTGTTATTTAATAAAAGAAGAGCTATCATGCACATGAAAATCGGGGCGTAGCGCAGCCTGGTAGCGTACTAGCATGGGGTGCTAGTGGTCGAAGGTTCAAATCCTTCCGTCCCGACCATATACAGCAAGGATTGTAGCAAGTTACCCAGTGTTGAATTAGTAAATAATGGGCACTTTACAGGGCACTTTAAAAATCACATTTAATTTCCTTTTCTTGCCATGAGCGTTTTATTTTGTGATTTGAAGACAAAAAAAACAGGCCCACGGCCTGACTAAGAATTATGAAAGATACTGACGAGACGTCATATTGAACAGTAGGCTCTATCTAGATTTCACTAAGTTTAATACTTTGGTTAATCCATTCTTCAATAGCATCACGATGCCAAGCCAAGGTGGAATGATTTAATTTTACGGGTCGTGGAAATTTTCCGATTAACCACCACCTCCGAAGCGTAACGCGGTTGCGCCCAATCAATTTTTCAAGATCGTTAATAAAAAAAATTTGCTGTGTGATTTCATAAGACGTTGTATTTTGCATCATTTGATCCTCTATTATTTCCATGTCGTTTTTCCGTTGGCCCCTGTTTAATTCCTTGACTCATTGAATTCATGTAAATTTAATTCAAGCATCATGTGATAGAGTTTTACTAAATTGATCTCTGAGAAATGTGCAGGGATCTGCTCCTCGCAATAGATAGTGCGGATATTTTTGACTGAGGAGTTAGTGACCTCGGCAATATTTTTTATCGTGTAGTTGGTAGAGTCCAGCAAATATTGAATGATTCCTTTGTAGATTTGCAATTTCGAGTGGTGATGCATCATCATTGTGTTCCTTACATTTAGTTTTATTGTTTAATAAGGCAATTATTCGTCACGAACAATTAAGTCACAAATATAAACAACAATGTTTGGCAATGTCAACAATAATGTTTGTTAATTTTGTAATTTTAAATAAATTCAATATTATTGTTTTTTTATTTCATACATTGATGTATCATTTCCTCATAATAACTAACTAAGAATGCACGTGAATGCAGAACACCTAAATTTAGATTTAACGCAACGATGCAGTATTGCCGAAAATCTGGCACGCTTTATCGCGTTAAAGAAAACAACTGAAAATAAAGTGGCTCAAGATCTTAATATTCCACCAATTTCGATAAAGCGGTTACTCTCTGGGGAAACTACAGATCCAAGAATATCGACGTTGAAAGCCATTGCTGATTATTTTAAAGTCTCAATTGATAATCTTATTGCAACTGAGGAAGTAGTTCATTTCGGCGTTATCGGTCAAACCAAACCTTTATTTATTCCTGCATTAGATTGGGAGTCAGCTAAAAATTTAGATGTGATTGATCTAAGCCAATGGCAAGAATGGGTACCCGTGACCGTTGGTAAAAATGAAACCGTTAGCCCACGATCATTTGCATTAGAAAGCCGGCCTTCCATGCATCCCCGTTTTCAACAAGGTACTCTTTTTATTGTGGATCCTGATTTATCAGCCACCGACGGTGATCTTGTTCTCATTAATTTGCGCCAGAATAATGAATTGACATTAAGAGAGCTATTTGTTGATCCACCAGAGTGGCAATTGCATCCTATTAATCAAGGCTCTCCGATATTGAAATTCTCTAAAGAGGAGCACGAAATATTAGGTGTGGTTTTTTTAACTCTTTTTTATAACAGGAAGATGCGACATTTGCACACGGAGGGATAAATGAATGTGTATGCGTTGCCATTTAAAAAGATGGTTGCAAGCTTCATGTCTAGGACGACAAATAAAGTGGATTTAAACGATTTTATTTTATATAAAATTGTCGACTCTTATACTAAAGGTCAGGTGGAGTATTTCAAAATGCAATGCATTAACACAAAAGCTGTTTTTGATGCACTCATTCAAGATATTGTATTTGATGAGGATATCTTATACGGATTACACCCGGTTCAAGGCTGCTATATTGGTATTGAGTATGAGAAAACCACTACATTTGATACTCGGAACTCAAAGGCGCAAGTGAAACATAGAAGCGTGTTCTCCAAATATTCCGTCTCTAGGTATGGAAATAATCATCTTTTGTATCAAAATCGAAATGGTTTATTGGGATTTGAATCTAAAATTACAGGTGAGCAATTTTTGATGGATCCAAGGGATATTGCATTATCCAGGTCGCTCATCGAAGAATTTGATGCAGTACAGGCTTTTTGTATTGGTGTGTTAGCAGGGCTGAAATTTGCGAATCCAAAAATTGAAGAAAACGCTTTATCTAAAACAAAAGCGCCCCATCTCCGACTAGTTGAAAAATGAGACAGCAATGAATGAGCACCATAACAAGCAGAGATTAATGGAAAACCCACACGGGTATAAAGTTCTTATTTTGATCAGCATGTTTTATATGAGCATCATGCTCTGTAATGCCATTTTAACTAATCGATACATTGGAAGTGATGCATTTTTTGTTTTAGGTGGCACATTTACATCGCCATTGATATTCATTTTTGATGATATCATTACGGAAATTTACGGATACAAAATAGCGCGGTCCGTAATTATAACAGGATTTTTAGCGCAAACATTTTTTGTTGTTATTTGTCAGCTGGCATTGATAGCACCCCATCCTTCGTTTTTTAAAGAGCAAGGCTCATACAGTTATGTTCTTGGTTTATCATTGCTACGCATCAATATAAGTGGATTCATCGCTTATATTGTTGCGAACTTAACCAATTCGTATGTGTTGTCTCGCTGGAAAATACTGCTTAAAGGACGTTATTTTTGGTTAAGGAGCTTGGGTTCATCAACATTTTCAGAAGCGCTTTATTCTTTTGTAGCGATTGTAATGATGGAAATCTCATCCATTCCGCTTCACAATATTATGAAAGTCGTGGCTATTAGTTTCTCAATTAAGGCCATTTACAGTATTTTGCTGGCAGCACCGGCAAGTTTTTTAGTAAACTACCTCAAAAACTTAACGGGAATTGATATTTACGATTTCCCCAATAAATTTACACCATTTAAGTATGCAAAAACGAACCAGGATTTGTCTTATGATTGAAAAAATTGTTTCAGGTGGTCAAACAGGTGTTGATCAAGCCGTGCTATTTACAGCCTCAGAATTTGGTATACCTATTGGGGGATGGTGCCCTAAAGGTGGACTAGATGAAAATGATGTTTGTATATTAGATCAATATCCTTCTTTAATGGAAGCGACAACGACTAATCCTGATGAAAGAACAAAATTAAATATTCGTGATTCAGATGGCACTTTAATCATTGTTCCAAGTTGGCCACTACCTGAAAAAATAAAAGATGGAACGAAATTAACGATCGATGAAGCACAACGCAGAGGGAAACCCCATCTCATTGTAAGTTTAGCTGAAAAACAATTTGCAGTTGAAAATATATTACAGTGGGTTGACCATAATAATATTAATACGTTAAACGTTGGTGGGCCACGCGAATCAAACTGTCTTGGTGTTTATCAAGAAACATGCGAGTTGTTTCATGAATTGTTTGCAAGTTTACAGCCAAAACTCTCCTGCTGAATCATCATTGAAATGATTTAACCTAAAAGGGGTATACAAAATACAAAAAAAATGTGTCAAAACCATATCCGAAGGGGTTGATTATTTAACTTAATACACAGGTACTAGACTCAGTATAAATTAGCTCTCCACCAAATATTTCTTTGTAAGCACCTCGGATGTGAAGGTCAATCTGAGAAACCATTACATAACCATCGTCATACCGGGATAACGCAGATAAGAATGCTTCCATTTGATCTAATGAGCATTTTCTTGTATGGCAAATAGTTTTTTGCCTCTCCATTTTATCAAAATCAGCTTTGGCTGACGCTATATCAGGAAAATTTATTTTTTTCCATTTATCAGCTCGATCGTCTGGCAATAGCGGAAATAATGTTAAAATCCATGTTTTTTTTATATCGGTAAATTTGGTAGCTGTAATTGTTGCAATACTATTAACATATGTTTCAACAAATATTGCGCGGTCTTCAGCTGTCCCTATTATAATTAATGATGCATAATCTTCTGTTAGAAGATAGCGATCATTTAAAATTGAACGATAAAATTTTGGGTTGTTGGGATCCCCTTGATATTTTGAAAACATAAAACTCCTATGGTTAATGGTTTAGATTGAACCACACTGTGAGTATGGACATATTGTATTTGTATTGCATTACCTAAGATTATACAGAGTAAATATTTTTCATAGGCAAGTCTCCTTAAAGAGAAATAAATTAGCTATAGATTTATACGATTTCTAGCGTTTTCATAACCCAAATCAAAATCCTCACAGAAATGCGTTGATTCAATCCCTAAAATAAAGGCTCCAATGAACGTCTGTGATAAGCTGTTTCTGGCAGAGGATAAAAAATAGCCCATCAAAAGTACTAACCATAAAGGATTGAGTAAAGCTGTTTTTTGGTATTCTTGACCTTTCTGGTAATTTTTTTCAAAAAAGGAGTTTCGATTACTTATGAATGAAAGCATTGTATCAGCTGTTTCTGGATGTGCTTCACCGCAGATACTGCTATGTCCTTGCAAATCAATATTAGTCTCAAAAAAATGTTCATGAAATAAAGATATCTGTCCTACTGTTTTATTTGAATTTGAAATGTAATATTTATTTTCTTGTCCTTCAACTGGCTTCAAGTCCAACAAATAGCTATTGATATAACTTATGACATCGTTTCGAGTCTTACACAACAAAGCTTGTTTTATACATTCGGGAATTTCCTCCAAAGGTAACGAATACTTAATCTTCTTTTGTGATAACGAAGAGTGGTAGGAGGTTATATTCTTATAGACACTAAAAACCAAATAAAAATTTTCGTTTTCTTTCTCAAGAGATCCAATGGTAGTAGGCGCTAACTCCTCATCTTCATCTAATTGATTTTTCAAATTTTCAATCTCTTGAACAGAAAGAGCATGCTCAGAAATAGCACATTTAAATCTATCACCATTGGAGCTTAGATAAATGGTATAGCGTCTCATTTTACGATCCTCTTCCGTACAATATGATGATATTTTATCTTTATTTGATCACTTTGGCAATATTTTCAAGTGCTTTTGTGTCAAAAATACTTGCAGTAAGGGTTTTTTCTTGTTATGTTGATGAGATTAATTCAAATTAAATATTAATAATGATGCCTAACAGTCGCTATCTGACCAGACATTTTTCTACTGACGGATCTGTCTTTAAAAATGCAGTTGCTGATAGCGCTCGCTCTTTATTTTTATCAATTCAAGTCATATTTTATTAAAAATAACCTTGAGATCAATTTTTCGGCCCCATTACTTTAGCAACACTGTTGCACTTCACTTTTGAATCGGCGTCTGCATTACAGAAAGGGGTTTTGTATTTACTTTATGATCCTGAATGAGATGAAACATATTAAAAATAGCATGCCCCATTGCTTTAGATTCTGTATTTGAAAAATTAAACGCATTAGAACGACAATTAACAACATTTTCTATTGCTTTACAATCCCTTGGATGTATTTTATTTGTTCGATTTTTTGATTCATTTAACAACAGATCCAAGATCAAAGGATGACTGCCCATAACAGACCAATCTATAGGTGTTCGATAAGTTTGCAAATGAGAGCGACGATTTAAATCGCTGTATGGCATAAGAGCCTTTACAGCGTCTATGTCACCAATACGTGCAACTTCATGTAGTAAAGAAATACGACCATAGTTTTTAACGTAATTAAAGCATTCTACCTTATATTTATGATGGTCTACCGGCATGAATGACATTGAATACAGATGATTTGACATTTCACGCTCGATGGCCCTTATTTCTTCAGTAAAATAAAACCGAGCACGAGGCGCCTTCTTTATCCATTCAATAATTTGAATTAGCACAATATTTTTTGCTATCAAATTTGCGTGATATAAGTCGATAAGATTCAATACTTCTTTGATATTTATATCGTCCTTGTATGGCCCATCCATGAGCTTACAATAAAAGGAAGAGATCACCTTATCGTTTAGTTTTTCTGGATAAATATAAAATGAGAAAAGCGCTTTTTCGTCTTCATAAAAAAAATACCGGCTGCCAAGAGAAAATTTTATCTTTTCCAAAACATTACGAATTTCATGTATTAAATCTTGTAGGCAAGATATTTTTTTTGGCACTGCACAGCTATTCGGATCATATAAGTAGTAATAAAAAGCATCATCTTCAATTCTCTGCTCAAGAACAAATGAATGCAAATAACCCAAAGTAATATGAACTAAAACATTTTGTTTAACTGATTGGATTTTCTTAATGATTTTTTTTATGTTTTCTAAAAGTTCTAAATCATCGTTTGTAATCAATGAAAAAACATCCGAACATTTTTTTGAAGCTAAATAAATCCCATCTGTGCTTTTTATTATCATTAATTCTTGCATTAATTCCTCTATCTTTTCTCCAGATTCTTTTGATATAGATTTTAAAGAACTGTTAGTGATAAGTTTTAAAAGAGAAAAAAAATCAGCTTGTCTTCCTTGAAAGGCGTAATAAATGTACAAATTTGCCAAAGTACTACATTCACCAGTTGGATCTAAAAGTGAATATTCGAGTGTTGGAAGAATATGATTTGCTTTACGAATAAAATCAGCTTGATGTATATTCCACCCCATTAACCTATTGGCGAGATTTGTCCATAATAGGCTCGAAAAAAAAGATATTTTTTTTAAGAATAGACGCATAAAATAAACCCTATTAATTTTATGCTTTACATGATAACAATTTGATTAAATTTTGTCAATAAATACACATAAATACACTATGCTTAAATTACCTCCGATATGAATTATTATGACATAAAATATATGCCCCCATAGTAACATTAAATGATGATGGAGAATGGCAATAGATGAGCAAAAAAATCCATCCCAAACTTTAATGTTATCTGGCTACAAGCTAAGCACTATGACATAGCGCATATGCTTGGCGTATGTAATGGTACCCCTTCCGGCGTCAACTCCACTGAGAAACGAACATTTTTTGAAAGATGCCCTCGAATAGGCGTTAAATTAGATGCTTCTGTTTCATAGTATAATGCGCTATAGATAGAAGATGCAGAAACACATCTAATTCCTGTCTCAGTTCGAGCAAAAATAGGGTCGAGTTTACAAGTTTCTTCTTTTTCTTCCATGATTACGTTATCTTGAATTTCAACGTAAAAATAAGATGGCTGGAGTATATCACCAAAATCATCGCGTTTACTTCTGGCGTATTTTGCTGCATCTTCTTCATTAGCAAATACTTTTACTGAACCAGCGTTAATATAGGATGCTGCAATCTCCGAATCAGGAATTTTTTTTCGAAAATTAGATAAGGCCGAACAAATTTCACCTATTTTTACTGGGTTGCCAATAGCATAACCAAATTGCATTTGTTTCTCCAAAAATTGAATGCATGCTCAATTATAAATCAAAATAGCATAGGCTATCAATAGTTAGGTGAACATCAAAGTATTTGTCCTACAATGGATAACATATCTAAATGCCCGATTTTGTTCCAAAAAAATGCGCATAAGTTATAATTTAGGCCGTACGTAATTCCAGAGTTTCGTTATGACTGAAAATTGCAAAACCGTTTTGGATGTTCGAGTGTTTCCGAAATAGGTGTTCGGCTAAACCGAAATACACAGTACAGAGTTGTAATATGCTATTCCAATGCCCTAATTAACCCACATACGGTACCAACCAATTGACATTGAGTACTATCTTTAACGTCAGCCCAGTGTTTATTTTCAGCCAATAACTCAAACTGTTGGTTGTCTGTTGAGGCTGAAAGTTGCTTATAGCGGCGAACAATAACGTCGCTGTTTTCTCCGACTCTAGCAACCGCAAACTGTCCTGGATGTGGTTTTTTGTCTGGATCAATGATCAATACATCATTCAATTTAAGCTCAGGAACCATGCTGTCATCTTGCATCTTTAACGCAAATGCGTATTTACCCAATTGCTCGCTCACTTCAGTACCAAGAGGAATAAACATTACATCTTTGTGATCGAGCATATTTTTGATTGCAGTTGTAGTTGCGATGGGATCAGAAGCCTGTTTAGCGTCGAGTAATGGAATTAAAGCGCCAAGCCCTGGAATACTCTTAAGTGGGTCTGTTTGTTGTTGGTTCGTGAGACACATTAGATACGCCGCAGAAACATCCAGTACTTTTGCAAGCTGTTTTATTTCTTCAGGCCCGGGGGTTCGTTCACCTCGCTCCCAATTGTTAATCCTTGATTGTTTCAGATCATCAGTAAGGTCAGCGAGCGCTTTTCTCGTTAATCCTTTGCCTTTACGTGCCGCTAAAATGCGTCGACCAATCTCTTCTTTAAGATTCATCAGAAATTTCCAATATTTATCGTTTACATACTTGAAATTTACTCTTTTAGTGTTATTATATATTTTATTTGCACGTAAAGAGTAATTTAACATTGTATTTCATGATTAATTTACCATAAAAAGAAAATAAAAACGAGTGGGATTAATAATAAGATGATGGATTTTTTGTTTATCAACTCTCAAGAGTTAACAGCACTGATGGAGCTACCCTTGATCCAACGAGTCACTTATATCATGGGGATCCGTCCTTACATGGATCTGCAAACTTGTATCGTTGGTATCAAACGTAAGATCAGTTATCAATCATTACGTGAAGTCTTGTATGTGGCACCTATTCCTGGTGTAAAAGCCGAATATCCCAGTCATCAACAAGCGAGGCGTGCTGTAAAATCGCTTGAACGCGCTGGTCTTGTCGCGATTCAATCAACCGAAAAGAATTTGATTTTAAAATGCTTATTAGCTGAAACGAATAACTCCGTCCAAAACAAGGCAGGCACAAGGCCGACATCTGAAGTCGACACGCAGAAGGTATGTTATACAGATGTAAAATCAACTACTTACAGAAACAGCAGTAGACAGGCCGACATAAGCAAAACAGCTCAGGCCGACACACCTCATAACTCAGAAAATAAGTATGTTTGTTTAAGCAAATTTTTCGAGAATTTTTGGGAAAGCTACCCTCAACCACAAAACAAAACCCACGCATGGAATGAGTTTCAAAAACTAAATCCTGATGAGGTTTTATTTTCCAAAATCATGATGGCATTGGACACGCAACTCAACCATCACCAGCAACAACAATCCGCAGGGCTTTGGGTACCACATTGGCGATACCCTGCGAATTGGCTAGCGCAACGAGGCTGGGAAGACGATATCAACACAAGCAAATTACAGGAGAAAACGAATGCAACCCATAAAACACGTGCTACAAAACAACCCGTCGATTTTTTCTGGGAGAGCTGTAAAGGCGGAGTCGACTATATCCCAGACTGCGAGACCATTGCCGATGACAGCATCCAATTTTCCGGAAACGTCATCCAATTCAGTGAGCGTCGCAAGACATCAAAAGCGTATTGACAGACTGTTTCTGCGTTTTTCAGCGATGTATGGCCACGTTTGGCGCAGCATTTATAAAACGGACGAATTTTTAGACTATAGCAAAAAAGCTTGGTTGGAGGGATTGATGGGGTTTGAAGACAAGAGTCTTGAGCATGCATTGCAACTTTGCTTGCAGAGATGCCCTTTTCCTCCGACGTTGCCCCATTTTATTGAATGCTGCAAGGCATACCATAAACCAGATGTGTTTTTTCAATCACAAGAAAATCCACCAAAAGCCGATCCTGCGGTGGCACATATGCATCTTGAGAAAATAAAGGCCATGTTAAACATCAAACCACAATAAGGAGAAGACGCGTGAAAATGAATAAAAACTTAGTGAATGGTATCAAGAAAATAGGCGTTGGATTGTCTGGTGCACTCTTGGCTAGTCAAGTCTATGCCACCGATAAATTGGCCGGGGCCATGGCGGGTGACGTGCAAGACATGCTGGGTGGACAAGGCACGTTTTGGAAGGTCTTTATTTTAGTCGATATTATTTTATCGGCCGCAATGGCGGTAAAGACCAAAAACCCGATGGTGTTTGTGGGCGTTTTTGCGATAGCACTATTGCCTGCTTTCCTGATTAACACTTTCGTATTTGGAGGATGAATTGTGCATAACCCCACCTTGTATCGGGTGATAAGCCATTTGGATGCGCCTAAACGCTACATGAGTTTAACCCTAGACGAATTGTTGGTGGCCGTATTGGGACTAATGTTGCTCGTGGCGTCAAATCACAAGATTTTGGTGGGGTGTTTATGTTTCGGATTGTACGGGATCTTAAAAGTGTTAAAGCGAGGTCACGGACCACGGTATTTATTGGTGTTGCTTTACTGGCATATGCCAAGAAGTGTCACGCAATTGATTGTATCGCACTTACCGGCTTCATGTAGTCGAGTCTGGCGGGCGTAGGAGAACCACATGAATTTTAATGCACAGCAACATCGATTCAGCCAATTGGCCGCACGATTTAATTTAATGGTCGCACTCGTGTTTGGGCTTCTCATCACGAACGTCTTGATGGGTGGTTTGGCACTTTACACCAGTGTTCACCAACGGGTAGAAATCACGCCGTTTTTTGGTGGGCCAAGTTATATGAAAAGTGATTCAACGGTGGATACGCATTATTTATCGCTGATGAGTGAGAACTTTATCTATTCACGGTTAAACGTTACCCCTGAAACGGTGCGTGCTAACCATAAGCGCTTGTTGGCTTTTGTGGATAGCGCTCATTTTGCAGCATTTTCAGCGCAGCTCGAAAAGGAAGCCAAAGTCATCATGGATAAAAAGATATCCAGCCATTTTGAGATTTCAGATATTCGTGCAGACAGCAGCATGCGGCAAAGCACGATAACCGGTGTATTAAAGCGTTCGGTGGGACTGCGTGATTTACGCGACGAGCGTATGACGTACACGTTGCAATACCACTATCGTTTTGGTCGATTGACTGTTGCCCAGTTTACTCATGTAAAGGAAGAGACTCATGCCTAAATTAATTCATGCATTATGTTTGTTGTTAACAGCTGCCTCAGCACAAGCTCTGACGACACAATCTTTTCGGGACAACACGGACATTCCAGTCGCATTGAGTGACTCCAATTACAATCGGTTGGTGGTTAAAGGCGACAAAATTACCCAAGCCCATTTCCCTGAAGGTCGCATGGCAATTCGAAATGAAGAAGATGGCAGTTTGTATGTGATGTTAGGTAGTCACGAGCCGTTTACATTATTTTTAACCACGGAATCTGGGCATCATTTTTCAGCGACGGTAAATGCAGAAGCATCCCTCGGTAAAACAATCGAATTTGTGCCGCAAACGTCTGTTGCAGTACATCCTACAGTAGCCAAAGCAACACTGAATCAGTCAGCAAAACTACCGATGAGTCATGCCATCGCCCACCTCATGACGAGTATGATAAGCAAAGATAAACCCGCGGGCTTTGATGAGAAACATCACTATGGTCGTGTGATTCGCTTGCAACAAGAGCTAATGTTGACACCAAAAACAACCTATCAAGGACTGCAATTAAACGGCGAAGTGATGGAAATCTATAACGGCGGCAAATTGCCATTGGATTTGAATGAGGCCTGGTTTGCTGATAACGATGTTAAAGCAGTGTCTTTGTCTGCAACAACATTAGCGCCTAAACAAACCGCTTATGTGTATCGTGTATTGGAGCGTGCTCATGGCTAATTTTTCAATCAATCAATTGATGGCACGTACGCAACGACGTACTTTGGTAGCGGTTATTTTAGGTTGTGTATTGGTCATAGGGGCAAGCATTTTATTGATTTCGCATGATAAACCACGGAATCAGAAGAAAGACGTTGATTCAACCAATTTAACCGGTGTAGTGGATGCAAGCTTTAGTGAAGCCAATGCTGAAAGTGCCTTAACCGCACAACAAGCGGAATTGGAAAGTTTAAAAGTGCAAATGGTGCAGTTACGCGAAGCGATGGATAAAGGTGAAAAGGCGCGTGAGAAGGAAGCTGCAAATCTTACTTCGATGGCTAGTGATGCTGTAAAGCCTACCAACACATCGGTTCAAGTGGCAGATAATGCCTCACCCACATCATTAACCGATGCGGTATCACCCTGGCAAACGGCGATGGTGAATCAAGCAAGAAATAGCTCAAACACGGTAATGAAAACATTTTCACAACCGCGTGTTCATGCCATTTCGTTTCATTACGGGCATCGCCTACGATCTTCAGATAATCATTTAAATCCAGATCATTATGTCCCTAGCGGCACCTTTGTGCGTGCTGTGGTTTTAGGTGGTGCGGATGCCGATGCATCGGTCAATGGACAAGCAAAAAACAATGGTGTGATGTTATTCAAACTTCTGCAACCAGGCACATTACCGAATGGTCAGCGCTCACACTTACAAGGCTGTTTTGTCACCGCAAGCTCCTATGGTGATATCTCCAGTGAACGCGCCTATGTGGTGTTGGATAAATTATCGTGTGCGGAAAAAGGCATGCCGATTATTGATAAGACGGTCACTGGCTGGGCGTTTTTTGGTGGCAAGGTTGGAATCAAAGGTCAGCCTTTAATGCGCGATAACAAAGTTATGCAATGGGCGGGTATTAGTGGCGCTATGTCTGGTATTGCTTCGGCCGCGCAATACTCACAATCAGTACAAAGCATCAGTGCTTTAGGCTCAGCCACTACCGTACCGTCGGGCAGTATTGCACCTTATGCCGCTTACGGAGGTGCCGCCAAAGCCGCTGAAGTTCTTTCCAACTATTACGTAAAACGCGCTGAGCAATATCATCCGGTAATTCAAGTTGGTTCAGGCAACTTGGTCACGATCGTATTTAAAGATGGATTTTATTTAGAGCCCGATGATGCGGTGATTGAACGCGGCAAACATCGACAAGTAAGTCAATCACTTGAATCAGATGCGGAAGGTAATCCTGATTTTACGGTTCCTCATGAAGTCTTAAGCCGAATTGATAGAACATATGCACAATCCAATGGAGACGCGCAATGAAACATCTCTTTATGAAATTAAGTTTTGTTGGTGTGGTAATGCTGAACAGTGCGTGTGCACCGATTAACACCCAATTTAGTTGCAATGCAACGGCGGGTGATCGGTGTCTAAGTATCGAGGAAGTAAATGCCATGACGGAAGTGGATGAGGTAAAAAAAACTATCCATGTCAGGCGAATACCAGCTAGACGCGTTTCAAGCTCAAATCACGCACACTTAGCTCGTACTCAAACGATTTGGATAGCACCATGGACAGATGAACAAGGTGTGCGTCATACCAATGATACGCTATTCGCTGACGCCTCATCATCAACACAAGGAGTCCGTCATGTGGGCTGATATCGTCGATACGGGGCGGACATGGTTGCATCGATTTACACATCGACTGGGTGAAGGCGGCCATATGCAGCCTGCATCACTTAAAAAAGAACGTCTGGCTCAAGCATCCATCAATCTGGATTTGCCGTCCATTGTGAGTTTATTGCCCTATGAATCGGTGGATGAGGATTTATTATTTATCAATAAACGTTCCATGGGATTTGGATTGCATTTGATGCCTGCCGCAGGTGCTGATGAGACACTTGTGAAATCCATGGCAGAGCTTGTTAAAAACAAACTGCCGGTTGGTGTTGATTGCACGGTGATGCTGCACAAACACCATTATGTAAGTAGCATGATTGAACATGGATTTGCCCCCATGATGAACCATGGGGGCATCTATCAACAATTGGCACAGATGAGTGAAAAGTACCAATTGAAGGCAGCCATTGAAGGTTATCCCAATGGACGTAATATTGCTGCAAAGTTGTCTGATTATCGCGTGTATTTATTCTTCTCACAGCGACTTGGTGCTGACGCATCGCTTCATCTAAATAATCTTCGCAGCAACATTGAATCGGAACTGAACGTGGCGGGATTGGCTCACGCACGTCTTGAACGGAATGACTTTTTAGTGTTGATGCGAACGCTGTTATGCCCGCAATTAGAGAACATGGATTGGCCTGAATTTCACCTGGACGCGTCATCTCCGTTAAGCCACGCTATCCCCTCTGGCAACAGCTTATTCTCAGCGCATGATTTGAGTGTTGACTGTGAAGGCAGTGATGCAGACGGGCATCCATTTAAAACACGTATCATCAATTGTCATATTGAAAAATGGCCTGACGAGTTGGCGTTGTGGCAAACACCCGATTTATTTGCAAACCTCTTGCGACCTGAGCATGGCATTCCCTGTTCGTTTTTAGTGAGCCTGACCATTCGAGGGGTGAATCAAGAGAAAATGGTAGCGAAAGCAAAAAGTCGCGCTAAATCCTTAAACGCCAATGCCAACGCGATTCAACTCTTTTTAAACCCGAGTGCGCGCGATGAAGGGCAAGCCTGGAATTTCATTCATGAAGAAAGCAGTCGCGATAATTTAAGTCTATTACCGACGTTTTATAATCTCATGTTGTTCACAACACCAGAAAAAGAACGTGAGGTAGTCGCGAAAGCCATTGGCAGTTATCGTCAATTGGGTTTTGAGTTGCAGCAATCGCGTGCGACGCAATGGGTTCGTTATCTGGCAAGCCTGCCTTTTTTCATGACCGAGGGATTTTTCAAGGATTTCGAAGCCTTAGGCCTCATCAAAACGATGACGCATTATAACATTGCAAATCTAATGCCGATTGTGGCTGATATGAAAGGCTCTAGGGCTGGTTTGTTGTTACCAACTCATCGTCACCAACTTTTCTTTCTCGATACGTTTGATAACAAGACCCTGCCGATTACCAATTTCAATTTTCTTACTGTCGGCTCCTCGGGCGCGGGTAAATCGATGTTCCAACAAGCGCAAATTTTAAGTGGGTTGGCACTGGGCGAAATTACGTATGTGATTGATTTAGGCCAGTCCTACAAACACCTTTGTGAGTTGGTAGGCGGCACCTACATTGATGTAGCCAATATTACGTTGAATCCTTTTACGTTGTTTGATTTTGATGGAAAAACGGAGCTAAAAACGGGTGATGGGCGGCTGGATGAGGTGGCCGATAACATTCAAATTCGCGATTTGCTAGCCATCATGGCAAGTCCGCATGTGCCCATATGTGACGTGCAGAAGTCTTATTTACTGGATGCAGCAACCACGTGCTGGCAAGAAAAAGGTAGGAAAGCCTGCATGGATGATGTGTTGGATGCTTTGCGTGCACGTCTTGCAACACGTGAATCACAAGATGATGCAAGGCTTAATGATTTAGTCATTTTACTCAAAAAATACGGCCGTGATGGGTTGTATGGTCATCTTTTTAATGGCGAGACACCTTTCGTGAACCAATCAAAGCTCGTGGTATTTGAAATGGGTGGATTTCAAAACAACCCTGATTTATTGACGATTGTCATGTTCGTGATGATTGTCATCATTCAAGGCCAATTTTATCAAACGGATAGACGACTTAAAAAACGCTGCATCATTGATGAAGCCTGGCGATTTTTAACGGAAGGTAGCAACCCTATTGCTGCTAATTTTATCGAGCAAGGTTTTCGAACTGCACGCAAACACAATGGCGGTTTTGGCGTGATTACCCAATACCTGTTGGATACGGAAAAGACCATTCAAGGTCAAGCGATTGCCGCCAGTAGTGACATCAAAATTATTATGCGTCAGGGTAATTTTAAAGATTATGTTGCGGCTTATCCCAATCGCTTTAATGCGTTTCAACAAAAGATGATTGAATCCTTTGGTGATGTGGTGGGTGCTGGTTTTTCTAATCTCATGATTGAAACTGGAAATACGTATAGCTTTCATCGTTATTTTGCCGATCCGTATACGCGTCTTTTGTTTTCATCCAGTGGTGAAGAATTCGGGGCGATTGAAGCCAAGCTTTCAGCAGGTAGCACATTGTCTGATGCGATTCATCAAGTTTTGCAGGAGAAAGCATGATGCGTCAAAAGCTCATACATTGGCTCGGTATTATCTTCGTGTTGGGGTGGATCATGATGAATACCCATTACGTGTTAAAACCTGAAGTCGTCACGGTGAATAAACAAGCAGTGATGGCGCGTTTTGTGGGGCAAGTGAGTCAGTTGACGTTAACGGATGCTGAACTTACCGAAAAAACCTCTCGATTTGGTCAAGCATTAAAAAGCGCTTTGCGGGAGTATGCGACTGATCATCAGGTAATAATTTTAGATGCATCGACCGTATTGGAAGGTGGTCATGATGTGACTCCGAGCATCTTGAGCTTGGTGGCGACGACTATGCGGAGTCTAAAGTGATGCCTGTCAAACGGTTCACAGCCGTGTTGATGCTTTGTGTTTTATGTGGATTTGCAATTGCTGCTAATTTAGGCGTGGTAGGCGAGACATTTCCCGTTGCGGAGTTGAGTTTTATGTTGTTGATTGAATCGCGGTTACAGGAAATTGTTAAATCAGGCGAGATGGCTGCCATTGAAAAAGAATGGGTGTCGCGCGTGTCTGATCATGCCAATCGCCCAACACCCATTGGCCTTAAGCGTGCTTTTAAAAACAACACCTATCGTTATGAACCTATCATTGTGTTGTCTCAAGATATTCTGAATGCCGCGGGCCTAGTGTTATGGGCAAAAGGCACGCGCGTGAATCCATTGAATAGCATGCCAACCTATCAACCGCATTGGTTATTACTGGATGGCGATGACCTTGCACAGGTGCGTTGGGCGAGGCGAATGTTGCATCACCATAATGACGCCAAAGTGATTTTAACCGGTGGTGAAGTGGGAAAAATAGAGCAGGCGTTAAATCAACCTATTTATTTCGATCAAGCAGGCCGAATTAGTCATCAACTGGGAATCAGGCGCGTGCCGGCACTTGTGTCACGTGAAGGTAATGCTTTACGTATTATGGAAGTTGCAATTCGTGAGGACGGTTCATCATGAAACACATCCTCACAGGACTTTTATTTTTAATCACAAGTACGGTCTTTGGGGCCCAATGCACGGGGCATTTCGTGAATCCAATCACCGATGTTTGCTGGCGGTGTTTATTTCCGTTATCCATTGGACGAACAGGCGTTGTGAATTCGCATCTACCTGATACGGACAATGCTGCAAGTCCCATCGGTATTTGCCCAATGACCGTAGGATCGCGCGTGGGACTGAATATCGGTTATTGGGAACCCATGGCGTTGGTTGATGTGACGGATACGCCCTATTGTCTCGTCAACTTGGGCGGGCATCGCATGCCTTTAGGTTCACAGAGTCGTCGGGGTGGGCGGCATGTAGTCGGTCTTGGTCAAACCCATGCGTTTTTCCATGTGCATTGGTACAAATACCCGTTGATTGCCTGGCTAAATTTGATAACCAGCGCTGGCTGTCAGCAAGGTGGTGATTTCGATATCGCTTATCTCACCGAACTGGATCCAACATGGAATGATTCGGAGATGAGTTTTGTTCTGAATCCTGAAGCCACCTTGTTTGGTAATCCATTAGCCGCGAGCGCTTGTGCCGCTGATAGCTTGTCATCGTCATTACGCAATCAACCCATGGATAGTCTATTTTGGTGCGCGGGCTCCCAAGGCAGCCATTATCCATTAACAGGACACGTGAATGCACCGCTCTCACCTGTGCAAACAGCACTCCTTTTAGCCGAGCGCATGAATTACAAGTTACATCGCGATCCACCGTTGATTACCGATTCTAGTGGCAAAGTACCTTGTCGCGAACTTCATTTACCAGTGCTTCCAAAGTCACGTTATCGCTATGAGATGGTGAATCAGGTGGCAGATGGCAAGCATTGTTATCCATCAGGGCACACGACGCTTGATTGGGAAACCAACAAAATAAAACCGCATATGCCAGATCAATATGGGTTTTTAGTATGGAGGAAACGTAATTGCGTATTTTTATGACATTGATTGGTTTATGCCTATCGTTTGTATCCATGGCCAATACGTATGTCTTCGTGAGTTTTGCCATGCCTGAAACGTTGATGATTGAAACACTGCAAGAATGTGAGCGGTTACATGTTCCGGCCATTTTAAATGGTTTTTATCAAAACTCCATGCCAGAAACTGCGAAAAAAGTCATGGTGTTATCTAATCAGATACCTAATTTATCGTTGCAAATTGATCCCACTGCATTTGAACGCTTTAACATTCATCAAGTACCTGCATTGGTGGTGTCGAGGGGTGACTGCTTTGATGTGATTTATGGAACATTATCGCTGGCTGAAGGATTGGATCGTATTAAGCGCCGAGGCGAGTGCCAGTTCACAGTTAAGGATGGTGTGCAATGAAGGCGTTTTTATTGTTCTTGTTATTGGCGCAAGGCGCGTCACACGCTAATCCTGCAACGGACAGTGCAATATCTGCCAGAACACAAGCCATGCAATCCATGCAGGCTTTTCACCCACAAGATGTCATCCCAAAGTTTACGGAAACACCACGTGAATCGAGGTTGCAACCGAATGCGGAGGATAACGATAAATTATTACAACAAGAAACGAGCGTGCGCCTCAATCAAGAGGACACCGCACGGTTTGTGATTACTGAAGAACAACGACGTGCCAAAATTACACCAAACCCAAAATCCGCAGATATTGCATATGCTGATCGCCTGATAGAGGGAGCTAACAATGCGATTCAACCTGGATGTTACAAGGAACCTGTACCCTGTGAAGAGCACGTGGTTGAAAAAGTCTGTGAAGAGCTGTCAGCCTATGCGCCACTGGTTTGTCAAAGTCACAAAGTGGTTCATCTTAATCGAGTGAATCATCCTGAGGTGCATCGGATATTTGCAAAAAATGTGCCACCCGTTAATCTCACAACCTGTGAAGGGGCATTAAAGGGCTTTTGCAGTCAGCAACAATTGATTCCTCTTCATCCTAGATGCGAGCACCTTGAGGTGGTCGTGTTAATGAATGGGAAGTCCGTCACTATTGTTAAAAAGCCAACGTGTGCCGATCCAACGGTGGGAATAGATGATGCCGCCAGTTCAGGATTATTCCGTGTCAGTATTCAGGTCGTTGAGCATTGGAGTGATGACGATGGCATGGACGCCAGTGATTGCCGTATGAAGGATACGATTTTTTGTGTGCCTGATCTTGTCAATACTTGTATTGAACCCAATCAAACGAAAATTATTCAAGGTGTCCCTGTCACGCGTGCATGTTGGGGACATGAAGAAACCTATCAATGCCTCTCCAATACGACAACGACGTGTACTCCATTTCTGGATCAAGGCTGTTCAAATACCGCATCAACGTGTGAGACGTTTACAGGAGAACATTGTGATGTGATGTCTAGGACATTCCAGTGCACCAACAAAATTTGTTTTCCTGATAAAGAAGTGTGTAGTCCAAGTGTGGGTTGTGCGGATGGCAGTTGCGATTTGACCTTTGTTGATGTGAGCGATGATATTAATGAAGGGGTTAGTCGATTAGGCACGGTTGCAGGGACAGCGCAAGAAGTGGCGACTAATCAAGTTCAGAGCCAACAACCCGGTATCTTCAGAGGAGGAATGCAGGAGTGTGAAAAGTACATGTGGGGTATGCGTGATTGCTGTACGGACGATGGTTTTTTAGACGGTATTATCAATTGCCCGCGTGAGTTGCAAGTCTTGCAACAAGCGAAACGCGAACATCGTGTCGCGTATGTGGGACATTACAAACCTCACCGATTCAGCACCACACGTTATCGTTATTGTGTCTTTCCAACCAAGCTTGCCGGTATTGTGCAAATTCAAGGACGTTTTGCGCAATTGGGTATTGGATTTGGCAGCGTATGGCATCCTGACTGTCGCGGCGTGACGCCGGAAGAACTTGAGCGCATTAATTTTAAAGCACTTGATTTAAGTGAGATGGTGGCAGAGCTCGTTGGTAAGAAGAATCTACCACAAGATGCAACCATAGATGCGGTAAACAGTGTGCATGTGAATGCCATGCATGATAAGGGGCGCGCGCATGATTAAGCGAGTGTTGTTTTTAAGCTTTATTTTGATGACACAGGGTCTTTATGCCGAAACACCGGCTGGATTTCTTTGGTATAACGTACCTAAAGTAGAGCAGCAACAGCACGCAGGCGTTGCGTTTCATCAATTAAGTTACACAGACAAGGATGCTGTATTACGCTTTTACACCATGGAAGCCCTGCATAAAGTACGCTTCACACATAGCCTGGAAGATGAGCGGATATTTTTAGCGCTACAAGACTATTGGTTGCGTGAGGCGTCCCTTCATGGGCGCATAAACCAACAAGCGTTGTTGCAATATCCGGAATATGATTTCTCGGTGACGCATCCTACCTCAAATTTAGGCACAAAATTACAAGATTCTATCGAGTATGCTGCACAGCGCAAGACGTTGAGAGCGCTCGCGCATAATGCAGGTTTGTTATTTTTCTATCGAGCAAAGAATCCCATCGATCAACAACAAATTCCAATTTTACGTGATTTTTGTAAGACGCATCATTTTTCCCTCATTCCCATCAGTGTGGATGGAACAACATCACCAGATTTGCCGAATTCTCGGCGCGATTTGGGACAGGCCGATAGTTTGCATGTGCGTTATTTCCCAGCAGTGTTATTGGTGAATCCGAAAACACATCAAACGCTACCGGTAGCCTATGGGTTAACTACGCAAGATGTGTTGACGGCTCATTTGATGTTAGTGGCGCGTCAATTTGAAGGAGAGGCTATATGAGAAAGATGTTGGTATGGGGTTGTTTACTTTTATCAATGGGTCAAGTGTGCGCTGAATCGAGCCGTGACATCTTGACGCAACAGATTGCCTCGCATGAATCGCATCATTCCCAATCGGCAACAACACCTGCAAGCACACCTTTTTTCAAAAATCATGTGCTTCTATTTTTCTTTGCAAGCAGTTGCCCGCATTGTCATCACCAGGCACCCATTTTAAAAGACTGGGCCAATAACCATGGCATTACTGTTGATGCACGTACTTTGGATGACAACCCTTTGCCCGAATTTCCAACAGCAACCACTGCAACTGCATCACTCGTGGAAACAGCATTTAGAGGCAACAGTATTCGTTATCCGGCGCTTTTTGTGATGAACCCAGCCTCTGGCGTACTTTATCCGGTAGCAATAGGTAGCATGACGCTTGATGAATTGAATACGCGAATGCAAACGCTTGTTCCTAAAATTATTGCTTATGAACAAGGAGGCCATTCATGAAAAAAAGATTCATGTGGATGCTTGGCCTTGCAAGTTTGTCCATGCAGGCCTTAGCCGATGTGAGTACTGACTTGGATACGTTTTTTAATAACGTGGGTTATGCATCCAATACCACGAACGTTCAAGCCTATGAATCTCAAGCCTCTGGTTTCTTTGGTGGCGGCTCGCTTTATGCACGAGCGCCGGTTCGCCAATATGAATTGGTAACACTAGATATGCCAGACTATCGTGCGGGGTGCGCGGGCATCGATTTATTTACTGGCAGCTTAAGCTACATCAGTGGTGAAAAGCTTACCAATTTAGGTAAACAAATCATGACGAATGGTGGTGCATATGCGGTAGATGTGATGTTGGCGACGACTGTACCTGAATTAAAACAGGTGCGTGATTTTCTGCAAGCCACCGTTCAAAAGGTCAATCAATCCAGCATCAATTCGTGTGAAATGGCGCAAAATCTGGTGGGCGGCGTGTGGCCGAAAACGGTAGCGAGTCAACAAAAGATTTGCAACGACCAACGACGCATGGGACAAGGTGGTTGGTCACATGATTACGTGGATGCACGGATGGCATGCTCTGGCGATGCCTATCGTGAAACAATGGACAATGCTTCAAAAGATCCTGCGCGTGAAAAACAAGTGGTCATTAACAAAAATCTGGTGTGGTCGATGTTGCAATCATCCCCGTTTGTGGGCGATAACACAGAACTTGCGGAACTGATGATGAGTCTAACTGGCACGATTATTGTTGATAAAAATGGCAAAGTCACGCAAGTGCCCTCGATGGCAGATAATGGGGAGCTTGTTCGCGCGTTATTGGGTACAGCCGGTTCTAATCAAGCACAAATTTGGCGTTGTGATGAGTCTAAAAACTGTTTGAATGTGCGCTTAAGCAATATCACGATTCCAGAAACGCGCGCGTTAAGTGGACGTATTCGCACCCTTATTCGTTCCATTGATGAAAAACTTAAAAGTGACGTGAAATTATCCCCAACAGAAGCGGGATTTTTAGAGATGACTTCTCTTCCCGTGCTGAAGTTTTTATTGGTGTTGAATAGCACGCAGTATGGCAATGCGGCTGTCGATATTGAAGGCTACTCCACACTGATTGCAAGTGATTTGTTACAGCAATATTTAAGTCATTTGATACAAGCGGTTTCCATGGCGGCTATGGGCAGTACGTTGCCTGATGATTTATTACGTGACCTACGCCATTGCATTGAAAAAGCCAATACCCAAGTTGCTGCGATTGAACCACAGGTGGGACGTAAATTAACTGAAAAACTGGCTTTGATTCAAAACGTAGCGCGAGTCGAGAAACAATTGGCGGCGAGCTTAAATACAGTAGGTGCGGCATGATTACTATTCACGTATTAGGATTCGGCGAGTTGTATCAACAACTATTGAATGCGGTGGCCGCCATGATGGGGCAGTCGTTTTTTTCAAGTTTTTTAAAATTAACAGCGCTCATGGGGATCATCATGGCATCCGTTGGCTATATTAAACAACGTGACCCGATGATTTATGCCAAATGGGTTATGGGGTATGTGTTGGTGTTGCAATTGGTCATCACGCCTAAAACGATGGTTGAAATTTATGATATTTCAGCACAACGCTCCATTCCTGTCGCGAATGTGCCGGTGGTGTTTGCGGTGACCGCGAGTTTGATTACCACCGTTGGCGTTGGATTGGCTGAAAGTTACGATTCTTTGTTGTCGTTGCCGGATGATTTGACCTACACCAAAACAGGCAGTCTTTTTGGTTCGAAAATTATTCAAGCATCCCGTGATTTTCGCATTATGGATCCCCAACTTAAAGCGGAAATGAATGAATACCTGCGTAATTGTGTGGTTGGCGATATTCGCCTGAATCACAAATACAGTGTCGGTGATTTAAGTACCAGTAAAAACATTTGGGATTTAATAAGTAAAGAAGCATCCCCATTGCGAAGAACGGCAGTGAATGGCATGAGCGTTACGTGCCAAACAGCGGCAAGCCCAGGTGGTGCCTATAGTCTGCGTGCGAAGTTAAATGCCGAGATTAAAAAGGCATATACCTTCTTTGGTATTAATCTGTTTAGTCATGCACGTAAAAGCAACTATGAAAAGCTGTTCGAAATGCATCTTCAATCCAGTTTTGACTATTATCAAAAGATGACCGATACATCCGCTGACATTTTTTTACAATCCATGATGATCAATGCCGTCGGTGATGGGATTAAAGATTACCAAGCGTTTACCAATAGCACAGCGGGTGTGGTGAATAATCAAGTCACGAAATCGCAAGTGCAACACCGTTGGTCATGGGCCATCATGGGACAAAAAGCAGCGTGGTCGTTGCCGATTCTACACACTCTCTTAACCGTTTTATTGTTTGGGATATTCCCTGTCATCATTGCAATGTCGACCTTGCCGAATGGGGTGGCAATTTTTAGGGGCTATTTGCAATTTTTTATCTCATTGCAATTTTGGCCTGTGTTGTTTGCTATTCTTAATGCGGCAATGACGATATATGGAAGCGCACAATCCTCTCAATATGGCGGCATCACCATGGTCAATATCGATAAAATCGATGAACTGCATGCGGATTTATCAGGTGTAGCAGGTTATTTGATGTTGATGATCCCTTTCTTGGCGAAGGGATTGGTATCTAATTTAAGTGATGCGTTTAGCAACTTGGCGACTAGCATGACTGGTCATTTACAAGGTTCGGCGATGAGTGTGGCCAATGATGCTGCGAGTGCGAGTTTTAGCTTTGGGCAGACAGGGTTTTATAATACGAATGCGAATTCTTTCTCAGCCAATAAACATGATAATAATTGGACACACATGCATGGCATGCGAAGCGAGCAATTAGCAACGGGCGTGATTAAAACCCATACGGCCAGTGGGGATACAGTATTTGATGTCTCACCCGGGATGACTAGAGGAGCTGTCTCCATCAATACTGCTAAGGCTTTAAGTGGCTCACTAAATCAAGCTTTTGAAGAGTCAAAACAAGCCACGCAGAATGAAAGCACGCATTATCAAACGTCACTTTCCAATTTTGCTCATCGAGCAGTGCAATTATCTAAACTTCAAGGCCATGATATGCGTTTCGGCACTGGAGTTTCAGATAGTGAATCTAGTCAATACAGTCAAGCACTATCAACCATGACGAATATTTCCAATGATGTCGCAAAACGTTTGGGCGTGAGTCAAGAGGACGCGCTTGCTCACTTAACTGGCGCTGGCGCTCATTGGCAGGCAGGTATTTCAAGCGATCGTAGTATCTTAGGCACGCTCGCTAAAGTCACTATAGGCGCTCAAGGTAGCGCCGATGTTCATGGTCGATTTGATAGAACTTCAACAAACCAAGATCGCTATCATGAGGGTACAGATAGCGGCGTATCCGCTAGAGAAGCGCGTGATTTTAATTCCGCATTAAATCATGTGCAGCATTTTACACAAACGCAACATTTTGATGAAAATGCGTCCCAAAGCGCGAGCCTTTCCAAACAAATGGGTGCGGATTTACGTGATGCACAAACAGCAAGTCATAATATGGAAGCATCGCTTGCACGTTCATCACGTATCAGTTCTGCCAAGCATTATGTGGAATCACATTCAGCACAAATTAATACGGATATGAATCAGGCTTTCCCTAAATTTGTAGATAATCAGGTTGGTCACGTTAGGCGCGATCAATTGTTTTCACACCCAGGTGACACTGCTTCATTGCAGGCTCTTGAAACATTAGGCAGTGAGTTCATCTCGCAGAAACGTGAAACGTTATTGACCGAATTTGGAAGCAAAGATCAAGGTGAGAAAGTGAATGCAATGTATCGACAGGCATCTCATGATTTAGAGCATAATACTGAATTACGAGATAGTTATGCGAAAGAGGCAAGCGCCCTTAAGTCAAGCGTAAAACCCCAACTCGGTATAAAATCTAATGGCGATCATTTGGCGCAAAATATTCAGCATGAAATTACAGAGGCACGTCATGGATTAATTGATGGCGCAGATAATATCGCTGAAGCGTCGTTGGATCTGCATGCAAAAGGCGCGCAAACAATAGCATATATTAAAAACAAGGCAACCAATGGCGTTATTCCAGGGCATGCCGTCGACCGTGGTTTAGAATTTTTACATCTTAAAAAGGAGAAAGAAGAATGAGTCACTTAAAGCAGCAAGTTCAAGCGGATCTAAAAACATTAAAGTCACTGGATTTAGATATCTTGCCTGCAAGGATTTATTACAGCGAGATGCTGAAGCTTTTTACGATACTGTGGGGTAGCTTTTTAGGTGTGCAGTTGATAGCCGCCAAGGCTATCAACACAATGGGCGTTTGGCAAGATTATTTTCAGCGTTATGCAGAGCATGAATCATCCATCATCGGCAAAATGTGGCTTGGATGCATCGTATCATCTTTCGTCATTAGTTTGTTTTTGTTATCACGGATTAAACTTTACGTGATATTCAAGCATCAAATTCGTGACTCTTTACAAACAGGTCTGTTATTAACTCGAAAAATGCGTCAAATGGCTGGAATTTTTTATGGATTATTTTCTTTTTTCATCTTCCCCTGCACGTTGTTTTGTGATCCTGATGTAACGCTATTTGCAGCATTGGGGGCCTTTATTTTCACAGCTCTTGCCAGCCAATTTGTTATTGGAATGGAATTGGCGCGGGTGGGTGTTGGCATTCTGTTGGAAGCAGTATCTGCATTATTTAGCAAACGTGAGAAAACACAAGGAAGCATCACATGACGCCGCCTGCCGCAAACCATAAACATTTCACTCGTGGCGGACAAATTGCTTTTCACAATTTACGCATGCTCTTTCAGATCAACAAAGCATTGTTTATTGTGCATTGCATCAGTTGGGTAGTCATCTGTGCAGCATTGATCTGGTATTTCATTCCTAAAGAGATATTCACTCAGGTGGCGGACTATGAGGCGGCAACTGTTTTAAAATTAGTAGGGAAGGAGCACGTGTTTAACATTCCCTACCCTGGTGGCATATTGAAGCAGTCGGTACATGCGTTAACGACACATTCCTATTATCCAAAGATAGCGGCCATGTGCTTAAATAAACTCATTCAATGCGCTTGGATGGCCTTGGGTGTTTCATTGGCAATGGCTATATTGCTGTCTTGGTATTTTGTTAAAAAAGGAAAATTTCAGTCAAAAAATCAATTTATTCGTGGCAGCATCCTCGCTGATTCCAGCCTAGTCAAACGGCAAATCATCAAAAACAAGATGCATTCAGACATCACCATCGATGGATTCCCATTGATCAGAGACAGTGAAGTGCAACATTTATTAGTGCATGGAACCGTGGGCACTGGTAAGAGTCAATTGATGATGAAAATCATGGATGTGCTGCGTAAACGCGGCGACTGTGTGATTGTGTATGACAAAGGTTGTGCGTTTATACCACATTACTTTGATAAAACACGCGATATAGTCTTAAATCCTTTTGATAAACGCTGTGCGACCTGGGATTTGTGGCGTGAAGCCCCACGGGATTCTGATTTAGAAAATATGGCAGAGAGCCTCATTCCCATGATCGGTGAGTCTGATCCTTTTTGGGTGAATGCCGCACGCACGGTGTTTGTATCAACCGCAAGTAAGATGCGTCACGATGAACAACGCTCGCTAGAAAAGTTATTGCACCTGTTGTTAGTCAGTGATTTTTCTCAATTGGAGCATTACCTTATTGGCACACCTGCAGCAACGTTGGTGAGTGCTAAAATTGAAAAAACAGCCATTTCAGTTCGCTCTGTGATTACAACCTATCTTAAATCCTTGCAATCACTCGCGGGTTTATTCGGTGATGCTTTTTCCATTCGTGATTATCTGTTAGATGAGAAACAATCTGGTTGGCTTTTTATATCAAGCAACGGTGAGCAACATAAAGTACTTAAACCCTTAATGTCGATGTGGTTGGCGATGGCATCTTTGACGATGTTAAGCCTTGAGCCTGATTCAAAACGTCGTATCTGGTTTATTTGTGATGAATTACCCAGCCTTCACAAACTCCCCTTATTGGGTGAAACCATTGCTGAAGTGCGTAAATTTGGTGGCTGCTTTTTATTAGGCATGCAAAGTTTTTCACAATTGGAAAAAGTCTATGGTCGCAGTGGCGCTGCTGAGATTTTTGATTTACTCAATACGCGATTTTTCTTCAGAAGCCCGAGCAGCGATATGGCGCGACTTGTTTCTCGAGAGCTCGGTGAAGAGGATTTAGACGAGTCACGAGAAAATTATTCTTATGGTGCCAATAGCGTGCGTGATGGTATTTCGCTCAGCAATCAACGTGTGAGCCGCCCGATTGTGTCTTACCCTGAAATTTCAGAACTACCGAATTTATCATGCTTCGTCCGATTACCAGGTCAGTATCCCGTCACAAGGCTTACGTTGCAACATCAGCAACGCACAGTGATTGCAGATGCATTGATCATCAGACCACAAGAGATAGCGACTATTTCGAACAGTCCTCATCAAAATGAAGAAAAAATAGACCACAGCAAACTTATGCAAAAAGCCCCCATTCAACATAAAGAATGGGTCAATGAATATTTGGATTAAGGTGAGTGCATCATGTTAAGCATCAAGCCATTAGACTCAGCCAAAGACTCTCATGATTATTACATGAAGGCAGTGGCTTATTATCAAAGTGACTCGACCGCAACGCAATGGCTTGGTTCCGGCAAATCCTATTTAAATCTTGAAGGCAGCATTGATTCATCAACGTTTTTAAGTTTACTGCAAGGTCATCTTCCGAATGGCCAAAAATTACAAAACCCACAAGGCGAACATCGCCCAGGGGTTGACATGACATTCTCTGCGCCTAAAAGCGTCTCCATATTAGTGGGACTTGGTGCGGCACCTGAGCTCATGAAATTTCATGATGATGCAGTTAAGCATGCAATATCGCATATTGAAAAAGAATTTGCTGAAGCACGTATAAACCGAGATGGGCAAATGATGTATGAAAAAACGGGTAATTTATTAATTGCGGCCTTCAGGCAACCCAGTTCACGTGCGAATGATCCGGCACTTCATACGCATTGTGTCGCACTCAACATGACTTTTCTCAATAACAAAGCACGCTCTCTTGCCAGCGATAAATCCCGCATACATGGTGTTGTCGAGCAAATTCAAAATCATGCGCATTATGGCGGGTTGTTATATCGACAGCATTTAGCGAATAGCCTGAAGGAAGCGGGATTTCATTTGCGTTTAACCGGCGATGGGTTATTTGAAATCGAAGGGATCCCTGATGCGGTTTTAACTGAATTTTCAAGACGTCGCGAAGACATTGAACGTTTGATGCAAGATAAAGGTTGGTCTGGTGCCAAAAGTTCGACACTTGCAACGTTGATAACACGCCCTGACAAGGAGGAGCAGGACCCTGAAATACTAATTACGGATTGGAAGCTGCGTGCAAAAAATCTGAATTTTGATACACAAACTTTCATGCAAACTCGCGATAAAATCACTCCATCTCAAAGTTTTGGTGCAATGTTTAAAGAAAAATTATTTGCTCTTTTCGGCAGAGTCAATCCAGATAATATTTCTGAAATTGATGCAGCTAAAGCATGCGTACATGTCGCTATTGAAACGCTAAGTCAACGTACGTCTGTGTTTACCGAGCGCGCATTAAAATTTGAAAGTTTGAAACATAGCTTGGTATATGAAAAATCGATTTCGCAATCTGTGATTTTGGATGCCATCGTTGATGCAAAAAAAACGCAATCTCTTTATGAAGCCATTTGCCTTGAAACGGAGCAGCCATTACTAACAACACCATGGCTACTCACGTTAGAGGCAGAAACGATCGCACGGATTGAAAACAATAAAGGGATGGTTAATGCCATTGCTACGAAGAAAGACGTCGAACAATTTCAAAAAGAACGTGCCTGTTTTTTGGCTTACCCAATGACCGCATCACAGCGCGACGCCATGTTTGTTTTATTAACATCCCATGATAGATATCTAGCCATCCAAGGATATGCAGGGGTTGCAAAAACCACGATGCTTTCGGAAGCACGTTTATTGATGATTGATAAAGGCTATCACATCCGCGGGATTACTGTCGCCAGTTCGGCGGCTCACGAATTACAAACCAAAGCAGGTATTGCATCAGATGTATTTCCAGCCGTTCATCAAGAACTAAAAGAAGCCAAGACTGGCTCTTTGAATAAAACCGTTTTTATTGTTGATGAAGCGTCTATGCTCTCGTCCCCGCAAGGTCACGAGTTGATTAAACAGATTGAGCGCACTCAAGCCAGGCTCGTTTTAGTGGGTGATCGAGCACAACTACCCAGTGTGAATAATGGACGCATTTTTGGACTCATTCAAGATTATGGCGTTGAAACAGCAACGATGAATGAGATTGTTCGTCAAAAAAATCAGGATTTAAAAGATGCTGTGATATCGGCCACCATTGGCGATGTGAAAACAGCACTTGAAAAATTAGATATTCAAGAATTACCAACGCATGAAGCACGCATCCAATGGATTGCATCACGTTGGTTAAGCCTTTCCACAATACAACGCGAAGAAACGTTGTTATTTGCCCCTACTCATAAAGATAGAACAGCGATCACTGAGCTCATTCGTAATGGACTCAAGCAAGATGGATCATTGCAAGGACCTGCTTACACTCAAATCACATTAAAAACCAAGCCCCTGGAACCGGTACAACAACGCTTTGTTGCTTATTATCAACAAGGTGATGTTATACGCTTTAACCAAACGTTCAAGAAACATGCGATTCAACAAAGTGCATATTACACCGTAGACCATATTTCACCAAAACATCGTCGGGATAACATACTGCCACTCATAAATGACACAGGCAAAACAACATTATTTGCGCTGAAAGCGTTACCACAATACAAAACACACCATGCCCCTTTTGAGCGAGTGATAGAGGTTTATCAAAAGAGAGAGTTGGAATTGCAGTCTGGGGACAAAATCATGTGGACACATAATATGAAATCCTATGGCATTCGCAACGGCGATGTACTGGTAGTGCAAGCGATTCAAAATAATCATTTGGTTTTTACAACGAAAGATGGGCAATCATTTACACTTGAAAAAAATAGCCATGCTCTCAAGCATCTTGATTATAGCTACGTGCTGACGAATTACAAAGTCCAAGGGAAAGATGCATCTTATGGGATTGGATTGATGGAGTCTTATCACCGCTATGGTGCCACCATGAAAAACTTTTACGTGCAAATTTCGCGTGCAATACATGGAATGACATTAGTCACGGATAATAAAGAGCAACTTACTCAAGCCATTCAACGCAATAATGATGAAAAACAAGCTGCACTCGATATTGTTTCAAGCCCACAGTTAAAAAAGCACGACGAGCGTTTTAAAGATCAAAGTTATCTATCACTTCAACCCGTTATTGATAGAAAACGATATTTTGAACAGCAAGATAATGAGTTGCGTTTTGAAAAAAGCACGCATCAAAAAATACCTGCATACATTAAAGAGCTCGAGCGTTAAGGAGAAAAATATGCCAAGACTAACTATTTCATTACCCCAAGCTATGCACAATCGCTTATCTTCATTATCTGTGCGGCATAACGATTCGTTATCAAAAATTATCAACAAATTGTTGCAAGTTGGTATGTATCACCTCGATGAAGAGCAATCCAATGAAAGTCCAGCGGTTGAAAAGCACTGCCAACAATTGATTATTCAAATGAATGCATTAATTAAAAATCTTTCTGTCGAAGTTCTTAAATGTAATCAGAATGATTTTGAACAATTACGCCAAGCGGCGCAGAGCAAGTATAATGAATTAGTGGCGTTTTCACAAAAATATGATGAAGAGTTGCGTAGATAAACTATTAATTCACATCATCCCACATATTTTTGATTTATTCCGAGAAGAGTAAATTTCTATTTTCGATTAGAGCTAAGATTGGTAATCGTGGACGTTATATCGGTAGACATAGTAGTAACATATCGATTCAATGCATTTTTAACCTCAGCTGGAATATTTAACTCGTCTGGATTTAAGCCTAATTCTAACGCATCGCAAAGATTCATGAGCAATTCTTTATTTTTCATTGTCGAAAGCCTATCAATGAATTTGATATATGTACTTGTATCTTTATCACCAGAAGTAAATAGCGTCCTTCTCGGTGTACGAAGCGCCATGACCAAATAATCAAAATTTGTTTTGATCTCACTAGGATTTGCTTTAACTAAGGAAAGTTCGAATTTCATTATGGGAAAGCTTAATAGCGCTTGCTTTTCGCTACTTTTGGTCGTAACCAGTAAATCCTTAAATGACCAAAAACCTGTATCTTCAGATATATCAATTCGTGCTTGCTTGAGACGTTGTAAAAAATTTTCATCGATGGTTTCATGCGTGGCCAATTGTGTCCCGGTCACGGCTTCGTAAAGAACTTTGCGTTTTCCCTCATCAATACTTTCAAGAAATTGCGCAAATTTCTCAGCATTCGGAATCAACGTTGGGAGATGAGCTTTAATAACTTGGCAAATGACCTGGCATTTTATAGACTCAAGTTGATGGAAAATATAAGCTAAATCAGAAATTGACTGAACCCATTTCGCAGCTTGTTCTTCCAGGGACTCACAAATAGCTTTGCAAGAGGCGGGCTTAAGATAAGACAGGGAAAATACAATATCGGCGAGTGTCGGGATCAATTGTGGATATTGATGTTTTAATTTGTCACAAACGATTTTGGCTTGTTCGTAATTAGCGTAATAAAGCGCTGTAATAAAATTAGCTCTTGTTTGAACGATTTCGGGAAGTCGTTCTGAAAACGCTGTATAAATCAAGGGATGCACCGCCGAATTTGCGTTCTCACAAATATCCATTAAATCATCAATTGAAGTGCTCATTCGAACAATATCATTTAATAAAATATCGCAGATTATTTTGCTTTTTTCGGCATTTGCATGATGAATAACTGATATAAAGTTTTTAACTGATTGGGGCGGAGCAATGTCTTTTATTGTAATTAGAAAAGCTTTTATTTGATCAGTATTCAGATTTCGAACGGCAGCAGGAATTGAGTAACGACCAGAATCAATCATCGTTAAAAGAGCATCTTTGTTTGCATGAAGAAACGTTTGACATTCAGCAAAATTAAGCTTTTGAAGCGCGTGAAGTAACTCATAAAAATTAGTAAACACAGGAGAAACTTCATTCCTATGCGTCGCTAACTCAGAAGATATCACTTGTGTTGCTTGCACTTTATTCGGTGCTTTTAGTATGGCCGATTTTTGAGGAGAAATATGTGATTCTTGCGGTAGTGATGCCGGCTTAGGTGCGCTTGGTTTCTGCGCCATAGCATTAGTTGTATCAACAATTTTTGTTTTTGCTGGGGCACGTTTGTGACCAAGGACAATATCATCAGCAAGACGTGATAAATCACGAAAATTGGGAGCGGGTAACAGATTTTTTGTTTGTGCATCAGCTACTGATTTTTCATATGCGCGTATTAATGATTCTACTTCGTCGGTGGGTAAGCCTTTTGTGATTAATATGTCAGCCATTTCACGACGTGAATAGATCGACATTTCTTGTGTTAATAAGCGCCGTTGAAGCGCTGTACTTGTTGCCCGGCGGCCTGCCATGGTGATGGGATTTTGTGTGCCCATGATCATAAAGCCTGGTTTGATCATACTTTTGTCAATGGAGATAGGCGTTGATTGACCATGAGATTCATTGGATGTTGTACTCGTGGGTATTTCGCCCATTAATAAATCATTCAAAAAGCGCTCCATCATTGGTGAACAGTTGATTTCATCGATGACCACAATAGAACCTTCTTTGAATGCTTTGAGTAGGAGCTCTTCTTTTTCAGCAACAGGCATGCTTACTGGCATGCGATAGAAAACGTGCTCACTGAGTGGTGGAGCGCGGAAGTCGTGCATTTCTTGAAACCCATTAGCGATAAGCCGGTCAATGATCAATTCGCTTTTGCCGACTCCAGGTTCGCCTTCTAAAACAATACCTCCAAGACCACCAAATTTTTGAGCATCGTTTTGACCTTGTTCTTGTCGCCAAAGACGTAATGCTAACAGATCATCTAATTGCTGCGCGAGGGGAGCTCTTGATTCTGTTATCTTAAAATCAGACGATGATGCACTCGCAATAGGAGCAGGATAGATATCTATGCTGGTAGTTGGCCGAAATAATTGGTCAAATCGAGCGCGACTATCGGTTGGCACTAAGTGTTTCGCCAAGTCCCAGGCTATTTTTTTAGTGATTAGCATCACATCATAATGAGGGAGATGTGAAAATTGTTGATGATGTTGATTTACTAGTAAGGCCATCATTTGTAATTCACGAGGACTAATGAGCACATCATGTTCTGATTCAACGCAGAGAAAACGATACACATTGAGTAAATGATGGCTAATATCTTGACAAGTTTTTTGAGATAACCCCGTTTTTTCAAATACCGGTTTTAAGGTCAATTCATAAATGGATTCTGGCGGTAAAGGTGTAAATAAAACGGCTTTGCCGTAACGTTCAAAAAATGGAGCAAGTTGACGTTCATCACCATAGCTACATGGATTACCGGCAAAGATGACTTTATGATCGGATGTTAATGGATAGTAATGATCTTCATCACCTTCTCTAACATAAATACCTGGTGGTGTGTTAAATAATCCTTCAAATTGACTCCACTCATTTTGACTTAAGTTTGCTTCATCGATAAAGAGTACTTTAGTGCCTGGCGTTGGATCCATTGCCCAAGCTGCTATCTTGTTTTCTCCAAAATGCATCGATGCAACGTGCTGAATTAATTCTTTTTTTACAAACGTTGATTTACCTACACCTGAAAGTCCCGTTAAAAAAACAAACGGTGTGTGCTTTGATGCTTGCTCGAACGGTGGTAACCCTAATGCTTTTTTGACAGAGTCCAGTCGCATTTGGTTGAATAGCTCGGACTTGGCTGCTGAATTGGCCGCATCAAACTCACCTGTTTCGTGCATTTGAGGGGACAGGTGACGCATGCCTATCCATGCATCATTACTCGAACGACCAGGATTAGCATTTAGATAATGACAACGCGCTTTCAGTTGATTGAGGGATTCTTTTTCAATGATTTGGTCAGGCAGTTCGTTAGGACCAAGTAACGCTTTCTTATCTTCGATAGTGACTGTATGAGCGGACATTGGCTGTCCAGAAAAAAGTTCTTTCTGTTCGGAAATAATAATCAATTGACCAGGCTTACTGATTGCTTGCTCACGCTCAAATAAATAATGCTGTAACTCATCGGCAAGCTCCAGTGAAAAACGACCTTTTAAAATGATGCGTTTTTCAGGCTTTTCATCAGGCATTAGTGTGCGTCTTACAATTCCAATATTTTTTTTAAACTCAAGCCGCGGTGGATCTACATCATTTAGTTTGCCATTAATTCGCGTCAATAAATCCGATGGGCTACATTCTGAAACATCGATGATAATGTCATTGGGACTTTCAACTTGAGTCAGTGTTGCAAGCGTGGTATCAATGTCTGTGCTCACAATGATCTGGGTAGCTTGTTCAACGCTTTCATCCCAAGAAACTAACGGGCCTGGTGACGGTTCTTTTGAGGCTATAAATGCTTCTGGTAATTTTACGCCTGGTGCACAATGTAAGTGAAGCTTTACATGAGGGTGATGTGGTGATTGGCACGCATCTAAAATCATAGCCCACTCGTCATCACTCAGTGTGCGAGTTACATTGAGAGTGAGTATTTGATTGGCAAATGTGGGAATAACCCCATCTATTGTTATGAGAGCAAGCGTATCATTATTGCAGTCATAACGATTAAAAAACGTACCTAAACGCGTTGGATTTAGCACAACACCGTTGGGTGATAAGCCCCATTCAATACCAACGATGCTTTGTTTCAAGGTGGACCAATCATAGCCTTCACTAGAAATAAATTGAAAGTCATCTGGAATGGGGATCCTTTGCCCGGCAGATTCAATATATCCACAAAGTCGAGCTTCTCGCCAAAAACGCTGAAACTCTGGATCATCCATCAACCCATTCTTAATTTCAATTGTTGTGACTTGTTGTTCAAATGCCGTAACCAACGCACCCTTTTTAAATCGAAGAATCCCTTGATTAATCTCCCAACGACCTAATAATCTTTCTTTCCAATCTAGCGCATGATACAAATTAATGACGGGAGTATCTTCTGTTTTTCTTGATTCTGGTGCAATAGGTATTAATGGCACTGCCTTCGCTAATTCTTCATCAGACAAGGGACATGTTTCTTTTTCATCAAATCGGGAATAAAAGTCGGAGCCTTGATAGCAATCAGGCTTATTCACATTGATAAGACCAATGACGATTGCATCTTCGGGTAATGGTGTGCCATCAGCTCGTCGTTCTTTGTCTAATAAGTTATTGATTCGAACGATATCTTCGGCTTCAAAATTATCATAATTAATCAGTAAGATGGGTGGAGAACTTGATTCACGAGAGGCTACTAAAAAATCATGTAAAGGACCGCCAGGCCCTTTTTTTAGTTCACCCGTATCATTGTCATGACGCTTCACAAAAGGAGCTGAGCAAGCAAAATCATCAGGTGAATTGATATAAAAAAAAGGGCGTTTGGACTCGTTAAGGCAATAGTCTTGTAAGGCAAATCGCATGGCATCCACATTGGTGGTGGAATCTAATTTAATCAGCCGTTTTTTAACCTTTCCAGGTAGCAAACATTGTTGGCAATATTCTTTATAAGTATCGGTTAAGCGTTTCGTGCTTTGCCAGGTCTCGAGTTGGCTCTGATAATATTTTGTGCTGCCTATTTCAACTGCTTCACCATTATTGGGTAACATTACCTGTGTGACGCTTGATACTTCACCGGCTTTTTTTTCAGGATGATTGGTTTCTTGAATGGTTAATTTGGCTTCATACCCACCGAGTTGGCATGTGACCCATTGGTCATTAATTTGAATTTCAGCAAATGCATGGCAATCGTTAGTAATAATGCGTGTTGGAACATCGGGGTACAAACGCTGCATTTCTGCTTTAAACGCAACGGCACGATGACGACAAGCACCTTTTTCTTCTTCTATCATCGCATTGAGATAATCCTGCCCTGTAGCTCTCGAGGAGTCTATGTCTAATTTTCCCTCGCCAAAATGGTTGAATTTCTCCACCAATTCTCGAATTTCAGTCGGTAACGGTATTTTTTTTTCAGGTACGCTCAAGATAAAATCCAGGTGAATCTTTTGATTACCTGTCAGACCACGAATGTAATAGAGGTTATCGTGGTCTGAGCGTTGAATCTCAATGGCAGCATGAGGTGGATCCACATGAAAACAGGTCATTTCTTCTCCCGCGGAAAGAGAGGCAATTGGCTGCCAATTGCGGGTTAATGATAGGGCTTGTTTACCATAAACGTATTGATGATTCGGTATACTATCCATGCTTTGAACGAGTTGATGAACATCGATATCGGATTTGATAGGATTGCAAGCTACTAATTGGGAGTGGCTTCGATGTAATAAGTTAAATGCATCACGTTCTGAACAGATATCAGGATTGATTTGAATCGCATCATAAATACCTAAACGATAATGGCTGACTTGTGGATGGGGATTATGACCTGTTGAATAGAAAATGCGGGTTAAGTTGATTTCTTTATCTGGGACATAGCTTGTATCGGCATCTAGCTTTGCAACAACATTGGTGATCGTATTTCGACTTTGAGTGTTTAACGAAGTGTTAAGCTTGTCAACGTCATCGCGATGTGACTCTAGTAATTGACTTCCATGGATTCCACTTTGAGCGTTTGCTCGCGACCCCATGACGCTAGCATTAGATTTAGATAGATAATAACTATAAGGTTTTACAGCCTTTTCCTTTTTTTGCGGTAAATAGCGGGGATTAGTCGGTTTTTCTTCAGTTATACATTTTTTTAAATTGGGTGCTGCGGTTTGAAATGCCCTAATTATGAACGCGCGCGCGTCAGTTGGGTCTATTGGAGTACTCGATATAATTTCCTCTTCAGAATCCGAAGCATGGTCATTCTTTGGTTTTGTACTCAATTTTGGAAATATGATTTCATGATTCGAAAAATTGATTTCATTGAGTAATGCAAGACTCCTAGGTTGAAACATAAATGCTTTTTTTAATGGCGTTTTAGCTTCAATGATCTTAGTGTTAGATAAATTAAGTTTTTTTAGTTTCGGTGATGCTGTTATGAGGTTTATTAAGCAATCAACTGTGATTGATGCATGGGATAAATCAATTTCCTCAAGATTTACTAAACTGTCTGGTGTAAGTAAAAGATTCTCTAAACGTGAGACGAAAGCACCTTTTATTATTAATTTTTTTAATTTTGGCGTGCTTTCAAGAAGTGATCGTAGTGTTTTATCTGGTACCTGAAGGGTATCTATAATCTCAATTTCTTCAAGGTTGTTAAAATTACCTAAATTAAAAATTATAGGTTGTGAGTTGTAGCCCGATCCAATACTTGAAATTTTGATTTTTTTTAAATTGGGTGCAGCTGCACATATAGCATATATACATTCTTGTTTTGTTGGGCAGTGTATTTTGAAATCAGTGAGATGAATAAGGCTGTTTGGAGGAATAATAAAATTCTCTGGTGCTGTAAATATTTCAAGATGATTTATATTCGGCATATTTGATAAATATAAATCTAATGGTATTTTTGAATCCCTAGAGCGAAATTGAAACGATTTTATCTTTCTAAGAAGCTCGACATTGAAATCAAATTCTTTGTCTAAATAAATATCAATCAATGAAAGCGAAGTCAGTGCGGGAGTCTCTTTAATTAGTGTTTCAATATAAGATAAACTAATGTCTTGAAATTGAATATTCTCAATACCTTGAAGTTGTGAGAATTGAAATGGAACTTTATCTTGAGTATTAACGGCACCTCTAACATCCGATGTCAACTGAGTTATAAAATGTTTTTCTCTGATCAGCATTTTTGTAATTCTATTCTCCATCCTAACATTGGGTAGTTCATCTATTAAAACAACCTCAAAAGGATGGCTATCAAAACCTGATTTATTGTTAATATATAACTCAAGTGGTGGTTTAGATTGTAGTTCGATATCCAATAGCTTATCTCGCCATTCACGTAAACCGCATGGAAACAACATTTCCATATCATCTAACTTAAGATGGCGCGGCAACAAAGGTTGGCCGTCTATTTTTAAGATATGTTGCAACCAATAATCATCTAAAACATGAATCTCAGAGCTTGTAATGTTATGTTTAATTGCGGCATCAATAATTTCTTTATTATAAGCTGGTGTCATTGAGCGACGAACATCATCTCTTTCTAGGCGATCCAGTTCATCTTTTCCAAGTGGTTCGAGTTGTCCATCTTGCCAGACATAAAAAATGAATCCTTCATCTATCATGCGAGCAATAGCATTTTTTACTGCGTCGATTTTATCCCAGGACCAGTTGTATGCTGTCCAATCAGCAAGAATCAGTTTTTTTTGTTTTTTATCTCGACGTGCCGATGGATTGCGCCAATAGGACGACTTACCTTGGATTAAGCGATTAAAATCGGGGGTACCAATAGGTATTTCCCAATAATGCACAGCACTTTTTGTTTGACGATAGTAAAATTCTGATGGGTAGCCCACTTATACACCAATTATATGGATTTCATGATTTTATTATAGTTCATTTTCGCACTAATATTTTGCTCTGTGTTGACGAATTGCAAAAAGGCTATTCGAATAAACCCTGTCTGTTAACAGGTTAGTTTGGCCGGATGCTAAAACTAATCTCAAGAGAATACTTTTGATGAAAAAGTTGAGTCTAAAATAAATATGATGGTGAATTTACGGTGTAATAATGGTGAAATTTTTTCAAAAAATATTTAATAATCAATGAATTGTTGTACATCAATGCTTTCACCATGCGTTCACCGTCCATTTCAATTCAAATTTTCTATGATCGCATAAAAATAACATTAAAATCAAATAGATAAATGCATAGTGTTGTCATGCGAAAGGTGTGTGTGTTATTGGTTTTTAGGCCTCATTTTAGATGTTTATTTTACCCAGTATTTATATGATAGAATGCGTCATCTTTATAATAAAGCGCACTGATTTCGTTGCGCGCTTGAGACAAAATGTCTTAATTGAAAACTAAATCTTAAAGGAAGTAAATTTACTCTGAAAAGCTGCCACAATTGCTACTTCAGTCATATCACCCGAATTATCCAATTCTAAATCCCATGGCAGCTGAACCTTTAGTGCACGTTCATTGATGGATTGAATCAACTCTTTAGATACGAGAATGTTTTTCGTTTGGTCTCTTTTAGCTATTCGCTCGCGACATTTATCCAGCGGAGCAGAGACACGAATTAGTTTAATCTCATAACTAGAATGCAACCGTTCCAACATGACAAAAAAATAGGCGTGAGCACCCGTGTTCTCAAATATAACCGAATCTTCCGTTTGGAGAATTTCAGCAATTTTGGCTTCCTCAAAGTGAAACCCCTCTCTAATCAGCTCCTCACCAAGCAATTTTGATTTCGGAATATTTTCTAATCCCAGCTTATCAACATTCAAGAAATGGATCCCAAAATATTTTTCAACAATAGTACCAACGTGACTTTTGCCACTGCCCTTTGGGCCAATTAATATGAATACGGTCTTATTTGACATCATCATTCCTCATTGTAGATAACCGTTTTATTTTTTAAGTATATCTCGTAAGCGGCAAATGAGCTGGCCTAGGAAAAAAGCAAGGTAGTGGAAAGTTCACTGGCAAAGTTGTTGTCCAAGAGCACCTTTCAATTTGATTACTGATTTATTAACAGATAAAATACGAGCCATTTCGTTGGAAAGCAAGCTCAGATATAGTTCTGCTCATTTCCAAGTCTACTGAGTTTTATCATGTTAAAATATTTTTTATCTGTTGTGTTTGGGATTGTCGTATGCTCATGTACATTTGCCCAAGGAAAACTGGTCTTTGCAATTGATATTGTACGTCATGGCGATAGGACTCCTTTGATTGCATCACCTGAGATGGAAAAAATTTGGCCACAAGGAGTGGGGCAATTAACACCTATTGGTATGCGTCAAGAATATGATCTTGGAAAAATATTACGTCAACGTTATGTGAGTGAATATCAACTATTGCCCAAACATTATGACACAAACTCTATGAGTGTTCGCTCCTCTGGTATTGCAAGAACGATGATGAGTGCTCAATCCATTTTGTTTGGACTTTATCCTTTAGGAACGGGGCCATCATTGAATGACTCCCGAGCTTTGCCTTCAGGATTGCAACCTATCCCTATCAATACTGTTCCTCGTGATCAAGACAGTCTTTTGTTGCCAAATCACGACAAAGAGATGTACAAACAATTATTGGAAACTTACATTTTTAGCAGTCCGGACTGGATTCAAAAAGATTTATCGCTAAAACCAAATTATTCTGTGTGGAGCAAAGCTATTGGGATCCAAATCAACAATTTGTTTGACTTGATTCATGTTAGTGATCGTCTCTTCATCGAGCGTTTATACAACATACCGCCTCCAGCGGGCATACAAGAAAAAGATGCTGACATGATTATTGATGCAGGTAAATGGGCCTTGCTTAATATTGCTAATCATCCAAAATTGGCAATAGCTGCGGGAGGTGAGTTAGCGCAAACAATTAAGCGAGAATTAAATTTAGCAACAGAACAAAATCGACCATTAAAATATTTGTTATTTGTAGCGCATGATTCAACCCTCGTTGCGCAACTTAAACTATTAGGTCAAACAATCGATGATAATCCTCCTTATGCCTCATCGATTAATTATTCATTATTTGATATGGGCTCTTCCAATTACGAAATCCGTATAACTTACGATCAGAAGCCGATATCCATTGAACAATGCGGTGGTGACTCGTGTAGTATGAGTGAATTTATTGATTTGATAGATAGCCAGTTAAATCATGAATAAAAAGGCTGCTAAGCCAATAATTGTTTGTCTAGTACTGGCAAAGTTGCGCAGCATGGCCCATGTTTGTCGAAATTACACGAAGAATAACGTCTTGAGCGGGCTCAGTTAGAACCTGAATGGCCTATCGTTTGTTTTAACAAGACATCAATGCGCCCCATAATGGTCAGTGCAGTTGCATCCATACGCGAGAAAGCAAACCATTTTTTACCAAGATCTTTAAGCGATGCACCAATGTGGTAGACCGTTTCACCGTCTATAATCAAGAAACGATCATGGGAGGAGGCAAATTCATGGATGACAATAGGTGGATATTGTGCATTATGTTTTTTTAAATCTTGTGTAAGATCCTTGCTCACGGACTTCGTGAGAATAGTGGCACTAACCCCTCGTGGGCGTTTAGTCAGCTGCATCAACACGCTATCATCGATATAATTGTCGATAAGAATAATGGATCGCTTTGCCTGTCTGAATAAATCGTTTATAAAAACATAAGCATCAAACATCTGGCCGTCGAAAAATATCCCTTGAGTGATTGTCTGATTTTTGTCCTCTAAGGCATCAAAAACTTTATCAAATTGCTCGGTGGTTTTTATCTCATGCTTCACTTGGCGTTGTTCCAATGTATCCAAGCGTTTAAATAATTCGCTATTATTAGCAAGAAATCGGCGCATTTCCACAAAAGTACGCATAATACTGATGTTAACAGCGATAGCTCTATCACTTGTGAGTATTCCTGATATAGCGGCAACGCCTTGTTCTGTAAAGACATAGGGCAAAGTTCCTCCAAGATACTGTTTGGAAGGTATCGCATTTTGCGATACCATGATTTCAACTTCATCCATTGTGAGCTGGAACATGAAATCTTCTGGGAAACGCTTACTATTTCGTTTTACCTGTTCTCTGAGACGAATGGGCTTTACCTCATAGAGCTCTGCCAGATCTCGGTCTAACATGACTTGTGCGCCGCGAATAATATGAATTTTCTTTTGTAGCTCGTTATTACTGAGGATTAATTCTGTTGTCATGCTTCCACCTCAAGATTGCAATGTTCCCTTATAAGCTCCGATCGTCCCAAGCAATTTTTTTGTTCATAGACCAACTGAGCTACAAAATCACTCCATTGCTCAAGTGCAACCTTACGCTGAGGTAACATTTCATTTTTATTATACGTTGCCATGATTTTTGGCATTTTATGCCCTAAGCATTTCTCAATGACCACTGGATCAACTTGTAACGTTTGACCTAATTGGGTTGCAAAAGTCCGACGCAGATCATGCGTTGTCCAGTGAGGAATGTCCACACGCTCTTGCATTCGCTTGACGGCTTTAGGTAACGCTCGATCACTGAGTTGTTTTAGGCCGTCAGCACCACTGAGGACATATTCACTAACGGTGCAGTTATGAAGTTCTTGTAATAACGATTTTACTTGAGAAGTTAAATGAACGCGCATGGTAAGATTTGTTTTAGTATTTTCTGGTGGAATAGACCAAAGGCTATTTTCAAAATCAAATTCAGGCCATTTTGCGCCCCAGAGCTCGCCTGTTCTAACCCCTGTAAGTAACAAAATTTTAATTGCGTTGATAATTTGTAGTGATATTTTATTGTTGTTGCCATCTAGAAATAACCATAACGTTTTGATTTCATCAGGCGATAAGTAGCGTTCACGCGGTTTTTCAAGACCACCGATATCGCGCGATCTAATGTTGGCGGCAGAATTAAGTTTTAGTTCACCACGACTGACTGCGTAATTGAATGCTTGTTTTAATGTACTCAATACTTTATTGGCGTGCACAGGAGAGCCTCGTTTTACAATCTGGTCGAGTGCTTGAGATATATCCCTTGTTTCTAGGGATTCAATGAGGTAATCGCCAAGCAAGGGAATAATGTCTGCTTCAATATGTTGTTTTATTTGTAAGGGCTGTTTGCGATGACGTTCGATGTAATTGGTATACCAACTCAAAACCAGTTGTTTAACGGTTATTTTTTCTTGTGCTTTTTGTTGTCGCATCATTTGCTTTGGGTTTTGACCGCTGCGCCGTAACTCCCTTAGCTCATGAAATGTTTTACGGGCTTCAGCTAGATTCATAGAAGGGTAATGCCCCATGATGATATAGTCTTTTTTATTATCGATTTTATATCGGTATATCCAAGTTTTAGAGCCAGACGGGTAGATAAAAATACCAAAGCCACCACCTTCGTATTTTTCGTCACGCTTTTCTTTGGGTTTTAAATTTTTAATGTAAGTGTCAGTGAATCTTATCATTATAGGTAGCGCCTTTATTTTTTAAGCAGCCAGTGGGTACTTAAGAGGGTACTTTTTTTTGTGCTGGCTTGGTATATCCTTGATCCTAATTGACTAGCATGATATGCTTTTTACTCAGTGTTATCAAGGTGTGTAGGTTATAACTGAATGTAAGTGAGCTTAACTGAAATAGCGTAGCTTTGAGCATGGGGTGCTAGTGGTCGAAGGTTCAAATCCTTCCGTCCCGACCAATAGAATCAATGAGTTACGAATTAAAATGTTTTAGATTTCTGTTTTTTGGTACCAGTCTTGGTACCGATTCGTCAAAGTGTCTTGCATCCTAAATTATGTGGTACCATTTTGATATCTCTTGCATGAAAAATAAAAATGATAAAATTCAGATCAAAAAAATTCTTGTTTCCAAGTAGTGCGACGCCTTGTAAATCTTTTCAGAAAGGATTATTACGTGTTTCAGTAATACACAACTCAATTGGGTGAATCACTGAATATTAATCTTGTCGTAATTGAAAATTTGGGGGGCATAAAATGCCGATGATTATGGCAACGTATAATAAAATGACATGTTGCCACAACGAAAGAAGGCGCTAGAGAAGTGGGCGGAGTGTATTCACGGTCTTATTTGTACGACTCCGTCAGTTTGAGGAACTGTTACAAATCTCTAGACTTTGCCACAAAAACTTAGTATATTTTGTGGCAAAATAGGATGATAAATTATGACTACGTCTATTGTTAATGCCGTAAAAAACAGAATTATTGAACATGGTAGAGGTTGGTGCTTCACACCAAAACATTTTCTTGATTTAGATAGTGACACTGGTGTACGAAGCGCTTTATCACGTCTTGAAAAAGATCACGTGATTCGACGACTTGCGCAAGGTATATATGATTATCCACGAGAGCATCAAATATTAGGTACTCTCCTTCCTAAAGCAGAAGACGTTGCAAAGGCAATCGCAGAAAAAAACGGGATTCAAATTCAACCAACGGGTGCTTATGCGGCAAATCTGATCGGCTTATCAGAACAAGTACCAGGACGTATTGTGTTTTTAACGAATGGGCCTTCGAAAAAACTTAAAATAGGTAAGCAAGAAATTTTGTTCAGAACAACAACAGAAAAAAACATGTATCCTGCCGGTACTAGAGTTGGTCTTGTGATTCAAGGGATTAGAAATATAGGTAAAGAAAACATCAGCAATGTTGCTAGAGCTAAAACAAAAAAATTTCTAGAGGGGACAAGCAAAAATGATCTCATTAACAATTTGAAATATGCGCCCCAATGGATTCGCACGTTACTTTTTAATTTAATGGATGACGTACTATGACAGAGTTGCACCTGCTTTCGGTAGCAGATCGTGAATCATTTTTTGACGCAACAGTAGATCAATCAGCTATCCCCTTTGAAATCATCGAAAAAGACTTTTGGGTTGTATGGATATTAGAGAGACTATTTTCTCTTGCTGATTTAAAGGAGCATCTGACGTTCAAAGGCGGAACGTCATTATCAAAAGTATATGATGTCATTCAGCGATTTTCCGAAGATGTTGACCTCTCCATTGAGAAAGAATTTTTTGGATTTAATAATGCGAACGATCCAGAAAAAGCGATGTCAAAAAAAAAGCAACGCGTGATTTTAGAGAACTTATCCATTACATGTTCTCATTATGTTCAAAATACGCTTATTGAAACGTTAAGAATTGCAATATCAGAAAAACTAGAAACCCTTGTTGGATGGCACCTTAACGTTGATATTAATGATCCTGATGGCCAAACTCTGCAATTTGAGTATCCAAGTACAACAGCAAAGAATGCATATATTCGTCCATCCGTAAAAATTGAGTTAGGCGCACGTTCTGATCATTGGCCAGTGAGCCACCATAAAGTCCAAAGCTATGCAAAAAGCGTACTTAAAGAAAAAGTCAGCGAACCGGAAGTTTGGATTAAAGTCCTCGATGCAAAACGTACCTTTTGGGAAAAAGCAACCATTCTTCACCAATATGCACATTTACCTCACCATAAAAAATTACCACCGCGAATCTCCAGACACTATTATGATTTTTTCTGCCTTTTAAACTCAAACATCAAGACAGATGCAATCCGTGAAGCGGCATTGTTAGACAGAGTTGCAGCGCATAAAAGTATATATTTTTCGTCCGCTTGGGCTAATTATGGTTCAGCTCAAAAGGGGAGCCTACAACTCTCACCTCCATTATCTCTTCTCGATGATCTGGAAAAAGATTTTAATTTGATGAAAGACATGTTTTTTGGTCTGATTCCTAAATGGCGCACCATATTAGACGCCATTAAAGATTTTGAAATGGAATTTAATGATGTCGCTTGCGTGAAAAACAAAAATGACAAAACTTAGACTAAAACAATTACTGTTTCCAAATAGTGCCGTGCCTTGCAAATCTTTTCAAGAAGGCTTCTTGCGTGTTTCGGCAATATATGAAATTTGGGTGAGCTCAAACTGAAGTGAAGTCAACTGCCTACTCCCGTTACTGTCGTCCCGGAATGTAGTGCAGCTTGGCGAGCTTGCGAGCCTTAGCCGCACTTAATGTCCGGGATCCATTCATCAAATTGAACCGATGTATATCTG
>JAUYQG010000176.1 GCA_030695645.1 Legionellaceae bacterium
TTGTTTTCAGTACGCTTGTTTCCTCGGCCTGAATAATCATCAAGACATCGAATTCCACTTCGTAATTCATTGATGCCTGTTTCAACCGTATCTCTGCACCAACCCATGGCGCGTTCTGCACGACGAGAGCTACCTTCAAAACGGGTGGGCACGCTACCGCTTTGCCCACCCTACGTTCTACCATTATGGGTATATTATTAAATTTGAGATCCCTAAGGCATAAGTTAATCAAAAGATGCGGGTTTTTTTCGCATTATCTTAAGCTGACCCAGTTTGGATTTTTTATCCAACATTTTTTGCGTGGATCGTCTTGAGCGCCGCTTCTTTTGGCGTTTTATTTTTTCAATTTTTTGCTGCGCTTTTGTTTTTTCATCGCTCAATATTGAATGTAATTTTTCACAAAGCCGTTCTCTTGCAAAATACCGGTTATCTTCACGGCTTCTTGATTCCTGACATTTTACTTCCACACCAGATAACAAATGTTTTAAATAGACTGTTGACGCAGTCTTATGCAGTTTTTGTCCACCGCTACCACTGCCTAGGATAAATTTTTCGATGAGGGAAGCTTCATTGATATGAAGTTTTACCATCCACTCAGCCAATTTATCCCATTTATCTTTGCTAATCATGTAATTTGGTAGTCAATGAATTGACAGCATTGTAGCAGAACCATCCTCAATATCTACAATTTAGCCTCAAGCTTACTCGCAGGCATTGGCGAGCACTCGGTCATATTTTGTGCTAATAGGTGTATGGTTCCTTTGCTATGAGCGACTGTGGTTGGGGTCATATAGTTTGTCAACATTGTTTCGATAACTGCGGCAAACTCTGCCACTTGAACCATTGTGGATAACAAAATGTTGTGTTGAAAGATTTGTGCAACTCACCATAAATTTATGATGAATTAATGAAGCCAGGTTATGCCTTTTTTTACATTAAGCACTACGCGTATTTTTTCGAAATTGCTTCGCAAAGTGTTTTTGCCAACGCCTTAAAACTTCCGAGTCCATCTTGTTCTAGTGAATTGACCAGTAGGCTTCCGATAATAACACCATCGGCAAATTCTGCGACAGCAGCTGCTTGTTCATCATTTGAAATTCCAAACCCTATCGCAATTTTAGTATTTGGGAAATGAGTTCGTAAGGACAGAACGTCAGCTTTTAAATTATCTGAAAGAGCAGATTGCATACCAGTAACGGCTAATCGCGATATGTAATACAAAAAGCTCGGATTAAGTTGTTTGTAAAGGCTAAACCGTTGAGGATCGGTTGTGGGTGAGGCAAGCAAGACGATTTCCAGGCCAGTTTGCTTAAGAGTCATGTAAAAATCCTGACCTTCTTCAGGTGGTAAATCAACAACAAGCACTCCCTGAATACCTGCCTCTTTAGCTTTTATCGCGAACAATTCTGCCCCTAAGGCCAGAATGGGATTTAAATAAGTGAATAATAATATAGGCGTGTGACACCCTTGTGAACGAAGCTCTTGGACCATTGCAAATATACTATCAAGTGCTGTCCCTTGCTTTAATGCAATTTCAGCAGCGCGTTGATTAACTGGACCATCTGCTACAGGATCTGAAAAAGGTACGCCAAGTTCAATGATATTGGCACCTGCTTCTGACAAGGCAATAATAGCCTGTTTAGACTCTTCTAATGTTGGATGACCCGCCATAATAAAAGGTATGAATACTGTTTTTTTTGACTCAAAGGCTTGTTTAATCATGAACCATCTCCTGTTCCAGATAATGACTTAAGGTTTCTACATCTTTATCCCCACGACCTGATAAACCAATCAACATATGATAATCTTTTGGTAAATCTGGTGCGCGTCGTATGGCGTAAGCAATAGCATGGGCACTTTCTAGTGCAGGGATAATGCCCTCTACTCGAGCTAGTAAAAACGCTGCCTTAATGGCCTCCTCATCGCGGGCATTGGTATATTCCACCCGTTTTATATCATGTAAAAAGGCATGTTCGGGACCAACGCTGGGATAATCAAGACCAGCCGAAATACTGTGCGTATTCGCGACTTGCCCCTGATCATCTTGTAACAAATAACTCTTTGTTCCTTGCAACACGCCAATACGACCATTTAAAAATCGTGCCGCATGTTGGCCTAAAGCATTTCCCGTTCCACCCGCTTCAACACCAGTCATTTTGACAGCGGTATCGTCTAGAAAAGGATAAAACAAACCAATGGCATTACTTCCCCCACCAACACAAGCGACTAATTCATCAGGAAGCTTCCCTATGAGTTCAATAACTTGTCGCCGTGACTCAATGCCAATGACTTGCTGAAAATCCCGAACGATCGTCGGATAAGGATGTGGACCCAAAGCAGATCCTAGAACATAATAAGTGTCTTTAACATTAGCAACCCAGTCTCTCATCGCCTCGGAAGTGGCATCTTTTAAGGTTTTTGAGCCAGTTCGAACCGCACGCACTTCTGCGCCCAAACACTGCATGCGTACCACATTAAGACGTTGACGCATCATATCGACTTCGCCCATGTACACTACACATTCCATACCGAGTAAACTTGCGACTGTTGCTGTCGCAACACCGTGCTGACCTGCGCCGGTTTCTGCAATTAAGCGTGTTTTACCCATGAATTTCGCCAGTAATCCTTGGCCGATGGTGTTATTAATTTTATGAGCACCGGTATGGGTCAGATCTTCACGTTTGAGATAGATCGTTGCTCCATTAAGATAATTGGATAATCTTGAAGCAAAATAGAGTGGCGTTGGCCGCCCAACAAACGTTTTAAGATACCCTTGCAGCTCCTGCTGAAATATCGGATCATTTTTTAAAGCAGTATAAGCATCCTCAAGCTCTGCAAGTGGTGCCATAAGTGTCTCAGGTGCAAAACAGCCACCATAATCGCCAAAATAGCCTTTCTTAGTTGTCATGTGTGCACTCCTCAAATAAACGGTTAATCTGTGATTTATCTTTGATACCAGGTGTCTGCTCCACGCCACTAGCAAGATCTACCGCATAAGGGTTTACTGCTTGAATGGCATCTCTTACATTAGTTGCATTTATTCCACCTGCCAAGATTAATGGGTATTCTCTGGCCATAGTTTCAGCCAATGCCCAATTGGCCCGTCTACCCGTTCCACCCAGCAAGTCATCATTATCAATTTTAGGCGCATCCAGTAAGACATAACGGTAAGAGCTCAAAATCGAAGCAGGTGGCAAATCGCTTTTTGTAGCCGCTTGTAATGACAAAATTACCCGATCTTTAAATGAACTTGGCGCATCGTTCAATGGTGCGTACACTTGCACCAGATCCAAGCCAAGGTCGTCAATATACTGCAACAGCGTGTCATAAGATTCATTAATATAAATGCCCACTTTCAGAATTGACTTGGGCAATGCATTAATTATTTCTTTGGCAGCGGTTTTTGAAATACAGCGGGGCGATTTAGGGTAAAAATTAAATCCTAGCGCCCAAGCACCGAGTTGTTCGCAATGCTCGGCGTCTTCGAGATTTGTTAATCCACAGATTTTAATTTTCATCATTATCTTCAAGAAGTTGCTGTAAGGCATGCCCTGGGTATATCTCTTTCATGAAACAGGAGCCGATTAAACACCCATCTACTCCACGACTCACCATTGTATTTAAATCAGCTTTTGTCTCAATGCCACTTTCGGCAATGACAAAAACATCGTTGGGAATGGATTTAATTAAAGTGTCTGAAATGTCTAGATCGATAGTTAATGTGCTTAAATTACGATGGTTGATGCCTATAAGCTTTGGTTTAAGTGCAAGTGCTATCTCTAATTCAGCTAAATCATGAACTTCAATCAAAGGAGTTAGCCCCAGGCTTAGCGTATAATCATAAAGCGATTTCAGAAGTTTTGGATTTAAAAAAGCCACAATTAAAATCAGAGCATTTGCACCATAAAGTAATCCTTGTGCGATTTGTGCTTTACTCAAAACAAAATCTTTTAGCAAAATATGGGCTTCTGGATAAGCCTGACGTACCGCTCGAATACTCTCAATGTTTCCTTGAAAGTATTCCGGCTCAGTAAGGATAGACAAGGCCGATGCACCATGAGATAAATAATCCCCGGCAATGGTGACTGGTGAGAGATTTCCTTGATAAATTCTGCCGCGTGAAGGACTGGCAAATTTGATTTCAGCAATAATTGCAGGGATTGTTGATGATTGGAATATGTCACAAAAATTTAAAGTATTACGCGTTAAATTAGCTTCAATTTGAATAGAATCGGCTCTGGAACGCACACTGGCTTTAATCGTTTGAATAAAATTGTTCATGATTGTCCTCTTATTGATGTACTTTGGAGTGTGTGTAAAAAAGCCGCCGTACGTCCCGATGCAATCGCCGATCGTGCTAGCTCAACCCCTTCTTTTAATGTGGCAACCTGATTTGCTACTAAAAGCCCAGCAGCACTGTTTAAAAGAACGATATCCAACTTGGCATCGTTTATTTTTCCTGAAAATAGATCGCGAATAATATTGGCATTTTCAGTACTATTTCCACCCACAATATCCTGTAAAGGTGCGGATTTTAAGCCAACTTCCTCCGGCGTAATCTGATATTCGGTTATTAAGCCATGCCGAAGTTCTGCAACATGCGTAGGTGCGCTCATGCTGAATTCATCTAATCCATCTTCAGAATGTACCACCAATGCATGATGCAAACCCGAGGCTTTTAATACCTGAGCAATAATTGGAAGAAGGTGCTGCTTATAGACACCAAGCACCTGACGTTTCGGACGTATCGGATTAATCAACGCTCCTAAAGTATTCAATATTGTCGGTATTCCCAATTGTTTACGCACCTCAACGAATGCGCTTAACAACGGGTTAAATAAAGGGGCCCATAAATAGGCATAACCCTGCGTTTTAAGCAGCGTTATACTCGCATCAGAAGTCCGCGGCATGGGAACTCCTAATGCTGCTAGCACATCAGTACTTCCAGACAGGCTGGTGACACGTTTTCCACCATGCTTTGCAACAGTAACGCCACAACTGGCCACAACTAAACTTGCAGCAGTGGAAATATTAAATGTTTTAAGACCATCGCCGCCGGTACCTACAATATCAACCACTTCATGAGGGTAATCAATTGAGACTGAGTGTTCTAGCAAGGCTTCCATGGCACCGAGAAGCTCTTCCGCCGTTTCCTTTTTTTTAGCCAATGCGCTTAAAATATCCGCCTGCTGCAACAGAGGATAAGTTGCCATTTGCAAGAATAAGGCATAGCTCTCATGGCGAGTCAGATTCTTTCTGGCAATTAATGTGTCTAAATAAATGGTCATTTTAAGTCACCTTTACTGCTTGCTGATATTGAGATGCTTGATAAATCTTGGCATCAAGAATATGGCGTAAATGGTCAATGCATTGGTGTATGTCTGCTAAATCTAAATACAATGGATTAACACAAATACGTATTAATCCCGGGTTGCGATAATCAACAATGACGCCATAATCAATTAACGCACGAGCTAGCCCATGGCCTTCCTCATGAATGAACGCAACATGCCCTCCGCGCGTGTCATTTAATGGGGTGAGCACATGTAGTCCCAATGCTTGTAACGCTTGGATTAATGTCATGGAATACTGCAAACTCTGTGCGCGCAAGGCAGCTATATCAAGGCCATCAATACTCTTTAACGCGCCTTCTAAGGCTTTTAAACTGACCACATAGGGTGTTCCGCTAATAAATTGAGCCACACTGCGCGCTTGAAAAACTGGATCAAAAGCAAACGGCGTTTCATGGCCCATCCAACCATAAATAGGGCTTATTAATTCATCATGGTGTCGCTTATGACTATAAATAAATGCGGGTGCACCAGGCCCACCGTTAAGGTATTTATAAGTACACCCCACGGCAAAATCAGCATTGGATCCCTGAAGATCAAGTGGCAAAGCACCCACGCTATGGCTCAAATCCCATATGGTTAAAGTGCCGTGTTGATGGGCCATAGCCGTTATATGGTGGAGATCATAGGTGCTCGCATCGCGATAGTTGACATGAGTTAACATCAATACCGCCACTTGCTCGTTAAGATTTTCAAGCAAAGATTCTCGAGAAACAGTTTTGAGCGTAATGTCCCTATTAAATGCTTGAATACCTTGAGCAATATAACTATCCGCCGGAAAATTATCATCGCTGGTAAGAATGACATTGCGCTTACGATTAATTTTTAAAGCCCCCATCAACACTTTAAATAAATTCACCGATGTCGAGTCACCTATCACAATATCTTTAGCATCAGAGCCAATGAAAGGCGCTATTCTTGCAGCCACCTGGTAAGGTAAATCAATCCAAGCATCTGTATTCCATGCTTTTACAGCTTCAGTACTCCATGCCTGCATGACTTGCTCGATCTGCAACTTAGCTAACTTAGACATCGGACCTAACGAATGACCACACATATAAATTTGCTCTGGGGGTAAAAGAAAGTCTTTTTTTCTCATGAATAAGTTCCTTCAGGTAGTAAAACGGCTCTTACGGGCGATGCGTCTAATCCAGTTAATTTTAAAGGAAAACCAATTAGAGTATAAAAACCAGGCGAAACAGTACTGAGCTTTAAGAACTCCATAATTTGAATAGAATAGGCATGGCATGCATGATGAGCAGGTAAATCTTTTGATGTCATCGCATCAATTGAAATGGTATCTGTCCCAATCAAGATTACCTCTCGTTCTCCAAGGTAGTTCACACAAGCTTTTGAGAGCGATAAGTGTTGCATTGCTGATGAGTTGGTTTTAAAAAGAACTCGTGGTCGTAATTCCAGGTGTTCGATATCGCTCACTTCTAAATAATAAGACTCAATATGACTCACATCGATAACTATGCACGCGCCAATAAATGGTTCTAAAGGTAATTTGTCGATCGAAATACCCTCTTTATGATAATGGCGAGGAGCATCCACATGAGTACCCGCATGGGTTGACAAGATAATTTTGTTAACCTGCACGGGGCAATTTTTATCAATGTCACAAATTGTTGTAAATTCAGGAGTTGGCTCTATAGGAAATCCACAGGTTGTTTCAGATAGGTCATGAGTAATATCAATGATTTTCATGTTTCGCCCCGCGTTGCAGGCCAATAACCAATAAAACAAGGCTGCCAGTAAAAAATTTAAGATCAGAAGGAGCCAGTCCTATGAAAAGAACAAGGCCTTGAATTTGTTGATATACTAAAGCACCAATTAACGGGGCTAGGAGTTGCCTGTTTATCGTATTGTTATTAATTATTGCCTCACCAATCATTAATGCGGCAAGTCCATGAATGACAATACCGATACCCATGCCAATATCCATGTAGTATTGCAGTTGGACTATTAATCCTCCGGCTACACCGGTGAAACAACCTGCTATAAATAAGCCTAAAACCGTATAGCTGGCGACTGAAACACCCTGTCTGCGTGCAAAGGCTTGATTGAATCCCACGGCACGTAATCTTAAACCGATTTCTGTTCGTAAAAATAATGCCAAGGGCAAGACCAATGCCATTAGGATGGTCAGCAAAAAAAGAATGTTTATCAAGGCACTGCTTTGACTGAAGAGGGAGGCTGTATTAAATAAGGCAATATTGGGTTTACCCATCAAACGTAGATTCACGCTGTACATCATTGTGCTTAAAATAATTCCAGCAAGTAAGGTATTCACTTTTAACCTCAGATGAATAAGACTCGTAGCAACTCCCATTAACCCAGAAAAAAGGCTAGCAATAATTACAGAGAGTAAAGGATTAACATGAAGTAATAATAAACTGGTGCAAACAGCACCACCTAATGGATAAGCGCCTTCTGGGGTTAAATCAGGAAAATTGAGCAATCGAAAAGGAATCATAATGGCATAAGCAACCAACGCCAATATCAAGCTTTGAAGTAAGCCGGTTAACAAAAAGTCCATTGTCATAATGGATCCTCCAGTAACACAGTGTCTTCATAGATGTGAAATAAAGCTAATAATTCATTCATTTTTAAAAATGATTTTTCTTTCCCCGAAACGTCAAATACAATCTGGCCTTTATGAAGCATAATCAATCGATTTCCATAATGGATGGCATCTGCAAGATTATGCGTAATCATTAGACTCGTCAGTTGTTGTTCCGCTATTGCTTTTGCGGTATATGCCATCACCATTCGTTGCGTACTGGGATCAAGTGCCGAGGTATGTTCATCTAATAGTAATAATTTAGGTCTTGATGTCACTGCCATAATCGTTGCAACCATTTGACGCTGGCCGCCAGATAAATGACTTAATGGGGTGTCAAGATACTGTTCAAGACCGATGCCTAAGGCTTTGACTTTTTGGGTAACCTGGTTTGCTCGGCGATGATAGAAGGAGAAACCTGTTTTTTTAGTTCGAGATAAGCTCAGAGTCATGTTTTCGAGCAGAGTCATTTCAGGAATCGTACCCTGATTCACATCTTGAGTGACAGATGCAATCGCGTGGCTTCGATCTTGGTTTGTTAAATCATCGTCCTCAATGATGATTTTTCCTGTGTCTGATGCATACTCACCCGAAATAATTTTTATTAATGTGGACTTGCCTGATCCATTACTACCAATAACCATACAAAAATCATTTGGATTAAGATGAAGGTTAATGTTTGTCAGTACCGGCTTAAAACCGCCTAAAAATGTTTTACCGATACTTGTTAGAGTTAACATAAATTATTTCACCACAATCGTGTTAGGAAGATTTACCGGCAGATGCAGGCCTAATTTAGCGGCATTTTTCTGGCTAACAAATCCTTGATAATCTTTTGTCGATGGATATTGAGGCGGAAGTGATGCAATGGATTTCCCTTGTAAAATACCGACTATGAGCTTTCCCGCATTAACGCCTACTTGGTGATAATTGACTCCAAAGCTTGCCAATACCATATTTTCTTTGACCGCAGCTTCATTCACGTTAAAAATGGGAATACCCATTTTGCTACTTTCAGATGCAATAACAGGTAGTGCGGGTTGTATTGCGCCACTTCCACCCACATAAATAAAATCGACCTTCTGATTAAATTGTTGCATGGCCATAGGAATATCGCGCGTTTGATCGATTGGTACAGAAACTACTTGCATATGGGATGTAAGAGCAGCCTGTTTGAGCATGTGAACTAAAGCCAGGTCATTTCCTTCTGCGGTTGAGTATAAAATGCCGATTCTCGATGGATGATCCAGAACTTGTTTAGTAAAATCTAATAACAAATTAAGATCTTGTTTATCAGAGCTGCCCGTCATATTTCCTTCAGGCTGATGGGATTTCTGAATTAACCCTGCTGCCACAGGATCGGTGATAACACTGTAAATCAAAGGGATATCTTTAATGGTTCCTTTAGCGTACTGGGCTACTGGTGTTGTTATTGTTACTAATACACGAGGATGATGATTTTTAATACTCGTGATCATTTGCGGAATAAGCGAAGCATCAAAACCAACATCGACTATTTCATATTGAATATTTTCTTGTTCAATAAAACCATTTTTTGTTAATTCATTTTTAATACCTTGTATAGATGCATCAAGGGATGAGTGGGGCCCCAAATTGGCGATAGCAATCAAGGGGAGGTTGGACTGTTTAGACCTGGAAAAGAGACTGATTGTTACAATAACGACGATTACTAAAATAAGAGCGCCTATTTTTTTAATGCCCATAATATCTTCCTTTTACATAACGATTCTGTAGCGATTTATCTCTGTTAACCAAGAGATGTAGAAAAAAATAAATATAGAATCTTGTTAGAATTGGCCGAATGGCCAAGAAGAAATAATGAACAATGGGATAGAGAACGATGTAATCGTTTGATTGGTGTTTATAATATTAAGGGATTCAAGTGCGATGTTCATGGCGTGTATCTCAAAAAGTTAAATCAATAAAAAATTAGTAAAGTTAGCTATTAGCGCCAACGCCACCAATTAATTGAAAGATTTTTAACTTTTATAAACGCCATTGAGGTTCCTAAATGAGTTTTTTAATCTAATAATAATATCATTCTAATATATTGAATGTATTATTGTCAAATATAAGTCAGTATTTGAACAACTAAGTTATTACGTAACTCCCCAGGTTGTGGATAAGTTTAGTGTTTTCACTGAACACGAAGCAAGCACGTCATCCTGAGCGCAGTCTTTTCGCGCGAAGGATCTCCTGAATTTTGCACAATCTGAGATCCTTCGCGCAAAAAGACATGAGGCTCTTTTCATGTCTTTTTGTCCAAAGTCCAAATATGAGTTTCTAATGATTTCACTAGCACTATTTTTTAACAACAGCGGCTCGACAAAAACTTTCGTATCAAAGTTCAATATTGGATCAAACACCCCCAACGCACTGAGCACTGTTTTATCAATATTAAGATAATCTGAAAAGTGTATCGGCTCTTTAGAATTCATTACGTTTTTTCATGACTCTTTTTAAAGAGAACTTATACCACCCATTAGATACTTAACGGAAGCAAAGCCTGCGTCGAGTAGCATATTCAATGCCTGGATACTTCTTTGGCTGGAATAGCAATATAAAATAATAAGGTGACTTGGATTTAATTCTGTCAGTCGTTCGGGTAATTCAGTTAAAGGTAACGGCTTCCCTCCGATGTTGTAAGCTTCATGCTCTTCTATTGAACGCACATCAACCAAAGTAACCCCGAGATTTTTTAAAAGATCACGCATATCTTTTGCTGTTATAGAGTGATGGACCAAGCTCGAACAATGAGCAGGTTTTGTTGGATAGTGAATCTTTTGTAAAAATTGATGATGTGCGCATAAGGGGCAATCAGGATTTTGAGATAACTGAATTTCTCTAAACGTCATTTTTAATAAATCAGCAATTAATAGTTTTTTTTCTAATAACTGCCCCACCCCCAGTATCCATTTAAGAACTTCCGTTGCCTGTATAGTACCCAATATGCCTGGTACGACCCCTAATACACCACTTTCATTACACGCAAGACTAAGCTCGGGATCAGGGGCAGGAAATAAGCAGCGTAAACAAGGGCCTTTTCCATTAAAAAAGGAACAGTAGCCTTGAAATTGAGAGACACTTGCATATACGTAAGGTTTTCTTTGAAAGAAACAAACATCATGAATTAAATAATTTGTGTAAAAATTATCTGAGCAATCCGCCACAATGTCGTATTGACTGATAAGCTGTGTTGCATTGTTTTCTGTAAGTTGTTCGCAATAAGTATCCACTTGAACATTTGAATTTAATGCCAAAATTTGAGCAGAAGCCGATGCGGTTTTTGGATAGGAGATCTGTGATTGCCGATAAAGTATTTGTCTTTGTAAGTTACTTAACTCAACGGCATCAGAATCCACCAAACCTAATTTACCAACCCCAGCTGCCGCCAAGTAAAGTAATAAAGACGACCCCAAGCCACCTAGCCCAACACATAATACACGAGCATTTTTTAGTTTCTCTTGTCCAGATAAACCAATTTCTTTCAGATTAATTTGCCTTGAATACCGAAACATTTCATCGGAAGAAAGTGAATGATTAACCATAAATGTGTTCTCTAATTATTTTTAGAAACTGCTTCGTTACCAAGCCAGGATCAGCAGCTTTAGTAATGGCTGAAATCAATGAAACGCCTCCAATCTTCGCTTTTAAAATGTCGGGTAGTCGTTCTAAACTGATTCCTCCTATCGCCACCAAAGGATATTGAAGTGTTCTACGCCAACGTTGTAATTGTTCAATACCTTGTGGATTAAACGACATGACTTTAGAGGTGGTAAAATAAATTGGACCACAAGCAAGGTAGCTAGGGCTGAAAGTATGGGCAGTCGCTACTTCATAATAACAATGGGTACTGATGCCTAAATACAATCCTGATTGACGAATTTTAGCAATATCCGCTTTAGGTAAATCTTCTTGTCCCAAATGAACACCTTCTGCACCAAATTGAATAGCCAGTTCCCAATAATCATTAATAAACAAGGTGGCACTGTATTTTTTTGCAAGCATAACACTGCGCTTAATTTCCCTCTCTAGTTGCTCACCTTGCAAATCTTTTATTCTTAATTGAATCGCTTTAACGCCTAATGGTAATAATTTTTCTAGCCAATCGCTGCTATCAACTACTGGATATAATCCTATCTGGCAAGTTTTGAAGGATGAGGGCAAACTACTCAAAGGAGTTGAAGAGAGATAGGGAAGATCAATTTGATTCTCAGGCCAAGCATCATGAAATAATCTTGCAGTGCCTTTTACAACCTCAATTGAATTGCGAATTCCGCGATTTACGTACATTTTTGCAATAACAAGTGCATCTTTTATTGAATAGCCTAAAGCCAAACACGCTGCAATTGCGGAGGAGAGCGTACATCCTGTGCCACGGTAATGTTTATTGGGCATTCGTTTGTTCGCAAGCCAAAATGACTCTTGACCATTTGTCCAATAATCCTGACTTAACAAATCATCTTCAACATGCCCACCTTTAATGAGAATACTTTTAGCTCCAAGAGCTAACACAGCATGTGCAGCTTCTTGAATATCTTCATAAGAAATTAGTTGTTTATTTAAGATTCTTTCAGCTTCGATACGATTTGGTGTTACCACATCAACATAAGGAAATAAACGAATCAAACTGCTTATATATTGTTTCTCATTTTCAACAACTAATGAATTTCCTGAGGAAGAACTGAATACAGGATCGAGCACCGATAGCCCAGAATAATTCTCTAAAAATTTAAGAATTTTATCTTGGGTTTTAATCGTTCCAAGCATGCCAATTTTAATTGAATCCGGCCTAAATTCTTGTTGCAAAGCGTTACACTGCGCCACAACATGATCTGGTGATATGAATTCTATGGCAGTAATACCAGATGTATTTTGCGCTGTTACTGCCGCGATGATGCTGCATGCCTCCACATTAAAATGTTTAAACGTTTCTAAATCAACATGACATCCCGCAAGACCTGTGGGATCAACGCCAGCAATAGACCAAACAATTGGTTTTTTCATAATGGATTTTCCTGATGCCAGAAAGGGGTATCAATCAAAGAAGTGCTGGGATGAGCTATATTTCTTTCTGGCATCATCCCAGCTTGAAATGCATGATGACCTGCAATAACTGCATCGCGAAATGCGGTAGCCATCATGGCGGGATTATTTGCAAGAGCAACCGCTGTATTCAATAGCACGCCATCAAAACCTAATTCCATAACTTGTGCTGCATGAGAAGGCTTCCCGATACCCGCATCAACAATTAAGGTTGTTTTTGAAAAGCGATGGCGTAACCTTTCTAAGGCAAAGGGATTAATTAATCCCTTACCTGAACCAATAGGGGCGGCCCAAGGCATTAATATCTTACAACCGACATCAACTAATTTTTGGCATATCACTAAGTCATCTGTGCAATAAGGGAAAACTTCAAATCCTTCTTTAACTAACAATTTAGCAGCGCAAACTAATTCAAACGGTTCTGGTTGCAGATGATACTCATCTCCAATGACTTCTAATTTTATCCATGACGTATCAAACAATTCTCTTGATAACATTGCGGTATTAATAGCTGTTTTTGCATCACGACACCCTGCTGTATTGGGTAAAAGGTGGCAGCCCGAATTTTTAACCACCTGCCAAAAAGCTTCTCCACCAGAACCTTGTGGTGCTTGGCGCTTTATTGAAAGTGTAATGACCTCTGTTTCAGAAACCTTAATTGCATTATCCATGATGTCCAAAGATGGATAACAGGCTGTTCCAAGTAACAGCCTATTTTTTAATATTTTTTCGGCTAAATTCCACATCGCTTACCCACCCTGCATTGGAACAATCATATCCACTCGATCACCATCAGATAACCAGGTCGTTTTATAAGCTATACGTGGAATAAATCGATTATTTATCGCAATTGCAAAATGTGAGTCAGTGTGGTTTTTATGTAATAAGAATTCTTGTAATGATTGAGACTTTATTTGATGACTCTCATCATTAAAATAAATGTTGATCATGGTAAACGCTCCCAAATTTCTGGATATCGAATGGATTGATGATGGCTATGAAGACTACGTAAAATTTCCTCCACTAACGCCGGAGCAATGAGATAGCCATGACGATAAAGTCCATTCACCGCAATAAGTCCGTCTGTAAATTTGATGCATGGCAGGTGATTAGATAAGGTAGGTCGACAATGCGTTGCTGTTTTAATAATGCGAGCCTCAGCAAAACCTGCATGCATATAATAAACCGCTGTTAATAATTCCAATGTGGTGCGAACTGAAATTGGACTATGATCATTTGCTTCAATTTCACTGGCTCCCACAAGATAAATATTTCCTGGTCTTGGTACAATGTAAAGACTATATCGTGGATGTAAAAACCGGATAGGCCGTTGCAACTGCACTTCTGGTGCATGTAACCAAATTAACTCTCCACGAAGCGCACGTAAATTATTAAACATAGAGTGAGCCCCCAATCCCCGACAATCAAAAACCATATCAAAGTGATGCACACCTGTTTTAGTGGTAATCAACTTTGGACTGATTGATAAAATCGGTGTGTTTAGACGGCATGTTAAATTGTTGTTAGCTAAATACCGCTTGAGAGCGGGCATTAATGATTGGCAGTCAATATGCGCTTCATCAGGAAAATAATAAGCGGTTTCAAATTTAGTGAGTTCAGGTTCAAGCTCTCCTAAAGCCGTGCTGGCTACTTGATGAAAGTGCAGAGAGCTTTCAGGGTATTGATTTGCAATACGTTGACTAAAACTCATCCACTCCGCTTGATCGCGTGGATGGCATAGCACAATCGTTCCTGATTTTCGAAAATAAATTGACTCTTCCGATAATTGTTGAAGGATGCGGGGCCAACCAGTCTGAATAGATTCTTGGCCTAGATGAAAAATCAGTAAGCTTGCCCTGTCTAATTCAGAAAGAGGTGTTAATAATCCTGCGGCAGCCAGACTACAATTTGTGTCGCCTGTGCCTTGGTCAAAGAGCGTAACTTGCCAGCCCGCATCGTGCAATGCAAGCGCAAGCAAACGCCCCATGATTCCCATGCCAACAATTCCTGCTTGCATTGTTACTCTTCAACGTCCAGACAACAAGCAATTGGCTTTAAATCCGAGTAGGGTACTTGAGGTAAAAAATCGTTAGTGTAGCATTGAGATACATCAAAATTTTTATCAATAATATTCAAGTGTTGGGTATAACGCCCTACTTTATTCCAATCTCTCTCTACGTTGTGTAATGAACGCGAAAAAAATGGCAATGTGTGGGTAAAAATCTTTTGATACATTGGCGTACGTAATTGTGGTTTTACCTGGCATAATAATTCATAAGCTTCTTCTGGGTGCTCAGTGGTATACGCGGCCCCTCGTTGGGTGGCATTAAGAAACCCGCGAACTAATTCAGGGTTTTGCAAAGTTTGTTCGGGCACAATAAATTGGATGGAACAAAAACAACAACAGCCTAAACCTGCTAATTGATCAAGACGCAAAAATACAGTTTCACCTTTGCGTTGTTCTAACTCAATGCGTTGAAAATTAATAAACCCAATGCCTGTATCAATGACATCTCGACAAATTGCATCCGTAACGTTCATCCCAATTCGGATTGCCTGATAGCTATTAGGGTCAATACCAGCAAGGCGCGCCAAGTCATCAATAATTTTTTTACCAAATTCACCGATATAACCAACACGTTTGCCAACAATGTCATGAAATGAATTAATGCCACTTGATTTTAATGCAATCAACCCCGTAGGTGGCTCGTCAAGCAATGTTCCAATAGATGTAACAGGATATCCCTTTGCTTTAGCTGCCACCGTATGTATCATGGCCTTTACACCAAAACTCACAGTTCCTAATCCAACAATCTCCGTAACATCACTTGGATCGGCTGGTTCTAAAATGGCAAGTTTAATGTTTTCCTGAGAATAAAAACCGAGTTGTTCAGCCACAAAAATCGGTGTGTGATAAGGATTAGCGTACCAATTTAGTAATAAAGTGGTTCGAGTAGATAAATGAGACATAGCCATAACTCCTATTGAATGTGAATAATTCCGGAGATGGCAAAAGGGATCCTGTCCCATAGAAATAATAGGACATAGATTTATTGAAGGCGTCCTTACGCTGATATGACTCAGATCAAGTTCGACGGGTAACTCTCAGTCGGATTTCCGACACCCCGCGCCATCTAAAAACAAGCTTATGCTATATTCTAATTTTTTATTTGTCAAAGCATGTTAAAACAAATGTTAATGCATCTATGCGACTCTCAAGTTACTAACTGAAATTGATGAATAACACTGACCAAAATTTACCACTTCCTCTCGTCGCTGAGTTCGGAATATACTTACTAAGGGGAGCCATATACAGCAAGGGTTATATGGCGATTCCTGTAAAATCTCCTTTTTAAATTCTAAAAAACGTTCCTCTAAACGTTCCTCCAAGCTCTTTGCTAGGCTTCCATTGCCGATATTCTCGAATAATTTATATACGATAATGAAAAGCAAACTTTTCTTGTTTTAGGCCAAAAGAGAACAGATAAAATACAGACTCCAATTATTGAATAACTCAATGTTTAATAGGCTAAGCGAAGAAAATCACCCGAAATTATCAACCTTCCTGCAGGGAAACCAGATGAGATCAAAACCAGATTCGAAGCAGGCTCTATTCTGGAAGAAGACAAAAAAAGGTAACTCCCCAGGTTGTGGATAAGTTTAGTGTTTTCACTGAACACGAAGCAAGCACGTCATCCTGAGCGCAGTCTTTTTGCGCGAAGGATCTCCTGAATTTTGCACAATCTGAGATCCTTCGCGCAAAAAGACTGCGCTCAGGATGACGTACCTGGGGAGTTACAAAAAAACTATTCTGTTGATTTTATCCACATATGCATGGCTTCATCGTCAATTGCAAGCAAAAAAAATAGGCATCCAGCGGCTCAGAAGTCTCTTTGGATTTAGTACTGAAAAACGATCCGTGCTCAAGAAAAAAGATGATGGGGATATTCCGCCTGATTTAAACAGTTTATCCGATGAATTGGACTTTGGACAAAACCGCATGCAAAAAGACGCATGCAGTTCTGTCCAAATAATTTTAGATCTGTGATATTTTTAAGCTTAAAATACTTGACACAACCGGCTTTATTTGTAGGAGAATATACATTCAGGATAATTAG
>JAUYQG010000158.1 GCA_030695645.1 Legionellaceae bacterium
CTCGATTTGGAAGCAGATCTCTCTGTTTGCTTCCAGCTTTTTTTCAAATAAATAATACAAATTCAAAACAGCTCTAAATATGTCCAATATTGCTGTGTTGTTATTTTGGTCATAACAGTATTGAAATTCCTAATGATCAAGAAAATCATAGCAGCCGGTGAAAAAGAATTACCTGCCATTCCAGAAAAAACGACGAAGCGTCGTGGTAAAGTGGCAAAATCAGATGCTCATAATCTATGGGATCGACTTAAAAAGTACGAGACGTCTGTTTTGCTTTTTGCAAAGCTGCCTCACGTGAGTTTTACGAACAACCGCGCCGAACGTGATTTACGCATGGCAAAAGTAAAGCAGAAAGTCTCTGGGTGCTTTCGTACTGAAAAATATGCTCAGGCTTATTGCCGAATTTCAAGTTATTTGCAAACCATGAAAAACAAGGACATCAACCCATTAGTTGCAATCAGTATGGCACTCAGTGGAAAAATCGAGTTATAATCATTGATGTGTGCAGCGGGAGATTCCTCACTGCGTTCGGAATGACGTCGCGAGCCCTACGGGCGAGCAGTTACTTTGAAAGTAAAATAGCTTGTTCAATATGATCCTCAAGGAAAGGCCGATTAATTAGCCCAGTTAAAGGATCGTGTTCAGCAAGGTGCTTTAATTTTTCTTCAAATAATTTTTGTTGGGTTATATCACGGGCTGTTGACGATGCGCCTATCACGTCTCCTTTTTCATTTTTTATCGGTGAGATGGTTATGGAAACCGGGATAATGTGGCCGTCTTTATGAACTCTAAATGACTCTTTATGCTTAATATGCTCACCATGTTCTATTTGCTGAATGATACTGTCAAACTCATCTTGTTTGTCCGCTGGAAATAGTTTTTTTATGGAAGAGCCTTTCATCTCAGCCTCTGTATATCCATAAAGATCTTCCGCGGATTTATTCCAACTAAATACGATTCCCTGTAAATCTTTACCGATAATGGCCTCATCGGAGCCTTCCACCAGTGCCGAAAGCATTGCTTTAGCATCCTCTGATTTTTTACGCTCAGTAATATCTCTGACGGCAGCTATAACCAATAGGCCCTCTTCTGTTTCAATGGGGCTTAAGCTAATCTCCACTGGAAACTCGTGACCATCCTTGTGTTTGCCGTGTAGATCCAGCCCGATACCCATTGGTCTAAGGCTAGGCTTATCAAAGTAATGTTGGCGATGATTCACATGTTGCTTTAAATAGCGCGTTGGTATTAAGAATTCTATTTTTTGCCCTACCAGCTCCTCTGAAGTGTAGCCAAATATTTTTTCAGTCACCGCGTTGGCAAATATAATTTGACCTTCTTTGTTACTGATAATTAAACAATCCGGGGTTGCTTCCAACAAGGCATTCATTTTACTTAAAGAAAATTCCAATTGTTTAAGCTCGGACTGCGCACGTTCATTGGCACGGCGCATGCTTTCAGCAATGCTGGAAATTAAGGTACCGTTAAAAGCAAAAAGAGTCATAGCCAACCAATCAGATGGGACTTTGATAAATGGTTCATTCACAAGTAACCACCAGAAGAGTGAGACGATGAGGCAAGTCATGGAGGTTGCTAATAGTCCGGCAAAAAGTCCGCCGATAACCGCCGAAATGATGATAGCTGGGTAATACGTTAAATAAGGATTATATGAACCCAGCATGTGAAGTGGCCAAATCCGAATGATGCTGAATAAAACAATCAGCATGATCGTGATAAAATACGCATTTCTTTTTGAAACAGAATAACGTTCCTGACTCCACCAACTGTTCATTCAGGCACGCACCCTAAGTTATGATGTGATGTGATGTGATGTGATGTGATGTGATGTGATGTGATGTGATGTGATGTGATGTGATGTGATGTGATGTGATCCACAGTTTGTCATGCATTTATGTGGGTTGTACATAACGCCCAATGGTTGTTTTTGCAGCTCGCATAATCATCCCTCAAATCCGATTATTAATATAAACATTATTTGAGAGAATAATCAAATTTACGGTATAAAATTCAACCTAATAATCTGAGGTATAAAAACTGGATTCACTATGTCTCTAATTTCATGCTTGTTTTTACCTATTTTGGACTTTTTGTCGAGGTTTACCACCATTTATAATAGGCTCATTAGCTGTTAAAATATGATTTCCTATAATAATTTTCTGTGTAAACTGCCCATCTCTTGTTTCAGATACAACGGTTTCCTGAGGGATGTTCATTCTGCTAATCTCCTTATGGTAAGTTCGTAATCTAAACCTAGTATAATGAAAAGGACTTCTCTGCTTAGTTTACCTTAAGCAATCTCCTGATCAAACAGGTCTGTATAGACCGTATCTGTTTCCTTGGCGGCTATAATACGATTTTTATACTGCTCATGAATCCCTGCTTCATGACTTGCTAATAATCGAGTTCCTAATGCAGCTCCCTCTGCACCTAAAGCAAGAACGGCAGCCAAGCCACGCCCATCAGCAATGCCACCAGCAGCAACTACAGGTACTCTACCTGCAACTGCATCGACAACGGCTGGCACTAAGGGAAGTGTTGCCACCGTACCCCAGACATGCCCACCGGCTTCCCAGCCTTGAGTTACAATCACATCAACATCAGCATCTACGGCTTGTTTCGCTTCGTCAGCACTACCAACTGTCAAAATAACCTTTGCACCATGCGCATGAATTTTTTCAATAAATGGACTGGGATCCCCCCAACAAAACCAGATCACTTTAATACCTTTCTTCAAACTTATTGACTCCTCAGGCACTACCAAAAATACAATTTGGTTTATTGTGAAATAATAATCATATGAGGATTCGGTAATGTTGCGGCGCTCTAGGCAATCTAGCAGCATCGTGATCAATGAAAATAAGGCGATATAATGACTATATATGAAGAAATTGAGCAGTTAGAGCAAGAAGCTGCTGTTTTTGGTTTGCAATGGGAAACCAGCGATCAAATCATGACTCAGATTCGTAACGAATGCTTAGAAATAGAGGAGCATTTGCATTGCCCCGAACAAAGGGAAGCACTACAAGATGAAATAGGCGATCTTTTACACGCTGCTTTTTCACTGTGTGTATTTAACAATTTTTCACCTGAGGTCACCTTACGAAAAAGCTTGGATAAATTTGAACATCGATTGAATGCGATGAAGGATATAACCAAAGAAGAAGGTTTGGCCCATCTGAGAGGAAAATCATTTGATGAGTTAATGCAGTATTGGGAGCAAGCCAAAGCGCGCACCAAGTTACCTCAAAAAAGCAAAGTAAGTGGCACAAAAAAGGCTTTGGATATTTGGGAATCGAAAGTGACTTAAAAGGAGTTGATCCTAAAAAATGTTTGGTGTGATCAATGTGCTTCCACCTGTACCATGAATGCTCCTGTTGCAACAGAAGAGTAACTCTCAGCGAATCTCTTGGAAAACATTGCCAGTAAATAAACACTTTTCTTACATCTAAACAATAATAATTGATAATTGAGGCTGCTTTTTTCAGCGATATTAAAATATCCCTGAAAAATAAATGGACACTTCCAAACAGCAGCCAAAACTAATGTTTCTATATCTACGTTGGTCATTTCAACCATTTATTAATCCATCGTTGTAAGACAATCAATGAATGCCATTAAAGCTTAATTGAGAGCCTCTTACAAAATTGCAAAAACATTGACCACTCATCAAGTCAGATGATTTTTTAAAATCGCAATTTAAGGTAACTCCCCAGGTTGTGGATAAGTTTAGTGTTTTCACTGAACACGAAGCAAGCACGTCATCCTGAGCGCAGTCTTTTTGCGCGAAGGATCTCCTGAATTTTGCACAATCTGAGATCCTTCGCGCAAAAAGACGCGCT
>JAUYQG010000190.1 GCA_030695645.1 Legionellaceae bacterium
TTAGTCCCTTAATTTTAGATTACTTTGTCTTGTTGTTCGTTTTTTGAACCTTCTTGATGTCTATCAGATGAGATGATATTTTTGAGAGATACTATCAGCCTGCGCCATTTGTTAGCGGGTTCTTAGCCCCGCCTACAACTGGAAAAACACATGAACAAATCGAACTGTTAGAATTGGATAAAAGTGGCATTCACGTTGCTGAGTATATCACAACGCTGCCACCTAAAGCCGAATTACAAAAAAAGCTACATCAATCTATTGAGTTTGCTCGTCAGAGGTTCGTAAATAAGGATTAATGAACAATAGTTGTCCGGAAATTCCGGCGGTTTGCGCCCACAACCCCAACCCAATCATTGCCATTTTTTAAAATATTATCATGATGCAAATCACCGTGAAGCAAAACAGGTGCGCTAGAAGTCGCGATTAATGCATCACGTAGCTTTTTTGCTTTATGTAAATAATGGGTTGGTATATTAGAGTCGTTATCGAACACTCCGAGCCAATGCTCAATATGGGGTAACCGATGGTCATGGGGTATGGGGGCTTGATGTAATCGTTTTATACAGTCACACGTAATACGCACCGCATCATTATCTTTTGCAGAAAAATATGATTTTAAAGAGTCCCCTGAAACCGCACGCTCGAGCAATAACATCCCATCATTTTCTACTAATACCTTCACAACACCAAATCCCGAAAAAGCTTGCAATGCAAAGGCTTCTCGTTTTAACCCATCGATATCTAAGCCTAATTTTAAGATAACAGGCTGTGAGCCTTGAAAGCCAGACAAAACATAGTTATAGCTTAAATTTTTAACGGGCTTTAAATGTGTTAGTCCATATTTAATTGCTATCTGTGCGGTTAATCCAGATAGAATAGAAAGCCACCGTTTTCCATTCTCAGAAAATAAAGCGATAATATTTTTTTCTAGCTCTTTCATGAGCACCTCTCAATGCTCAACCCGAAAAGCAACGCATTTTACCATCATCAACCTGCCCCAATTGATGCTCATAAACCTCTTTTATCCGATCATGGGGTTGTAGCCTAGAACCGTCGAAATTTCCGATTCATCAAAAATTCGACATATATCATCACTGTTTGGTTATTAATCGTTCTTCATGATCATATAAAGCCCCCATGATAAATGAGCTGAACTTAGGAAGTCGTTAATGTATTTTTACTAGTTGTGTGTATATTAATCCAGATCGGAGATTTCGACGGTTCTGGGCTACAACACATTAACAGACCTAATCGCCGCTTCATTTAAATTTACCGATATTGCTTGTAAATTGGGAGGTCTTGATCCAGACGAAGTTTTTGCCAGTGTACTTGAAGAAGAAGTGCGTTCTGCAAGTATGTCTAATGATGGATAATGCATCGGATGTTTTCGTACAAGGGGAGTGACAATCATTGGAACGAAAAGATACTGGGTGGCCAGGATGAGATGAATAGGAGAGAAATATGAATGCCATTAGGCATTATGCTCCTTACGACACTCCAACTAGAGCAGATAAGAGGAGTTGAAGGATACGACTCATCATCACAAACCATGAAAGAAATGCTAAGGTACATAAAGAAAGCAACCTGCGGTCTATTTAGGACTGTGGTTATAGATGGTTAATCATTTTTTATCCTACGTGCGCTATACTTATCCCAATTAATCGGTGGGGTAATAATAAAAAGCCATATCAGCAATGATGCGATTAACGCCATGATAACATGGTAAATATCAGCATTTAGTCTGTCTTTTAGAGGTTCATAATGTCCTAACAAAACTATTTGGTGATGGGATAGTTTTAATTCGCTGTCTTTTAAAGCTTCATAAAAACTATTATTAATGAAGCTATCTGACAGGAGCTCAAGGTAGTCAAATTTATCTAGAGGCATCATGAATGCCTGGTTAAAAGTATCGTTAACAAAACGTAAACGAAATGGCTCTAAATCTTCCCAAAAAAGATAATCGGTTCCTGTGCTTTTATTAAAATGAACGCCTATCCAAACAACAGGATCTTGATAGTGTTGAGAAAAAACAGGAAAAACAAAAAACATATCCATAATTAAACCAACATGGCCTTTATAACGATCTCTTTTTATAGAAAAATAATGCCCAAAAGATGTTTTTTCGACGTGATAATTGTCGACAGTAAAAAATTTGGCGATTTTATGATCATAGATATCGGAGATATCATTCAAATGCACTACCTTAGCGGAAAAATCCTCAAGTAAAACTTGCGAATAATAGGTGGACGTTGTGATTAGCACAACTGAGGCTAAATAATAAACTATTTTTGTTTTAGTATGACCATCCAAATGACTTAACTTAATAATTATTCGCTTAAAGCGTATCAAAACAGCAAAGAAAGACAATATTAATGGTGTATACAAGTACAACAAATCGGGATTATAGTTAAATTTTTCTGGTCTAATAAACAAAATCCAATTAACTACACTACACCCAAATATCATACCAAATAAAATCATACAAAAGGGATAGAAGGCCAATCTAAGCCTAGCTCTTATGTTTAACGATTGATCAATAATTACCACGATACAGCCTGTTCTCTTGTATTTTTTTCATTGTGCTCTGACGTATGGGTAACATCTGATTTAAAAAACTTCTGATTAGATGCAGGAGAGGTCGGTCTCATAGGCAGCTGTTGTACCGGCTTATCAAAAACAGATTCTACTTTTGCTATAACAGGTTTCATCATCTCAGCAATGATGTGGCCACACTGCGCCCTAGCTGCTGCTCCTATTTTATCTGCGGCCGCTCGTTCTAATGCCCATCCAGCAAATGGATGTCCATCTCGATAAAGAGATTGAGCCTCATAGAGATTAGAGATACCCTGCTCAATAAATTTATTAATCTGTTCTGGACTATAAAAAGAATCGACGACATCCAACACCATCAATCCCCAACCAATAGGCCCAACAGCTTCTCCCATAGCAAGTCGCTCTAAGCCATATTCAAGCACAACGCCAAATGAAAAATCAACTGCCGTGACAGCAGCACTATGTTTCAGCACATCACCCTTGGCCACTTCATCATCAAGTGAGGACAAGGCTAAGTTAAATGTAAACGTAATCAATGCACCCTTTGTGCCTAAATAAGTCTTAACACCAGCCTGTGAAAACGTGTCTGGATTAGATAACAACTTGATGAGCTTTTGATTATAATCAGGCCCAAGTTTCTCAACGAACTTTCCCCACCCTTCTTCCGTACCTGCTTTCAGTGTTTTAATGAGCGCTGTGGTAATCTGTCTCTTGAGCGCATCCTCTGTTTTACTCGAAACTTTTCCGGTGGTCTCTTTTTCATGCTGTGCGTCTTCAACTGTCTTGTTAAAAGCTCGCTCTGCTTTGGGTGAGTCGAACTTTAAATGTTTTAATGCATCATCCACTATGTCTTGAGTTATTTCTGGAGATAACTCAGGCTCAGTCTTTACCATATCCTTTTTTGGTTTATCACTATCAGTGCTAGTATGCTCATCCTTCTTTTTCTTTGGATGTTTGTTTTTCTTATCCTCAGCATCCTCGTCATCTTTTTCTTCCGCATTATTTTCAACGGGTCTAATCGGCTCATGACGCCCAAACGCAACAGCCTCATCTTGATGAGGTTTTGGCTTAAAAAATTCAGATAATTTTGCTTCACCTGCTTTCATATTTTCAGAGCGCTTCTCTAAGTAATCCTTGTTTGTTAGAGGAATGTCAAGTTGAAGATGTATGGAATCATCATGTTGAATGGACTTCCCATCGGCGCTTTCGGTGTGAACCTCACCCTGCAATGTATTGATATCCAATGTGGTACCCTTCTCTCCATAAATAACAGCTGTTTGAGTGGCAGCATAATCAATATGATCAAACATCACAGCAGCCGTCGCAAAAGTCTGCTCGCCTGCAACATTCGCGGGCTTTCCATCAATTAATCGGTTGAAATCATTGATATTTCCACTAATACCTATGCCGCTATATTGACGCTCATCTTGCAGAGTCACGCTGACTAATTTATCAGTGGTGAAATGATTTTCACCCTCTGTTGTAATAACGCCACCTTCCATGTATGTCTCATTCACATGCACACCATGCCCATTAGTATTTATGCCATCCGTTACATGAATCCCACTATGCTGCTCCGTAACTTTATCAAATCCATGTCCTTCGTAAACGCTAAATTGACCGTTCGTACTCGCACTAAATGATTTCGTTTTTGTTTGACTCGCATCCTGCTTGTCCCTAATAATTAATTGATGAATATTCGCATCAAGACTTCCTGCAATCAGATTAGCGCCATCTAATTCCAATTTATCCATCGCTTTATCTTGATTATGCAATAACATATTTCCACCAGCAGATAACTCAGCGTTGATATAATGGGTCGAGGACGTTTGAGTTTTTGAGTACGAAGCACCCACATTTTGTACTTGTCCCGTGAGTGTGGCCCCAATACTTTCACTTTGAGTCGTTTGCTTCACACTGGATTGCAGTGCCGCTGCATGTGCAATCACTTCAGGTGCATCTATTTCAAGATCACCGCCTGCATGGACACGTACCCCATTTTCTAAGTCAATGCCCTCACCAGCCTCAAGTCTCACATTGCCGCCACGGTCTACCCCTCCTTGAGCTTGTGTTTGAAAGTGTGAGGTTGTTTTTGATTCCGTCATGGACAGTGTCAACGATGGTGAAAAACCAGCAGCACCACCTAATCCATAGCGTGCCATCAGTTCATAAGTTATTCCATCTTGCCCAAGGCCTCGCATCATGCTATTCGTCGTATTGACTAAATCAATTCCTAAGTTTGATGAATTAGCCAAAAACTCCGCTGTATTATGGCTATTAGATAAGGAGTTTAATTTAGCTAAGGTAGCATCTTCAGCCGTTGCCATATCCCAAAGACTCCCGCCTTGCTTGTATGAGTCCCACGCGCCTAAGCCAGGAGCTTTTAAATTAAATGAACGCGTTTTTTCATTCAGTTCATGATCGAGAATATCTACGCCAAATTGAATTCGCCCTTTTGCTTTAATAGATAGATCACCACCGCCAATAAAATATGCTCCACGGGCATCGACATTCCCCTCCGAGGAACAAATTCGTGTTGCTCCATTATCTAAAAATAAAGTTGGTGTTGAGCTTTCATAAATATGATCACGCTCGTTTTTGCTTAATCCCCAAAAATTGCTGTGTGATTCGAAACGATGATTTTGTGCATTTAGGCTAAACAGCTGCACATTACCTTTTGCATAAACATCCGTGCCGCCTGGTGATGAAAATCGTGTGGCAATGGATGTAACTCCGCCTTCGCCCGATTGAATGATATTGCGACCATTATTAGAATGCACAACACTGCCTTTCACCGTTGTGGATGTTTCAACTACATGTGTTTTCTTTCCATACCATGTCTTATCCGTTCTATCTAATGAAACGTACGTGTGTTGTCTTGCTGTAAATGACACACCTTGAACACCTTCAATGTAATTAGACCCATTACTTACAAAATCAGATGCATCAGATATCACAGTGCCTTCCGCTTTGATATAAAGTCCTATACCATCCGTTGATGCGCCATTTCCACCAGAAATCAATCCACCGCTAAACTCTTTCAAAATATCATACTCGCCTTGGTATGAGCGCTCATTACATGAATTTACAACATTACCCACTGCTAATAACTGCGTATAATCGCCTGCTCGCATGATACCACCATGATTTTCGATATTACCTTGTGTGGCTTCTAAAAATAATTTACTGCGCGCATTGATAACACCAGAACCTCCCATAGGTAACCTCGTGCCCTGAGAAGCAGCCGCCGAGCCTTGAGTAAAATTTTTGATTTCACCTGCTTTAACCGCAACCACATCACCATTGAGGAGACCTCCGTAATTGTAATACCCACCCTCTGCCTCAAAACTCAGTGTTGATGTTGTGCCAATCGAATTATTAGTCAATAAGTTTCTTGCAGATTTAGCATATAAATTAGATGATTGAATAGCGCCGGTTAAGACAACATCGTCCACAGTTGAAATAAGCGTTAAATCATGTGGTCGATAATAACTAGTGCCGAATAAAATATCCGATGCCTGCACGGAGATATCACAGTCACGTTCAATCGTATCTGATAAATGAAATGAATCTTGTGTTACAAACGACAAACTTTCACTCGTCATATACAGGCTATATTTACCACGACCAGCTACAAATGCCGTGCCATCACCCAGGTGTTCGATATTGTAATAACCATTATCGATATCACCTGAGCCATCGAGACGTCCTGTTTTCGATTGAACATAAAACAGGTTTTTCGACTCAGAGTCCTCGGGTTGTGTTTTCTTTTGCACGTGTCCTGTATGCTGATAATCGTCTGTGACAACACCTACTTGTCCCTGGTAACTCAGCTGGCTTTCATCCAATATCTGTTTAGAATACAAATTACTATCAATTAATTGTTCATGTGCGTCTTTAGCTAAATGTATAGAGGCGATATCGACATGCGTATGATCAAGTATTAATAAACCACTCGAATCAAGTACGTCTCCTGTAAAGTTGGAGTGTGTTAATTTCAATACGCCGTCTTGATTGACAACATTTTCTTTGATGTTTATCTGAAAGCTATCTAAAACCGTATTTCCTGAAATATTAGATTTTTTTGCATCAATCGATCCATATTTTAAATCAATTGACGCAGAATCCCCGATAATTACCTCATCGCATAAATCAGCTTCCTTGGTATCATCAGCATTCGTTGTATCCGAACCTCGCCCACGAATTTGAGTGTAATCACCACCGGATAATCGACCATCTAAGGTGACTTTTTGCACCAAAATATTGAGCGTATGCTCGGGTTTAAACTCTTTTTCTATTTCCTTAGGCTTTGATTTTTCTGTGTTATCCTCAGACGAGCTGGGCGTCGAATCTGCGGCCAAGTCAACTTCATTTGTTATCATTTGTTTCGGGACAAATAGTTTGTCTTCATCCGTCTTTTGACCATTTACAACTGAGCCTTTAACAAACGTTGCCGTTTCTGCTTTAATGGTGAGGGTATGCTCATAATTGAGCTGGCCGGTATGTGTAAATTTTTTCGTCTCAATGGTGACGTTATCCATATTACCTGTAGAATGAGTACCAGTCGTCACATGATCACTTTCTTGGATATAAACATTTTTTAACTTAAACTCTCCCTCTTGATCCAGGGTAGCACCCAGTAATACTATATCTGTTAATTGAGTATGAGCATCCGCTGTGTCATGAAACTCTTTAATAGCTAACTGACCCTTTTCAGCTATCAACAAACCACTCGAATGAAATGAATCCCCCGTGTAATTTGTGCCGTTTAATTTCAACACACCATCCTGAGTTAAACTATTCTCTTTGATATTTAATTGAAAACCATTTAAAGCTGTTTCACCGGACATAGTAGATTTTTTTGCAGCGACTGAACCATGTTTTAAATCAATCAATGCGGAATTACCGATAATGAACTCTTCGCATAAATCAATTTCTTTCGTACCATCAGCACCCATGGTATCTGTAATTTGTCCTTGAATTTGAGTGTAATCACCACCGGATAACCGACCACTCAACGTGGTTTTTGCTGCTAAAATGCTGAAAACATGCTGTGGCTTAAACTCTCTTTCTGGTTCTTTTGTGGTGTCTGTTTCAGCATTATCTACTGCGGCGTTTTCTGTCGATTCATCACCCGAAGTACTCGCCTCCGTCAACACATCCTTTTTTTCGTCCTTTTTGGGTACAAATAGTTTATCCTCCTCCGTTGTTTGACCACTTAAGATAGAACCCTTAGCAAGTATTGCGGTTTCTGCTTTTACAGTCAGCGTATGCTCATAATCAAGCTGCCCCATGTGTGTAAAGACTTTCGTTTCTATTGTAACATTGTCTGTGGTTCCTTTAGAGTGAACACCTGTGGTCACAGACTCATCTTCATGGATATAAACATCTTTTAATTTAAATTCCCCATCTTGAATGAGCGTATTACCTGACAATGCTACACCTGTTAGCTGCGTATGCGCATCGGTACTATCAGTAAAGTGCTTAATCTTTAACTGTCCTTTTTCAATACTTAATGCGCCATCTTGATGAAGTTCATCAATAGCAACATTCGCCTGTGCTCCTTTAAGTGTTCCTGTTTTATGGTTATTTACTCTGTTTGCACGTAAGGTGAATTGAGATGTTCCTACCAATGAGCCACTATTGTTAATTGAAGTTGCTGAAAAAGACGATTCATACCCCGCTGAGTAACCCGTATTGTAGAACCTGCATGTATTGATATTATGTGAAAATAATGATTGCTCAGCCCCTAAATTCAGATGCATGAAATTTGTTTTTGATGTATTAGCCGCGACACTTGCGCCTAGGTTCACATGCAATAAACTAGTGTCCGTATAACTGCCACCAAATGCACCGGCCGTACGTAAGCTCATTTTTTTCCAATCAGTGGATTGAAATGTTGTTCTCAAATCACTCGCCCACGCAGACGGGTCGTGCGTCATTTTTGTAAAACTGGAATCCCATGCCGAAAACTCACTACCAAACGAACTAGCTGAAGTAAACAATCCTCGTCCAAACATACAGGCATTTTTTATCTGGCATAATATGGGCATGAATTCATGCCGACGCATGTTTTTCAACGTCTCCCAATCCAATCGATTAGATAAATGATACAAGTTTACAGCGGTACTGAAAAATCCTGGAATCATACTAAATAACTGGATACCACTTGCATGCCCAGGCAGCCACATCATTGCGGCCGTTTTTGCTACCATTGCAAGATTATTCATAGAAAAAATATACTTTGGATCTGCCGATAAATTAGGTGCGATCAACCCGGCGTTCAATGAAACAAAACTATCATTAATATAATTGTTAGCCGCAATGAGCCCCATATTTAGACTTACAAATCCTGAGCAAGATAGGGATTCTCTGGCATAAACTTGGCCCAGAATATTCATGAAATTACTGTGCACGGTTACGCTTTTTGCTGAAAATATACCGTGATTAATAACGGCATCATCAAAGCCTAAATAAATAGATGGTGCAATGACAGAGCCTACGTTAGTAAATTGCCGACCTTTGGCACAAAAATTACCCGTCAACTCAATTGTTCCTGACTGATTAATCTCCTCTGCATCAATGAATAAATCTTCATCACCAGTAATACGACCCAATGGAGAAATATCCATTTGTTTTTTTATTTGTAGTATAGGTTTTGCTGGAATCGTCGAAGGTGTCTTATCATCCTCATCTATTTTTTTCTTGATGATGAGCTGACCACGCAATATAGCATCTTCAGCTACAACCGATGTACTCTCTTGTACACTGCTGGTGGATGTAGACCAAAGAGAAATGGTATCTTTTGCATGAATACTACTTTTAATAACATCCAACACTCCAAACGTGTCAATATTACGTGCCGTCATATGGCTGGATGACAATTGCATGTGCGCGGTTTTAGCGAGGGAGATCCGTTCATCGACCTGAATAATCGTTTTATCCAGGGCACCAAATTGGTCATAAATCAACAATTCTTGTGCTGATAATAAACTGGCGCATAATTCAGCACGTCCCAAAACAGAAAATTTACGAGCATGGGATGTTGAGTCATGGCTCTGTAATGCTGTATCCGCTCCAATAATAACTTGTTCTCGAGCGGCTAAAATACTGACTCCGCTCAAACGCATATTGCTGCCTTGGCGCAATATGACATGTGACGCGGATACCATGCTGCCCCCATCAAAACTAAGCTCTGCATTCTGCGCTGAAAGTGTTTCGTTGATATGTATTTTGCTCGATTTAGCCCTGATCGAGCCACCATCTTGCATTAAACCATCGCAGTATATTGCAGAGTCTTGGGCGCTAATATCTCCTTTTGAATCAATATGACCTGATAAAACGTGACTGTATTCACACAACTCAAGATGACTACCAATCAAAGGCTGGAGTTGGTTTTGCGAAATAAATTGTGACTGCTCTAAGCTTAATAGGCCTTCAATGTTATGACATATATTGGCATCGTCAACTCCGACAAGAGATGTGTTTTGTACTACAACATATTGCTTAACTGCAATAGTGTTAAAAACCAATCGACTGTCCACAATAGCCATATTGCCTTTTGACTCACTCCCGTCAATTGATATGCAATCTGCTCTAACAAAGTGTTTAACTACAGAAGCTTGCTGACTTTGATAATCTACGGTCCTTGCATTCACAGTTGTATCATTAATATCTAATATACCAGCAAACAATACCGTTTGTGATTGAATAGCTACTTTATTAAGCTTCAAATCACCCTGCAATTCAAAAAATGATTGAGCGGTTATTTGAGTTTTCTTAAGTGTTACCGTTTGATATGCACGAAAACTCTCCGCGTGAACATTAGCGCGGTTCATTGTAATCGTTCCAAACAACAGAATTTTCTGTTGTGCATGAGCCTCACTTTTGTTCATCACAAAATGAACTGATTCATCGGTGATTAGCGATTGAGTTAGGTCAATTCGGCTATGATTATCAATTGTCATTGCCCCAGAAAAGGCATTAATTTTTTCACCGAGTAAATCCGAATGAGACAATACAAAAGACCCACCTCGAATATTCGTTAACTGTATGGCAACCAAACAATGATTTAATAACCAATCACCACGACTTTCAACCCTATTGGCAGCAAAGCGGGTATTGTGAAACACAAAACATGCACGTTTATCGACATAAAAGGACTCATCAACGATACATTGAGCGCGTTCTTTAGAGCCTTGAGTAGCTACTTCAAACTCTCGACCTACCACAGTGCTGGATTGACCTCGAGCCACACTATTAACCACATGAATATGATGGTCAGCAGGTAGTTCAATGCGTGTTACTGATTTGTTATCTCCCATCAACAAATTATTAGCCGCTATAAAACAAGACTCATTCACGGAGAATTCACCAACGATTTCACACTGTTCAGATACCAGGCGCAACGAGTTAATGTCTGTTTTTGAACCCTTTATTTGTTGAAAAACTTGTACTGATAGATCATATTGACTGATTGCAATATCAGCCGATTGATACAAATAGGCAGCAGTAATATTAAGTTGTTTAGCTCGTAACGACGCTAGTAAGCCAATACCCTGTTGTGCAGTCAACGTTATGGTACCATCAAAATCAATAGCATCCAGGAAACACAGTGCGTTTGCTGAAATAGTCAACGCTGATTTAAGTCTCAATTTCCCATCAATACATAATGGCCCATGCGCTTTTATAACGCACTCATTGGCCGTCACATCGAGAAATAAATTCGTTTGCTTATCGGTTAGTATATTTAAAATAAAAGAATGTTTGTCATAAAAGGCCTCAAGAACCTTCTGCTCTCCATCATAAAACACCTGATAAGGGCGATCAAATTGCAGCATTTCATTTGAAAACGAATACTCACCATTCACATCAGGGTGAATCCGATATTGATTTTCTGATTTTTCAGGAAACATCTCGACTAAATCATACAACTTAGTCACTTGTATACGACGCCTTGGTATTAAGCCAATATCGCCCAATTCGAATGCCAATATTGGTATATGAAAACCCATCTTATATTCCTTTAAATAACTTATTTATGCGTACTATTTCGATAACGTAACTCAACGCCCAGATCTAGCGAATCATTCGCGGCGGGCCGTCGATTGCGAACATTCTTAGGATTATTAGGAGGAAACATGCTTTGTCGAGATAATAAATTTGCGTCTTCTGAATCAGAATCTGAACCACAATCAACTTGCGCTGCATTTAATATTCTTTCGTTGTGGATCTCACGAAGAGATTCACTCTTAAATCGAGTAGATTGAGCTCCTTCAAGAAAGGAAACTCGCCTCTCAAGAGTATTTATGGAGGCTTGCATCGTTAGGTATTGATGATTTTCTCGGGTTTCATTCACGGTTTGTTCCAGTAATAGACCATTATTAGAACTCAGAATGTTCTCCGCTGTATTTAATCTTTCAAGCTCTAATTGTTGTGCCCTCTCACTTTCGATTTTTGCCTGTTGTCTCTCCCGCTCAGCTCGTCGACCATACTCACGTCCTAGACAAAATAACCCACTTAAAGCGGAGCCAATAGCAAATACACCGATAGTAATAGCAAGTCCGATTGGCGTTGATGCAAGAATGCTCGCACCAATGGTACCAACGGTCACAGCAATGCCACCCAATACCACACAAATTGTTCCGGCATGGTCGGCCAACCAATGAAGCACTAATCCTCCCCGTCTAAATATTACTTCTCTACATCTAGATGCTCCCTTTTTACATCTAGATATTATCTCTTTAAATCCAGCCATTACCTCTCCCCATTGATTTATACCTTCATAACGCTTAAAATAGGCGTACTCGTTTGCTTAGCATCATTTAAAAAAGCAAACAGATTAGGAAACATAATCCCGACAAGATCTAAGACTTTGTTATGATGTTCTTCAAATGCCATATAAGCCAACTCTACGTCTTCAGGCGTAGATGACATTCCCAATGCACTACGCGGATAACTTTGCATTAACTCTTGAAACGTTCCCAACAACTCATCATTTCTATTTTGCTCTCTAAGCAATTTAATATGCTCATCGGTTGCTTGAAAAAGCGAGAATCTCATAATAGACTGCTGAGCTTGTTCATGGGTTTGTTGTATTTGCTCCTTATCTGTAATGAAAGCCTTGACCTCTAAATTATGAGTCATTAAGGTATGTGTAATTATATTCCTATCAGCGTTTACATTTTCCACTAAGGTTGCATATCTTGATATTGCTTCTGTTATAACGGGTAGACTATTTTCTGAATTTTTTTGTTCATTTTGATCGATATTTTTAATAATAACCATTGCTAACGTAGTTATCAATCGCACTAAAAATACAATAATCATCACTGGTGCAATAATAATTAATATACATAACATCTGGAAACCAACGTTCTTAGATGAGTTACTTTCAACTATATATTGCCTGGATTCTGTCTCATTGTTTTTTATAAAAAAATACCAGGTGTATCCAATTGAAATAAGCGCTTCCGTGCTGGTAGACAAAGTCAGCCAACAGAAATAACCGGGTAAAATAACAGGGGAAATTAATGTTGATAAAAAATCAATCGTCGTTTCAAATGGTTTAAAAATATAATCTATTGGATGATTGAATAGATCTTTTTTTAACTCATTTTCTGCAATTTTTGTAAAATACTGTCCCATCTTTTTTCCAAAAGTTAATATAAATAATCTTCTAATTAGATCCGTTATATTATTAACGAGCTCGTTACGTCGCCCTTAGACTCACAACCACTCAATTTGGATTTATTTAAAGAGCTAAATAAATCAGAAAACATCACCTCAACAAAATTGAGCACTTGGTCATGATGCTCTTCAAATGCCTTATAAGCGAATTCAACTTCTTCAAGAGTCGCTGACTTTCCCAATGAACTATTTGGATAACTTTGCATTAATTGTTGAAACGTTGCCATCAACTCATTTGTCCTCTCTTGCTCTCTGAGTAAATCAAGGTGCTCATCTGTTGCTTGAAAATACGAGAATCTCATAATAGACTGACGAGCTTGTTCATATTTTTTTTGTATTTGTTCTTTATCTGTAATGAAAGTCTTTGCTTCCAAATTATAAGTTTTTAAAGTCTGCATGATAATATTTCTATCAACATTCGCATTTGTCACTAAGGTCGCATATCTGGATATAGATTCAGTTATTTCTTTTCTCTGCGATATATCGTCTGACTGTATATTTGCTTGTGGATAGCACCCTCTGAGTGGCTTTAATTCATCAGATGGATCCGCACAAAAAGCAATAACAAACCCAACTGAAGCCACACAACATGCCGCAACTAAACCCCAGATATATTCTAATGACAGATCATTAACATCACTCATGTAAACCTCTTTTATTTAATTACAATCATCTATTTTATCACCATGTGTATTGATTCAATAAAGATCATTGAAACAAATATTTTTCTTTGAGCGCAATATGTGAGCAGCGCATGTTATCCTGGATGCTAATTATTTTACAAGGAGAAATGTCTTTATTTATTACAAGAAATATCTTGTGTGGTTATTTTTATCACAATATAGGTTGATTGATACAACGATTGGAGGTAATGATAGTAGAGTAACAACTCGATTACTTAGAGACTATTTAGATAATATTAATTCTGGCGCAATTAGCATCAAACTCACCTTTGATTTGATCTAAAAAATAGTCTACAGTTACTCAAATACACTTATAAATGGATTGCGTTATGTTTTCATCCCTAGGCGAATCTATGTTTATTATGCCAATTTGCTATCATCCAACAACGGTCTTATCTGTGGATGACGATGAGGCCTTCTCACAAATGTTAGCTATTCATGTTGAAAAGCAATTATCTCTGTTATGTTTTAGTAACCCAGAGGAAGCCATTGAATATACAAAAAACAAACATCATTATTTACCTTTCACAGCTAGATGCTTAACCGACGAAGACGATGGTGTAAAATTTAACTTCCTCTCTATACGCAATGAAATCTATAACCCAGATCGCTTTAAAGAAATAGTTATCACAGTGACTGACTATGATATGCCACATACCTCTGGCGTTGAACTCATAAAAACCATGCAATTTGCACCCGAAATTTCCAAATACTCGCACATCATTCTCACAGGTAAAATTTCGGATGAATTTAAAGAAAAAGTAGAAAAACTACACATGCAGGATGGCTATATTAGTAAAGATGATCCTAACTACATCCTAAAATTACTTGATATGGTAGAAAATCTTTCGGAAAAAATCTTTCAGTGGAATTCTTATATACCTGCACGCATTTTATCGAGAAACATCAAAGAACGTACCGCATTTTTATTTGATGGCAATTTTAGTCAAAATTTTAACATGCATATACAAGAGAATAATATTTGTGAATTCTATTTGTTTGATAAACAAGGAAGCTACATTTTTTTAGACCCTGATGCTAATTTAAGTTGGCTTTTTGTGCGAAATGAATGTGGGATAGAGAATTCCATTGACTTAGCCACGAAATATGGTGCGCCTCAACGCATCATCGATTCGTTAAAAAGCAAAAAAGTCATTCTATCGTTGTACGAAAAAGAGGATTTTGATCAAAGAAAAATCATAGATTGGGATCAGTACCTGCTTCCCGCTACAATATTTGAGACAAATGAAAATTATTTGGGCTTTTTTTCTAATTTGATGCCTCAATCATCTAATGAGGAAACGAGTAAACCTAAATACTATTATGCCTTTTCCAAACAATTTCCAGAACATGGTATCGAAACAAATAAAATCGTATCATATCGAACATTCCTGCGTGAGCAAGACTAAATGGAGATTACTGTTCATCCTTAATCCTTGGAAAAGATAGAATAAATTCGATGTTTTCGCCGTAAATATTGTTACACATGATATCGCCGCCAAAAATTTGCATTGTTTTTTTACAAAATGCTAAACCAATCCCCGTTCCTTCTTTTTTAGTAGTAAAATATCCATCAAAGAAATGAGTCACCGCTTCAGACGATGCGCCACCAGCGGTATCCTTTACTTTAATTGTATTGCTATCTCCGGCTGCCTCTGTTGATATAAAAATTTCCCCCATCCCATTTAAATTGATTTGATCAATAGCATTTCTAATTAAGTTAAATAGCATCTTCATTATCAAGATGGAGTTGCCCATCAGATAAAAATCATAAGCTATATTTTGATGAATAGTTATTCCATTGTCTAATGGATACGCATCTAATGTATTTTCGAGAATTCTTCGGCTGGAACATTTAACTAAATCCTCACCAACTAGTTCCAATTGTTGAGCATTTTTAAGTTCCAGAAGCGTTGAGCTAATAAAATTATCCATCATGATCACAGAGCTTTGCAAAGCGTTTACAATCATATCATTGCGTAAGGCATTTGATTGTTTTTTACTTAGTAATTCTATTTTTTTTGCACCTAGCACTTGAGCTTCATCAACAATTTCATTGATAATAGGAAAAATGGTTGATAAAAGACTACCTATTGTTCTTATCGTGGCAATAGGTGTTCTTAAATCATGCACAATATCTCCAACTAACACCATCACGGTTTTACGCATTTCCTCTTCGGAGGTGGCCTTGGCTCTGGCTAATAGAGCAGAGGCCTCGGCTTTATTAGCTCGAATTTCTGATTGTTTTTGTTCCGTGATATCCAAAGAAACCCCAATAATTCCAATAATTTTGCGCGCTTTGTCCCGTAAGGGTTCTTTGGATGTGAGAAAGGTATGAAGCATGCCATCGCTTAATATGGCTGACTCCTCTAATTGAAGACCTTTTCCTGATGCTATTATTTTTTGATCATTATCAATAATCGACTTTGCCTGGTCTTTCCAAATAAAATCATGTTCTGTTTTACCAAGCACCTCTTCTGGACAAGTAAATCCAGCCAATTTCGCATGAACTAAATTACTACCTAAGATCACGCTTTGACAATCTTTCCAATAAACACTTGCTGGAACAACTCGTATTAAATTATTAAGATAAGCTTCTGCTTGATCATTTTTGTTTTTAAGAAGAGCATTTTCATCTTCTAACTCACGTATACGCTTCAACGAAGCGTATCTATCCGCTTCAATAAATGGACGAAATACTATATGAAATAATCTACTTAAAATAGGAACTTGCGACCAACTCATGTTTCAGTATCCTTCAGGTAGTTAGTTAAGATATTACTTATCAACTTTACGTGAGGCAACTGAAGGATAGAATCATGATTTCCAGAAACCATATGAACTTCCACACTCTTCCTGGTATGCATGCTGAGATAATTGGTGACATCCTGCATAGCCGCAAATTCATCTGCTTGTTGCATGGCTTTGAATAAAATAATTTTTTTATTAATGTGTGGTGGAATATAGTCAAAGCCTAAATCTTGCAATCGGCAATAATAAAGCTCCATCCACTGTTGGGGATCAATGTTTTCATTCGTAAGATTAACTGCAACACGCTCATATTGTTGCATGATACTTGCCTTTAATGTTTCTTTTGCTTTCTTATTTAAGAGATTGGATACAACCCAGGTATCGAATGAAACAATGCAATCAACGTGATCCGCTAATTTTTTTTGTTCTAATTGCGCCACCATTTCCAATGCAAGCATGCCACCAAAAGAGTAACCTGCAAGAATAAATGTTTTAGAATGAAGTCGTTTTAATAACAAATGATTATAATAGGTTGCCATTGATCTTATATCATCAAATAGAATTTGATTGGCATCAATACTGGGATCCTGTATGACATAACAGGGTTGATCTTCGGGCAGCAATTTGATCAAATCCAAATAACAAAATCCTGTACCACCAATAGGATGCACAAAAATAATTGGCATTTTATCTTTGCTCCCCAGTTTAATAGTTTTAAGTGATTGCTCATATAAACGAGCATGATCAGTAACGGATGAGAAATGAATCTCGCTTAATAAATGACTAATTTGTTCGCTCAATGCTTTAACACTAGCATGCTCATACAATAAAGAAAAATTAATTTGTATATGAAACTGATGATTCAACTTATGAATAAGACTTAAAGCTGAAATGGAGTCTCCGCCCAAGTCAAAAAACTCAGAACCAACACCAATACAATTTTGATCAATGTGTAATATCTCAGCAAAAATGGAAATAATGGTGTCTTGCAACAAACTGGATGATGACTCATATTCGGTGTACGTAATAGGCTCTACATCCACACTAAGCAACTTTTGTTTATCTACTTTGCCTGTTTTAGTGATAGGAACATGGTCAATTTGGTAGTAAAAACTAGGGAGCATGTATTTAGGTAGTGTATGTTTCAAATGATGGTATAAATTCACCTCAGAAAGGAACTGGTTGTCTTTTAATAAAATATAAGCGGCAAGCTGTCGATGATGTTGCTTATTGTTTTTAACTAACACAATGGCCTGATCGACAAAGGGATAAATTTCCAATTGTGCCTCAATTTCATTGAGCTCAATTCGATATCCATTGATTTTAATTTGATTATCTTCCCGACCAATATATCTCAGATTACCATCTGCTTGCCAAGTAACGATATCGCCTGTGTTGTATAACCGTTCGTTCGCATTTCGGATAAATTTTTCACAATTCAGCTTATCATGATTAATATATTTTCTGGCCAAACCGACGCCCCCCAAAAAAAGTTTACCAGGAGCACCAATGGGCATAGGATTCAAATTCCTTCCCAATACATAAGCTTGTGTTCCTAATATAGGTTTACCAATCGGTATAGGAAAAACTATTTGTTTACTATTTTTTATAAGGTATGCAGTTGAAAATGTAGTATTTTCCGTTGGTCCATAACCATTAATAAAAATATGGGGATGATTCTTCTGATTAAAAATATTATTAACAGCATCAGCTAAGACAGCCTCTCCACCTACCACTAAATAGTTAATGTTTTGAAATAAGGTAGGTGTAGAAAAAGCATAGGAATGAAAGAGCTGTGTGGTTAAAAATAAAATAGAAATGTTTTCACGCTTTAAAAATTGAGCAAATGCAGCGGGATCAAGAAGCGTATGTTTATCGACTACTACCAACGTCGCTCCGTTTAATAACGAGCCCCAAATTTCAAACGTAGCAGCATCGAAAAGAAGGTTAGATGCTTGTGCTATACAATCATCCGAACCTATCTTTATATAATTAGTCGCCTTCACTAATCGTATAATACCACGTTGTTCAATCATAACACCTTTTGGGGCTCCCGTTGAACCAGATGTATACATGACATAAGCTAATTGATTGGGAGTTGTTAGATTAATCAACGGCAAAGTCGATTTATTTTGCGTACTATTATCCAGGATATTGGTGATATTTACCGTCGTATTGATATCTTGTTTTAGATGGCTCATCATCTCTGTATCAGTAATGACATGTGATACACCAGCATCCTTCAGAATGTAATTGATGCGCTCCTTTGGCATGTCTCTCTCTAAAGGAACATAACATCCACCTGCCTTGATAACACTCAAAATAGCGACCATATGATCACTGCTTTTTTCTAAATAAATACCAACGGAGGCCTCTCGCGTTACACCATCACTAATCAATTGGCGTGCCAATTGATTGGATCTCCTATCAAGTTCAAGATACGTCAGCGTATTATTATTATGTTTTATCGCTATTGCCGTTGGATTTTTAGCAACTTGCTCTGAAAAATACGTTACTAAATTCTCGCTGTCTCGATAGGTTATCGTAGGAGAATTCCATTGATTGAATAATTTATTTATTTGTTTATCAGTCAATAATTTGATGTCCATGACGGGATCCTGCAACTGATTAACAACGTGTTTAAGCAAGGTTTTGAAGGCCGACATGATGTGTCGGATTGTTGTTTCATTAAACAACAATGCATTGTACTCAAATAATCCATGTAAATTAGGCCCTAGCTCTTGCATAAAACAAACAAGATTACCAAATCGACACTCTTGGCAAGAGTCATATAAAATATCAGCATTATCATCGGAGTATACACGATTCGCTCGCTTATTATTCAATATCAATCGTGGTATGGGATAATTCTGAAAAATAAATCCAGCTTGACTAAAAGCATGATTTTTCGAACTAACAGCCTCTCCGGTGAGCTGTAAAATATCATGAAGCGGCAAATCTTGATTCGCAAAAATATCAGCCATTATTTTTTTATTAGTTTTTAATAGATCAAGAAAAGTAGCATTCGAATCAATTTGAAATCGAAGCAATACCAAATTAACAAAAAAACCCATCGTGTTACCCGCATGAACATGCTGCCTGCCGGATGCTGCGGTGATAAAACTCACATCGTTTTGATTTGTATAGTGTGATAACAGCAATCCAAAGGCTGAGATAAGAAGATCATATAATGTGACGTGATGATGAACTGATAATTTTTTTAATTGACGGGTTGTTACGACGTCAAGTTTAAACTTTATACGTTTATTTTTTGGAAACTGACTGTTTTCATTTCGAGGATTATCGTAAATGAGTTCGAGTTTTGGCAACAGATGTATTCGTTTTTGCCAAAATTGTTTTTGATTTAAGAAAAGCTCATTCGATAAGTGATTTTTCTGCCAATAAATAAAATCAACATAAGATGAGCTTGCAGGAAGATAAGGTTTAACTCGTTTTGAATAAGCTTCATAAAGAACACTCAAATCATTTAATAGGAGATGAAGTGACCATCCATCATGAACAATATGATGAATCCCAAGGAGTAAAATTGTTTTTTGCTGCCAAGTGATCAACGACACTCGCAAAAGAGGCGGATGAGTCAAATCAAAGGGCTCATGCTGACAATGATCAATAATCCGTCGCAGTTCAGATTCACTTGGATTAGTAAATCGAGCTATTTTAAACACAATATCTGCCGTTGAATGCAATCGAATGTAAGGTTGATCGTTTAGCTCTTCAAATGAAAAACGCAAAACATCATGTCGCTCAATGAGGGTAAAAAAAGCATGCTCAATGATAGCCGCGTTAATATGAGCGGCTATTTCGTAAGCAACAAACATGTTATTTTTGCTGGTTTTATCAGCTATTTTTTCATCGTACCAAAGCCTTTTTTGAGCATTGGAAAGTGGAATATTAACGCTATCAGAGTTTGAGTGGATTTTATGTGATGTATCTTGAATTCGCTCAATTTTGTCCAGTAGTTGTTTTGTTAGCTCATGAAGAGTCAGCTCTTTTTTTAATAATTCAAATGGATTAATTTCAACATGATACATTTGAAAAATTTCGCTCGCTACCAACACACTTCGGAGGGAATCGAGTCCCAAACTGATAAATGAGATATTGGGCTTAACGAGAGATATCTTGTGCCTCTTAAAGAGTTCTAATAAATTAATTAGAATTGATTGGAACGTATTTTTTTTAGCAACGGCTAAGGTCTGCGTATTGGATTTATCTTTTTTTTTCATATTCTTCAGGCAATCGTTTGCTATATTCAGCATAAAATCACTAGAAGGTTTCACGACTATTTTTTGAGGTGCCACATCAACTTTTTGATTGTATTCAGGTTCAAAGAAGTCCAATGTGTTTTTGTTTACGTCTTCTATTGATAAGGTAATTTCTCCCTTGTCGCCTAACGATTCAGAGCCACTAAGTTTTTTAAGAAATTCCATGGCGGGGATATTGCGCTCTGTCTTAGTAAACGGTATTTTAATCGTTTGTATACCTTTTTTTTCCGCGACCGTTGCGAGATGTTTAACAATATCGCATTCAACTCCACGTCCTAAAATTCGGCAACTTAGAAAAAAAGAGGGCACTTCTAGTTCTGTTTTTTTACATTCATAAACAACGACACCGACTAATCCATAATCACCGAATTTATCCGTAACTTTAATAACGAGGCAATGCGGACTACCTGATTGAATACTGTTATTAAATTCAATCGCAGTCATGGCGTTGGGAGAGATATTAAATTGATTCGTTCTTTGACTCAATTGAAACACGCGATCATAATCATCTAACTTAGCGCGCCTCATACTTGTTTTAATTTTTAGATTTTTCAAGAATTGAAAATAAGACAAACTTTCTGATTTTAATTGATGTCGTAATTTATTTTTCTGATAAAATTCAGTTCTGTTTTCATCTTCCCTTCCCTTTTTCATCAGGTCGAAGGCCCATATATTATTCAAATACAACAACCTATCTTGCTTTGCCCTAGGTAGCTCAATAACTAATGCCTCTGGAATTTGTGCTTTGACTTCAGCGCATTCGATTGCATTATCATCAATAAAAATAAAGCTATCTAATCCCAAATCAAGCTCTTTGGCTATTGATTTAATATTTGAAGACTTAGGCTGCCAGTTAATCCGATAAGTGCAAATGTGTTCTTCAATATTTAATTGTATACCTTTATGATATTTGAATGCAGATAGGACAGATGCTTCGCTGTTTTTGCTACATAAGCAAATCAAGAATCCGGCCTCATAGCACGTAATCATAAACTCATGAATAGCCGAATAATGATTATCAACGACAATTCCTTCAACCCCGTCCTCTTCTACGACGCCGCCCCATAAGGTTCCGTCACAGTCCAGTACAATAACTTTGTGTGGTTTTCGAGTTAACAATGAATATTTTCTTGCTATTGTGGTGGCTAATGCATGATAAAAATTGAGTGTATAGGGTATATGCCCATATTTTTCGGTAAAAGAATCAAACACCAACTTCGTATTGCTCTGTTTTAGAATGTCCGCAGAAGTCAATAACGTTAAGCTCTTAAATGCATGAATTCCGAGTTGCAATTTTTTTTCAAGATTTAAATAATAGATTTCTTCATTTTGCAGCGTGCTTAACGAAGGTGTTATTAAAACCAGCAGTGGTACATGTGTTACTTTTTGTATATTACTAAAGGCATGTATCAACTCATCAAACTGTTCTTCAGTTTTTTTTGAACAGGATTTTTTTTGATGCGTAAATAAGTCGGATAATCGCATTACTATCACATTAATACCCTGCTTATTTTGATGAAATTCACTGTTCGGTAATAACATTTGCTGGAAAAGTTGGTTATAAAAAAACGTAACTTCGTGCTCGCAGAATTTTTTCAAAAGTGACCCAAGATAAGGATGCATGACGTCAGCCGTAAATGTCGACGTGATATTAATCATAAAGATGTCCTGATTTTTTTGGGATAAATATTACACTTATTATAGTATATTTACATATTGATGCAAAATTAAATACATGGACCTAGAAGAGTGATTGTGATTTCCAATCGCCAAATTATCATTTTTAGAACATATAGCTATTATCAAACACATATTTCAAATCCTTGCAACAACTTATTTTGTTTAATTACCACCTTATACTCTATGATCAAGTTTTTTAGCTGAACATCTTGGGATCCTCGCTCTGAGTATGATGAAATATTTGCCAATATTTCAAAAGCTTACCGTATTGGGCAAATCACAAACAATGACTCTTAGACAGCATTAATCATAACGATGGTGGACGAGGGCTAAATTTTCTCAATCAAGATGAACACTTTCTCGAAATTCTTACGCGTCCATAAGGTAGTAAAAATAATTAAGTAAACTAAAAAGGCATATCAAATAGTAGTGACTTATTTTTAGTTTTTCGATACCATTCAATCAGTGTTAAGAAAACGGCATGAAGGATCAGCGCCGCCTAACTAAATTGCAACCAACATAAGGAAACGTCATGAAATCACATCCACTCATTGCCAATAAACACACTTTTCTACTCGAATTACTCATAACATAACTTATTTCAATTACACATCAAGACTGTGCTTATTTAAATCATACAGAAGAATCAATGATATGGATTGTATTACCTATTGTCGTTCAAAGATTTTTTATCAAAAAAGGAGAAACAAATGGACAAGAAAAATGTATTAATTGGATTAGTAACTGCCATGGCTGTTGGAGCGGCTGTTGCATCCGCCCCTTCAACCGTTGACCATGAAAAACAAGCACATGCTGAGGTCATATCAGAATTATTAAAAGATACAACTCCAATTATGTATCACCCGGAATGTACTGTAAGGGAGATCTAACTCCATTGACCAACAGGAATCAATAATCTGTTGGTCTTACCTAATAATTCATTAAATAATGGAAAAAATATGAATTCAACTCACCTCGTTCAACCCATCCAACTCGGTAAATATAAATCATTTTGTAAGATTTTTCGGAATGAAATATCAACATCGTCAGCGCTCAGCATATTTAGTGATGAGCAAATACGAAGGCATATTGCTGATTTATGCGCATGTCTTTTTCATGAAGAAATCAAGGCGCTGCGCTAAGGCCGACTATCGTCGGCAACTTGGTGATATAATCAGGGTTTATCGTTCATCGAGACCATTGTGCACAAACATTCAAAAACCCATAACAAAATTGTTCGTGGAATTTTAAAACAAATTGCCC
>JAUYQG010000161.1 GCA_030695645.1 Legionellaceae bacterium
TATTGCGCCATTTCTTTCTTGGTAAGCGAAATTCCTTACAGTCACTTTTTAAGTTTAAAATACCAAGTGGAACTAACGTTGCATCTGCTGCATAATCATGGTCAAGTCCTTGTGGGGCTTCACTTGCCCGAGTTTTTCCATTTCTAGAAAAGTCACCAATTTTAACTTTCGCTTTTGTATCAACCGAAATTCTTAGACTGATGGAATTGATATCAGCCAACTGATTTTCTGTCGTAACATTGATAAAAATCGAATCCGTTTCTTTTATTTTTTTAAGAGGCTTTTTTTTTGCACTCGTTTTAAACTGTAATTCATGCGATTTAATATATTGGACTTTGGACAAAACTGCATGCAAAAAAACGCATGCAATTCCGTCCAAATAATTTCAGATCTGTGAAATTTACAGACATATGTTATTGGGTGGAATCGATCTATTTTGTGAAAACAGTTGCATATTGTATAATTAATGAACTGGCTGAGGGTAATAGATCTCAAGTTTCTTGGACAGAAAGACATGAGGCTCTTTTCATGTCTTTCTGTCCAAGGTCCAAGGTCCAAAGTAATGTATCGGACATTTAAATGTTCCTAGTCAACGAACTATTTATTCATCGGAATCCAACAAAAATCCACCTACTTGAGCGCCCCATAAGGTTTTATATCGGCCATTGTTAGCCAACAACTCTAAGTGTGTTCCATCTTCAACGATTTTGCCTTGATCAAAAACTAAGATCCTATCCATCTCAAGTAAAGTCGACAATCGATGGGCTATAATAATGACCGTTTTTTTTTGCATTAAAGTTGCCAAGCTGTCTTGAATATATCTCTCTGTCACGGAATCTAGCGCGCTCGTGGCTTCATCTAAAATCAAAATAGGCGCATTTTTCAAAATAGCACGAGCAATCGATATTCTTTGTCTTTGTCCACCCGAAAGCTTAATCCCACGCTCTCCTACCAATGATTGGTAACCATCATGAGTTAACGTGATAAATTCATGCGCATGTGCTTTTATGGCGGCTTGGATGACGTCTTCGTCACTCGCATCAATATGACCATAACGTATATTTTCCATAAGGGTGCGATGGAATAAACTAGGATCCTGGGGAATAAACCCAATGTTTTCACGTAAGGATGATTGTGTAACTTCTTTGATATTTTGGTCGTCAATTTTTATGACACCAGAGGATAAATCAAATAATCGGACGATGAGATTAACAAATGTTGTTTTTCCGCTCCCTGAAAATCCAACCAATCCTACTTTTTGTCCTCCGGGAATAATCACGGATTTATTTTTAAATAAATTATTCTCGCGTTGATATTGAAAATATACGTCTTGAAAAACAATTTCACCCTTATGAATCTTGATATCTTTGGCTGTTGAGCTATCTATGATGTCTTGTGCAACAAGAATCATATGTAAACTCTGATTGGAACGGCCTATCAAATCATTTAATCGATGAATTTGCTCCATCAAATACCAAACACCTTCTGTGACGTACAAGGCTAGGGATAAAATAAAAGCAAAGTCGCCAATGGTTACGAGATTATGTATTCGAAGTTTAATCAAAACATACAGAAAAACCGAAACGAGCAACGTAATTGAAATACCTTGTATCAAGGTTAACTTGAATGCAAACCACTCTTTTTTACGAAATTTATTTGCAAATTCTTCCAAATAACCATTCAAGTAAGTCACTTCAAATTTTTCTCTAGCAAATAAACGAACATTGCTTGAGTTGGAAATGCTATCCGTTATCTTTCCCAATACTTTTGAGTGTTCTTCGGCAAGGCTCTTGGATAATTGCATGGTTTTTTTCGAGAAGAACATGCTGATAGCTAAAAAGAAAATAATCCAAATTAAAAAAACAAAGAAAAAATAGGGGCTAACAAACAACATCGTGATCAATGCCAATGCGGTTTGTATTATTTGTCGGATTAAAAACGGGCTGATCTCTGTTAAAATGACAAATACATTGTCAGAAAGAGAGCTGATATTACTAGCAATCGTGCCGGAAAAGTTATTTTGAAAAAACTGAAATGAACTACCCTCCGCATAAGCAAACATTCTCTTAATGATTTGATTTTGAATGAGTGGGCCAACACGCAAATTAACGTATTGAATACCTCTCCAAGACAGATTGTGTACCTCGTAATTGATAACAAAATATATTGACGGCCATAACAGGATGGCCCATAAACCAGCTTCTGGTATGCCCAGTGATAAATTATCAATGATTACTTTTATAAGGTATGCATTTATTGTGCCATAGACGCCAGAAATCACAGAAAACAGCACGATACCAGCCAATGCCCAGGGATGGGGCTTTAAAAAATGAACAATAAATTGACGTAGATTTTTCGGCAGTGGTTTATTCATTTTCCCTCATTGCTTTGATTGCGGTACTTTGATTCTCAGGTCGCCACAAACTTAAAAAATTTGTCGGTTTCTATAATCTCTTCACGGTCTTGAAATGATAAAAGAGTATTAGCAACACTTGAACTATTCCCATTTTTTTGAATGGCTTCAAGTGTTTTCTGCATTGCTTTCATAGCGGCACGTTGTAGATCAGACGGAATAATAACGATGTTATAACCCATTTGTTTTAATTCTTCTGATGATATTAGCGGAGTTTTGCCGCCATAAAACATATTAATAACTTTTGGTTGAGCAATAGCAGTGGCTATTTTTTCAATTTGCTCTATTGTTTCTGGCGCTTCCACAAAAATCATATCGGCCCCTGCCTCTAAATAATACTTTGCTCGTTCAATGCTTTTTGAAAAGCCCTCTACAGCTATTGCATCTGTGCGTGCAATAATAAGAAAATCGGTTTGGGAGCGAGCTTTAATGGCAGTACGAATTTTAATACCCATTTCTTCTTTAGAAATTAAAGTTTTGCCTGATAAATGTCCGCATCGTTTAGGAAAAGCCTGATCTTCGATGTGTATTGCTGCAACACCAGCCTGTTCAAACTCTTGCACTGTTCGTACCGTATTTAATTCATTGCCAAAGCCCGTGTCAGCATCAGCAATCACGGGTAGATGAGTGGCATTAGCAATTTCGCGCATTCGTTGTGTTACTTCCGTTAATGAAAGCAACCCAATATCCGGTAAACCAGTGCTTCTGGCTATTGCTCCTCCACTAGCATAGATTGCTTTAAAACCTGCTTGTGCTGCTAGCTTTGCTGAAAGGCCATCAAAAACCCCTGGAGCGGTAAGGAGTTCATTAACAAATAATGATTTTAGTAACGTCCCTTTCATGCGGTACTCCTTAAGCAAAAATCAAGTTCTGAATTAGATAGTATGGTTGATATTACCATTTGCTTTAGGTAATTAGGAAGAGAGTAAGAAACAGATGTTTTTGCGATAAAATTGAAAGATACGTATGATGCTGTTTATTAAAATTTTATGGATGATGAATATGTTGAAATTAGGGATGAATAGTCTATTACTTATGCTCTTTAGTGGGTTCGCTGTGGCGGGAAGTATGGGTGATGCAGCGCCAGATTATCGCGGTTTTTGGATTGGCGCGGGCGGAAGTTATAATTATTCAACGATAAATGGTTCAACGCATATTAACCAAGTCTCGAGCACTCCTTCTTCTTCTCAGTTTTTATTAAGTGATAATTTATCAAACCACATGGCGCCTGTGGTTAATGCCGGGTACTATTTTGAGCTACCCAATCAGTGGTATTTGGGTGCAAAATTTTTATATAAATATATTTCGCAAGAGCAGTTTGATCAAAGCTATTCCACAACATTTACTGATGGTAGTTACCAAACCGCAGGATTACGCACAAAATTTATTCAAGATTTTTATTTGCTTGCCTCAGGGGCTTATCAATTTGGTCCATGGTTAATGCATGCGGGAATGGGGCCTGCGTGGGCCACTGTTCAGGTTAACTTAAATGGTGATGTTTTACCGCCCAGTAGTTTGGTTTTTATTCCTGAAAATATGAGTCAGTCAAAAACAATCATTGGTGGTGCAGGACAAGTCGGGTTTGAGTATATGTTACCTAACCGTTTCATGGTCGACATCTCCTATGCTTTTTTGGCAACACCAACCACCGATGTTCCAGCGGTCAATTTTGCTACAACAACCACTATTGGCTTCACACGATTTAGTCAAAATGTAAATGTGGTTGAGCAGGGGATTAATATCACGCTTAACAAATATTTCTAGAACATGGTAAGCTTTTTATGGAAAAAATTATGGTTAAGCTGAATGCTCATTTATTTATGAAACTTAAATATGTTTTATTACTGATTGGGTTATTCCAAAATATGACTGTTTTTGCAACGAGTTTAACGCCACTGGCGTTTGGGCATGCCGCTTTTTTATACGATGCATTTCCTCTTAATGGTCCATATGCTAATCCAACTTCAAATTCTGTGAGCAATCATCCAGGTTTTTGGATTGATAGTATAGAAGCATTTAATGCGGGTGCCACGGCAAAAAACATCATTTCTCGATTATATGTTTATGGAACTAGTCTTGATACGAGCGGGAGTTCCGATACGGCCAATTACAATAACAGCTATGCCATTACTTCAGTGGCAACTTATCGTGCCAGTTTTCCCAACACAACGATTCTTGCTATTGTCGATGGGACTCCAGGGCAACTAAAGCAAGGAGATCCTGTCACGATTCAATTGGCTAATAGTCTTGCGAATAGTTTAGTCACACAGATTTGTGCTGATCCCAATGTGGATGGTATTTTCTATGACATTGAGCCAACCAAATTTTCATATGGCGGTTTGTTCACGCTGTATCAAACCACCGCGTCTCTTTTAGCCAGCGCTCAGTGTAAGGACAGTGGACATCCAAATGGTCGTTATATGGGGGTTTATGCTTATGTCACGACAGGGGATGGTAGTTTAGTGAAACCTGCATTAGGCAATAATGGTTTTCTGGCAGTCCCACTCTATGATGTTCAAGATAGCCAGCCGCCAACACCAACTAGTTTAACATTATATGACAGTAGTGCTAAAAGTTATGTGAGTAATTCTGATGCAAACTCCAGCACCTACAAGATACCATATACTGTGATTGGACCGGCCGGAGCAAGTTTCGGCGAATTTGAGCAATATGGCACTTATGCGCTACCACCACCCATATTGCCAGCGTCCTATAATTTTACCTTAATTACTAATTTTAGCCCTGCGATAAGACAAGTGCTATATATGACTGATGTGAATGCGAATACTTTAAAATATGCAAAAAGCACTTATTATATGGGGGTGGATTATTATGGCTGGAATTACTATGTGTCACCGATCCCTAGTCAAAATCAACTATTACTTCCAAGCTATCCGAATGCTGAAACCGTGACTTATTTACAAAAAAATGCTTTTTGAGACAGCCCTGTCAACAGACCTTAGTTGCATTGACTTTTAACATAGCTACTGGAGTAGTCGATTTTCACATACAGCGCAAGGAGCTAAATGAATAAAGGTTGGTCGTAATCAGCCGGAGGCGTCTAGTTATCGTTGACTAAATTAACCCTGCCTATCCGCTCCCAAAGAACTTCTTCCTTATCTCCTTCTCCCCGGACACGGGGAGAAGGTGCCCACAGGGCGGATGAGGGGCTCTCGACAGAGGCGCTCTTTTCCGATGTTTGCCGTACATGGCTGGCCGACTCGCAATGACGAAATCATCACAATATGTGACAACCGGATAGGCAGGAAATTAACTACTGTTTTTTTAAGGTCTGATTAGCGATAATCAGACTTAGTGAGCACTATCCAGCGTGAGTAACCACCCATCGTGTTTAACATATAATAAATGGTACCCGAACAATCCATTCCCCCTGCTGATGGATTGGAAGCACCATACTGATATTTTAAGTGTTGACCTGCCAAGGTTAGGGCTAAGTTAATGATCGTGTTAACTTTTCCATGGTTTAAATTAAAGTGTTGTAACTCGCTATTTGGAATGGTTTCTGGATCTTGATTGGTGGTCATTTCAGCACTAACACCGAATGATATTAATACTGACATGAGGAACAACAAAGTAGATTTGAGCAAGGTGTCTCTCCATTAGGATTGCTTTATGGCCACACCACTTTCGTTCAACCTGCACTCAAATCTGACCGTTCTCCGAGCGTCAATAAGCACCCTCCGAGCAGTTACGAAAAAAGTTGCTTTATCAAGTAATGCAACTATGCGACCCCTTTCTACGAGAGAAAGGGGGTATGATTAACGTTTGCTCTTAAACTCTTTTACAGCTTTTTCAGCCTGTTCTTTAGTGTAGCCATAATGTTTTTGCAATGAACCAAAAATTTCCTGGTGATTGCCTTCGATAACTTTATAGTCATCATCAGTCAATTTTCCCCATAATTGCTTCATTAGTCCCTTGGTTTCTTCCCACTTGCCTTCAAAAATATCTTTATTCATGTTATATGTTCCGGTTATTTTACAGTAATAACAGACTTGACTGATTTTACGCCTTGGATTCCTTCGATTAACGTCACAATATTTGCACGTTGCTCGTCTGTATCCACAGCCCCTGTCAGGTAAACAACACCGTCTTTTGTCTCAATGCTCACTGGCCAATATTCGACTGATTTACTGCCAAATAATTTTTCCTTCAAAATAGTACCTTTAGCTTTAGCTGTGATGTAGGTATCAGCCATTGGCGCTTTGCTCTCTTTCACCTGAAGTTTATCGACATTAACATTCGTTACGCCATCTATTGATTGAGCCAGTGAAACAGCTTCTTCATATTGTAAATCAGTAGAGACTTCTCCCGTTAAAGCAACATCATGGTTTGTTGTTACTACCGATATGCTTAATGTTTTAATTAATGGTGAAAGGACATAAAGTGCTTTGACTTTTGCGGTGATCGCGGTATCAGACAGGTCATTTTTAACCGACGACGTTGTTGCGGCATCCGCATTAACAACCAATGGGCTAATTGTTGCAAAACCTAATACGCCACATAATACAGTTTTTCTCAACATGACATTCTCCTTCATAATTTATTAACCCGTGACCGTGAGAAAATGCTCTTGGTCATCAGGGAATTACAAATAATATTGATTGATTGATGCAACGAATTCTAGTTCAGAAAAATTAGGCCAGTTGTCTTTATCAAATCCCGGTGAATTTTTCAGGCGTTCTTTATCAAGCTTGATGACATAATTGCCATCTTCTTGGTCATAGGTGAACAGATTCCATGGCATAGCAAAGAACTTGTTTCCAAAGCCAAACAGTCCACCAAAATCCAACACTAAATAACTTATTTTTCCTTGTGATTTATCAATAACAACTTCATTAATTTCACCAAGATTTTCGCCAGCCAGATTTTTAACTTTAGTCCCTGTAATTTCGCTGGCTTTAACAACATGTATGTGGTTCATAATCATTACTCCCTGTATGGTTTACTATTGATCAGATCTTGAAAATTCAGTATGGTGCATAAAGAATGGAATAGCGAATGTTTAAGTTAAATAATGCATTAAGGATTTCCTTTGATAAACAAGGAAATCCTTTGCAATGCCTTTGCCCTGAGCAATGGGCTCGAACTTTCTTCGTGATTACTAAATTGGTACGCTAATCCTTATCACACACCAATTTTTGTGGCCGAACAACTTGGTTTTTATTCTCAGGAAAACATTAAATTTGCTATTTTAGAACCAGCCGATCCAAGTGATGTTACGGAGATTGTTGGATTAGGAACTGTAGATTTTGGTGTAAAGGCCATGATTCATACAGTGGCTGCAAAGGCGAAAGGATATCCCGTGACCTCCATGGGTACATTACTTGATGAGCCGCGTATACCACAGAGCACTTCCAAATACCACCATGTTTCGTCCAAAGTAGCAATTCTGGGTGAACGAGGTAGGGTGGGCAAAGGAGCGCTAGCGACGTGCCCACCAATGTACGATCTCCACTGTAACGTGATTTCAC
>JAUYQG010000162.1 GCA_030695645.1 Legionellaceae bacterium
AGCGCGTCTTTTTGCGCGAAGGATCTCAGATTGTGCAAAATTCAGGAGATCCTTCGCGCAAAAAGACTGCGCTCAGGATGACGTGCTTGCTTCGTGTTCAGTGAAAACACTAAACTTATCCACAACCTGGGGAGTTACAAAATTTATACTCAGGACAATTAACGATCTAAATTGGAATGATGAACCGGAAATTTATTGAACAGGAAGACATGAGGCCCTTTTCATGTCTTCCTGTTCAAGCACCAATTCATATTTTACAACATCTAACTTAGGTAGAGGAAAAATCAGGCCAACTCCTCGCTGAAGCATTTCGCGCTCACGCTCTACGAATTCATCTTTAAAATGCCATGGTAGCACAAGATAATAATCAGGATTCAGTGCTCTAGATTCCGCTTCACTGATGATTGGGATTTCTGTTCCTAACGTCAGTGCACCGTATTTATCCGAATTTCGCTCTGCCGCGTAATCAATGATGGTTGCGTCAATATCGCACCACTGTAGGATGGTATTACCCTTGGTCGAAGCGCCGTAAATATGAATTTTTTTTCCTTCATTTTTTAAATGTCTCAAGAATGCACTCAACTCTCTCTTATGGCTTTCTATCTTTTCTTGAAAAAATCGGTAGGGTTTATCTGTATCCAACTCAAGGTCAAATTCCTTATTCCTAAGGTCCGTGATATTCTGTTGATACACTGCGTTATGAAAAGAAAAATTATCCTTATGCGTCGCTAAACAACATATACTGCCGCCATTGATCGCGTTAAGCGTTGCATTGACAAGCTTCATCCCCGCTTTATTAAGGATAAACTCAACAACCGACAGGCTATAGTATTCTAGATGCTCATGGCAAATCGTGTCGTAAGAGTTCATTTCAAGCATCGAGGGCATGTAGGACATTTCAAATATCCAAACACCATCATGATTCAGCAATTGCTTGATGTTTTTTGCAAAGAATACCGGATCTTCTAGGTCATAAAACATGGCAACCGATGTGATAATATCTAGCTTTTTCTGACCTAAAACATGATTTAATTTTTCGGAAGGAAAAAGATCTTGTACGACACATATATCACTAGACACGTCCTGTGCAACATCCGACGGGTCAACGCCGAATTTCTCACAATGACTGGGATAAAAATTCAATAATGTTCCATCATTACAACCAATATCAAGGACGCATAATTCTAGCTTATCCACTATCCTACATGCCTCTTCAGCAATACTTTTCAAGTGGTCGCGCATGGTTTGATTCGTTCCCGATCGATACCAATAAGCGGAGTAAAGAATTCGGGGAGGAACCGAGTGCTCCATTTGCAACAGCCCGCAAGCATGCTCATCCTTGGTTGGATCACACCGCAATAAGGTCATTGGGATCTTGCGCATGGGTGGTAATTGCTTTCCTGGTTTCAAAAATGAACCTTGCAAATGTTGTTCTCCCAAATCAATCACCTTCGTCAAAGACGTTGATCCACAAACTCTACACGTTTTTCGATGCATCAAATGCATTGCAATGCTCCTTCCTGGACTTTGGACAGAAAGATATGAAAAGGCCTCATGTCATTCTGTTCAAGAAATTTGAGATCTATCCTCTTTTGATTAGATCACTTATTGTTTTATGTTTGGACAAGTCTGCATGAGTCTTTTTTCATGCAGACTTGTCCAATACCCGATCCTTAATTTATCTCGATTAATTTTTGATATGCTAAAGCAACATCCTTGACCTCAATATTTAACATATCTTCAGATGTCATGCCTATGTCATTATAAGAATAACTTGCTTCACAAAAGGAGAAAAGCCAAATCATTTTTTTGCTGATGGGCATATAAAACGTTGGGCTAAAACGAGTGCTCGAGATCACGATCATAGGTGTTTTCACCATAGCTGCCAGAGTCATGGTGCCCGTGTTATTTGATACGCAAGCATCACATAACCTTACCAGTTCGATAAGTTCCTGAATTGACAATTGTCCTGAAAAACTGATTGCCTTACCACCTGAGGTACGTACAACTTCATCACAAATCATATTTTCCGATTCCACACCATTGACAACCACCTGTGCATCGTATGTTTTGCTAAGCCACGCTGCAAACTCTCCAAAACGTTGCGCGGGCCAGCGACTTGCTGCCAATTTACTGCCTGGGTTGAGCAATATAAGAAGCCCCTTACCTAGTTCTATACCTGCTCCTAGCAATACATGCTCAACATGTTTTTTTGCAACGCTGTCATGTACTAACAAATCGACATCTTCTAGAGGGTAAATATTTAGCTCTTTCAATACAGCTCTCGGCCGTCTTGCCTCATTCGTCACAAACAAATGCTGCACTCGATTAAAGAGGCCTTTGCGATTGTAGCTGCTTAAGCTAAAGCCTATCGCCTGTTTTGCTCCCAAAAATCGTGCGAAAATCATTTCTCTGATTAATGCACCCAACCAACCTCGATTACCAAATGGCGATAGATTGATAAATAGATCACATTTTTTTTGCTCAAAATCGTCGTTGTTTAGTTTAAAAGTATATTTGTGCCGTTTTACAGGATGATTAGAAAGCGAAATAAAATAATCAACAAGCTCGCTCTTTTCCCACACCTGTCTTGCTGCATAGGCACCAAATCCATCACAATTCGTTACGACACTTAATTTGGCTGCAGGATATTTTGCTCGAACCGCAGCGACGGCAGGCAGCATCAATACATTATCACCTAATGTGCCAACCGTGTAGATAACCACGTCATTAACTTCTGTGATACTTGAGAACCAACACTTTTTCATGAAATAAAGCAATGCATTGGCAAATAACACATAGGAGGATATCGCTAATTTCAAACCAACTTGCCAAAACGAAGGAGACGTATTGTTTCTCTCAAGTAGAATAGCTTCTGCAAAGCTAGTGACAACGTGTGTTTTTTTACTACTTTTACAATGTTTTGTTTTCATGCTCACTCTTGGAGTTACACCTATTCATGCAGCCTTGTCCAATCTCATAACCATAAATTTTTTCTATCTCAACAATGTGAGCTGCTATATCATTGACCTTTTCGATATTGTCGGCCATCGATTGGACCAACTCTGGCTGATCTATTAACCGTTTCATAGTCTGCACTAAGGCATGCGAATCATTCGGAGGAATCAGAACACCATTAATGCCATCTTGAATTTGAATTTCTGGTCCACCACATCTTGTCGCAATAACCGGCCTGCCAACCGACAGTGACTCTGCGATGGTGAGTCCATAAACCTCTAAACATATTGCAGGATGAATCATCACATCACACACACATAGGATCTTTGCAACATCATCAGCCAACTTGTAGCCATGCCAGATCATATTTTTTAACGAATATTTACGCCGCAACCCATCATAATAGCGTTTTTCTTGCCTGGTTGAAGGATAACCAACAACATGGAGCTCGTAGGAACCCAATGGCAATCTGGCGCAAGCTTGCAGCAGAATGTGTAGGCCTTTGACACGGTTGATACGTCCAATGAAAACAAATCGCAGTGGCCTGTCATTGAAGTCCTTTGACAAGGGCACATGCGGCAATCTAGATATTCCGTGCGCAACAACGTGAATCTTACCGATTGGGATGCCATTGCGAATTAATGCTTCTCCTATTGCAGGTGAGGGGGCAATAAGTTTATTTGCATATTTCCCAATATCAGAAACTGCTCGTATCTTCTCGTTGATTTCATGGGTAACGACACCCAATGGGGTCAGAAAAGGAACAAACAAAAATTTACGAATATACTTACCGAATTTCAATCGAGTAAAAAGTGGAATATGTCTCAATAATAAATACCATATTCGCCATCCCGGCACCTGTTTCACACAGCATTGTAAACAATTAGTATCATGAGCTGGAACACGACAAATGGTATCATCCGCTCGGAGCAAAGCGCCGGCAGGACAGACTATGCCACCATGATGTGCTGTTATGATACAAGGTTTGTTGGCAAGCACGGCACCAAGACAAGTATAGCGTTTCCATCCATGCGCATGAATTATATCAGGGTTTACCTCCCTGATTTTCCCAGCAATGCTTTTGATAAGATGTGATTTGAGATCAATATCAGCTTGAAACCACTGACGAGGAAAGAACCATTGCCATTCTTCTACCACTTCATTATTCAATCTTATCTGTTCAGATTTTTGTATATCATCAACAACGATGGATATGTAAATCACAGCATGATTGCCGGCCAACAACCCCTTCGCCAAGTTACGCACATAAACTTCACCACCACCATGCATTTTAGAGAAACAGTCTGTGCCAACCAACATAACTTTCATGTGGACCTCGAATCCTATCTATTGACCACACAACTGATTTTTTTCAAAATAGGTCACTGTTTGTCCAACAACATTCATGTTCACTGATTTTTCTTACATACTCATCAGTTTTTCGACATGTTATATTTTGCATGCTTATTGATGCGGAGCAACGCGCCAAATCGTCCGGGAGGCTGGACAGCAGTCAAGGTCGCTACCTTTCTTTCTGCCCTATGAAATGCAATCAATGCTTGAAGGTTAACATTAGCTACTCCATCACTGAACGGCTTGCTCAAAACTACGAATCGTTCTTTTAAACCCATCTTCTAAAGGGAAATTTAATTCCCAACCAAGTCCTTTAGCTTTCGAGATATCTACTGTTGTACGCAAAAAATTCATTCTTAAAAAATTTTTTTCTTTGTTATCATGATTCATGACAACGTTTAATTTACGTTCTGGAAATACTTTTTCGACAAGAAAATTTGCTAAATCGACAATACTGATCTCATGATTTGTAGCAATATTATAAGCTTCGCCTATTTCACCTCTCAACATGACAAAGAAGAAGCCAAGAATTGCATCCGCTATATAACAAAAATTTCGTATCGCTTTTCCATCGCTAAAGAGTTCTATATCCTGATTGTGAAGAATATTGGATATAAAATCAGCGAAGGAACGCCCATCATTCAGTTGAACTCCTGGGCCATAAGTAATCGCGGGGCGAATCACTTTAATTGGAACTTTATATTGCTCCATCCAAGCCACACACATGTTTTCACCCATTCGCTTACTTTCAACATAGACAGAAGCTAGACTCATGGGATTAAGTTGGCCAAAGCAATCTTCTTTTAATGGATATCTATCTGGTTCAACAAAGCCATAAACTCCCGTCGTGCTAAAAAACAAAAAGCCTTCGACTTTGTTTTTAACTGCAAGATCTAAAAGGTTCACAGTTCCCTTGACGTTAGGCAAGATTGTTTCTACTGGGTTTGAAGTAAAATACTTAGGTGTGGCAGCACTTGCTGCATGAATAATATATTCTACTTTGATATTAAGTGATATTGGATCACAGATGTCTTGCAATTTTAAATCCAGACTTTTATCTTCTAAGTAGTGCGCAAATCTTTTTTGTGCTCTTTCAAGATCACGAACTAGGCCTATCACTTTAATATTGTAGCCCTTAGTCTTGTTCAAAAAAAGAAGCACTTCCACCATATAGGATGGGAGGAATCCATTAGCCCCAGATACAACCACCGTTTTATTATCAAAAATTTCCCAAGGTAGGTTGGCTCCAGTAATATACTTTAGATCCTCTTCAATTACAGAGTTTATCATTTATTTTCCTGAAGTAGTTGTTTCTTAGAAAACGGACCAAACTAATATTCAGCTTCGTGCAAGTTATTTCGCTCACAAACCTAGGGTCTGATGACAATTCATCGCGATTAAGATAAGTTATTTATCAACTCTTTGTGTTTGTTTTTTTCTAAGCACAAGTAGTTGGTTTCAACTGTCTCTTCATCAACATAGGTTAATTTTCTTATCGCTTTATTACCAATGGCAAAACACTCATAATCTAATTCTTTAAATAGATTAATGATATCATTAGGATGGTAGTTGAATTTTGCGCTCCATTTCCTAAGCATCTCAAAGAGTACAATGGGCTTATATTTTTCAATTGTTTTCAATCCTCCCTTGAAAACTAAAAGTTCAGCACCTTCTACATCACATTTAATGAAATCTAGCCGATTCAAATTTGGAGTAGAATTTACAAAATCATCTAATCTTTTAGTGTCACATTCGACAAACTCTGTTTTTACGCTACCCCTTAAATCAGCCATAGAAGAGGCCATCGCGTATTCCACATCAAAAAAGAATTTTACCTTCTTGTTTTCATCGGATAATCCAAAATTAAAAATGTTAGATGTGTTTAATTTATTGATTTCTAGATTTTCTTTTAGTAATTGGTAGGACGAAGGAATAGGCTCAAATGAAAACACTGAAATATCTTTCTTTTTTAACATAAGACTAATGGAATACCAGCCAATATTAGCTCCAATATCAAAAACAACATCATCATGATTAATGAGCTCATTAATGATTCGACGCTCATTGCTTTCAGTCTCTAGTAAGTTCATATAGATGAGTGGGAGAGAATATGCATCGCGTCCATCACAATAGAGTTTAATTAAATCGCCTTTATCCTCTATATGAAACAAAACTTTTTCTTTTGAGATTTCAATTTTTTGAATCGGCGAATCGATTAAAAATTGTGGATAATCGAATAAGTTTTTATGATATTGAAATATTTCCTGCATATACTGATGTTTATCAATGTCACCATTTTGAAATTTTTTTTTCATGTTAATTACATTACTCATTTTCACTCTCTTGCTCAAGATTACAAATTGTTTTTTGAAGCACCGCTTCTAAAGGGAATCCCATGGACAAGTCGCTGGAGTTCACGATCTGAATTGACAACAGTCCCCAATGATTGTACTTGGGTTCTTAGTTTTATTGATTAGAAGACTTAAAATAGGTCCTCAATTTTTTTGCATAGTTTAAGTAATTATCCTGCACCACAGCTTTAACATCAAGTGTCACCTCTATGCTTTTATAATAATGATATAAATCAGCGATGGCTTCTTGGTGGGTCATAAACTCAAATGGACCTATATCAGAGAGCAACTTCTTATTATCTCCAGAATACTCAACACCAATACCTGAGTGTAAGACATGAATCTCACTCTCATAATGACTGACGTCATTAACAAGTTTAGCTATCGATACCAGATCGATAGATTGTGTTGTTGTGGCATTCAATGTTTTATTCTTGGGTTCTTTATTGACGAGAATTTCAACAAGCCTAAAGAAATCATTAATGTAAATATAATCATAAATAACATTTTGATTAATAACAATGGGAAGTTTAAGTAAGTTTTTAACGATAGCATTCGATATGAACTTAAATCTATAATCTTCATACCGACCATAGATTCCGAAAATTCTTAGATTAATAACATTACTTTGCTCTGTGTCACGAATGTATTTGGAGATAAGATACTTCGAATAGCTGTGATCATCTTCAGGAATGTGTTGGTCGAAAAACTCTTCTGGCATTTTTCGGTACCAATATCGTCGATCATATTCAGAGCCGCTTCCAAAGTTTATTAATTTTATTTTCGGGGTGAGTTGCTTTTGAAGGTTAAAAAACATGCGCAGGTTGTTTTCGCAGGTTTTAGCTGGATACGAAGTGTCTTGTCTTAAAGTGGTTGCAGAATGAATAATGACATCGATCTTATGTTGTCCAAAATACTCACTTACTCGTTCTTCATTAGTAAGATCAAGCTCTGAATAGGGCGGACTCAATACTGAATACCCTTTTTTTAAAAATTCTTCGACTAGATGTTTACCTACAGATCCTTCAGAACCCGTGATTAAAATATTCATAAACAAAACTCTCTTAGTCTGTGCCAACCCTATAATCGAGTAAAATCTAATCGATTGGAGCTTTGGTTTTTAAAATATAAATTTCTGCGCTCCGCTTCAGCATATTGTAAAGGCTTCGCGGAAGAATACTTCGTAATAAAGAGGAACCCATCTTGAATAACCTATTAGGCAGGATGGTGTGGTATTTAAGAGCTTCTTCAGAATGAAGTTCAGTTAATTGCAAACGGCTTCGTATCCAATTAATGTAATCTATCCAAGATTGCTCTAGGTTCACCAAAGGTAGCTCTACAATATCCACACTAAATGGCGCTCTTAGTTCACGTACAATTATAGTTTTATAATTTGTATAATAAACCGTTAAACTTTCATTTATTAGCCCACTTATCATTCCATACATATGGGCATACCGTGTTTGCAGTTTTGTCTCTGCTAATCTTGCATCAAAGCTTTTTGCTAAAAACACATTTGCAGTTATAAGAGAATGTGCTATCAGCACATGTGGATTTCCGGCCTTGATGGCTGCTTTAGCAAAGTCTTTGAAGTTTTCATATTTCGCAGGTAATTTGAGCTTTGATAGATATGCTCCGTCATTATTAATGAGCAACCCAGGTCTCTCAGACTCCAAAATCTTGATGACATGTGCTAAACCATTCGGAGCAATAAGCTCATCATCCCCTATAACCCAACGGTATTTACCTGCCCCAGAAGTACAAGATTTTAAGACATTCTTACAGCTACCAAAATTGGACCCATTGCGAGAATATTCCATATTCCGGAATATCGTGCTGTATTCACTGCATAATTCATTCGTTCGATCGGTTGAAGCATTATCGGAGATGTATATTTTAAATTTGTTAACAATTTCTGGATGTTTTATTATTTCTGTTTGTATACTTTCAAGCAAATCTTGTAAGTACTCAGCTCGATTATAAGTTGGAATACATATTGATAATAGCTCATTCATACTTACTCCGTTTTAGTTAAACTTAAACTTCAGAAACCGGCTTAGCTGATAATAATTCTGTTTCCCATACCATTTTTGGTCTAATTATTCCTCTCCAATGCCCTGTAAAACCATTTCGCATTGTCCCACTATCTAGAACACTAAACTGTAAGGGTTCATTTGTACCAACCTCCACAGACCCAATATTCCGGGTCACAAAGGCATGCACCAAGTAGGTGGTATCATTTAGAAAATTTGCGGGAATGACACATATCGAGCGGTACAGACCAACAGGATAAGGTCGATTAATCCATTTATCTTCCGTAAGGTCAGCATTTCCAGTGGCGAAAATGCATGACCCAAGAGAATCAAGAATATGGATACTCGTTCTTAACATCGCTCCCTCCTCAAAGTTCCAAAAGCATACTTCGATTCTGACCTCTTTATCGCTCCATACTTCGGATGTTATCGTATTTTCAGAAATAATTCTAAATGCGTGAAGGCGAACACGCTTTGTTCCTGGAGCTGTTGACGGGTCATCCCAAACAACTTGCCCTCCAAATTCCTGCAGCATGCATGAATATTTTCGGACAACTTCATGGGCATCTCCCTCGGATGTTATCTGTCCTTTGTCGAGTAGAATGGATTTTGAGCATAGCGTTGTAATAACAGCCGTATTATGACTGACCAACAGAATGGTTCTTCCTTCCTTTCCGAACTTCTCCATTTTTCCAAGACACTTTTTCTGAAAATGCACATCACCGACCGCCAATACCTCGTCCACAATTAGAATTTCCGGATCAAGATGTGCTGCTACCGCAAATGCAAGCCGCACATACATTCCGGACGAGTACCGTTTGACAGGGGTATCCAGGAATTTCTCTATCTCAGCAAACTCAATGATTTCATCGAATTTTCCATTAATTTCAGCCTTTCTCATCCCTAAAATAGAGCCATTGAGATATATATTCTCTCGCCCAGTCAACTCGGGGTGAAAACCCGTACCAACCTCCAACAAACTTGCTACGCGTCCTCGAATGCCGATTTTTCCTTGAGTCGGTTCTGTTATCCGTGATAGCACTTTCAGTAACGTGCTTTTGCCAGCACCATTTCGGCCAATAATACCGATTACGTCTCCAGCTTGAACCTCAAAATTGATGTCTTTTAATGCCCAAAAATGCTCTTCTTGTGACAATCCCTTTTTGATTTTTTTTATATGCCTAAATGGTGCATTCATTGTGTTAACCAAAGATTCTCGGAACGTTTGGTATTTCTCGTGACCTCCTATCTTGTATTTTTTGCTCACATTTTCTACTTTAATAACAGGAGGCATCTCGAAACCTTTTTGAAAATATTGTTTTTTTCAGATTATATCTGCGAATTTTCGTTCTACCTTTTCGAAGTAGCTCACGCCGATAAGAAAAAAGGCAATGGCTACACCGAAAGAAATCCCGATGGCACCCATATCAAGTGGCTTTCCGAGAAAAGCCGACCGAAAGGCATCAATCATGCCCGACATGGGATTAAGGAACAATATCCACTGCCATTTTGCAGGAACCAGGTTAGCAGGGTAAACCACGGGGGTTGCGAACATCCAAAACTGCATCATGAATGGGACCACATAGCGAAAATCACGATAGGCAACAATCAGTGCTGACAGCAGGGTCCCAACTCCGAGTGCAGTAAAAATTACTGCACTAAGTAAAAAAGGTATCAACAGCAAATGCAGTGACCAGCCAACGCCGTAATAGAGCATCAATAAAAACATCACGCCTGTCGATATCGCCAGATCGACCAAACCGCCACCAATGGAGGCCAAGGGGATAATCAGGCGAGGGAAATATACCTTGCTAATTAAATTGGCTTCATTGATGAGTGAGCTGGATGACGCTGTGATGGCATTCGAGAAAAACATCCATGGCAACAGCGCGGCAAACACATAAATAGCATAAGGATAATCATCTGAAGGCATCTTCGCTAATCTGCCAAAGATCATCGTGAATATCAACATGGCCGATACTGGTTGTATAATGGCCCAAAGAGCACCCAATACCGTCTGTTTGTAACGCACCTTGATGTCTCGAGTGATAAGCACAACGAGCAATTCTCGGTACGCCCAAAATTCTCGAAAATTTAGCGATCGCCAACCTTTGGTTGGCTTGATGACAGTCAAGTGACTGTCATCCAAACATTTGTTTGGCGTACTGATATTTGTCGTCATAGAAATTCAAACATACCCTAGTAATATTCTAAACAAGCTACCGCTCTTGGATTTCATTGTATCAATTTCCAAAAGACCTCAGACAGAATCGTAGTCCATACAAGCTCCGGTTCAGAGTTAGTATATTTTCTTAAAAATCAGTTTTGCCCATTCATAGCCAATGACGTTTCAGCTATTTCAAAACATTGTGAGCGATTAAACGAATTTAGCAACAAAATAACACGCTATTCACCGGTTGGTGCCATCGCAATGGCTTGAATTGCGTCACCAGATTTTTCTTAAGGGGAAGTCTCGGATGAAAACATTGATAACCCTGATTAGTCAAATGTATCTTGGCACGAAAACTTTCACGAGGCTTGCATTGTAATAAATACCACTTACGATACTCGTCCATTACCGCCTCATTACCTATGGTAGTATATCCTAAAATGACTCTATAAAACATTTCTTGTGCCATACGTGAATCTATCAGTTTTTTCATCTCTTGTAAACTCAATACGTCGCTGGAGCACGGCTAATTGGAAGGCGTAGGCTGGTCGGAACAGCAGTCAAGGCCCACTATTCTTGGCTTTAATCTTATGTAAACCATGCGATTTCTATTGACCAAATTAAAAGCATAATGTGGGCCGCAATTGGCTTACGGAGCTGGTGTTTTTTGATCGCATTACGCGACAGCGACTATATATAGTGGAGCAAGGGCGTAGCCGTGAATTTTTTCATTATAGGCACCATTGCTTATCTATTTTATCGCAAAAAGAAGTAGTTGTATTCAACGTGATTAACAAGTTTATAACCATGTGCTATCATCAATTCAATAGGAGAGCCTCCCACTAGCGGGATTGCGTGACCCCATGCTTCGAGAATAACAGCCTTAGGGTAACAGCATAGCGGGGCTTCTTTCAAAAACTGATACAGAATAGGATACTCGTAACCCTCTACATCAATCTTTAACGCTCCTATCTTTGTAACGCCAGCTGCAGACAGAGCATCTGTGATGGGTACACATTCGACTTCAATAGTATCTTCCTCTTGTTTTTTGGTATATTTGGTTTGGGACAACACCATGCTACTTCCAGCGCGATTAGTAGCGGTATTAAGCATCAGTAATTTCTTTTCTCTCTTATCTGATAATCCCTTTGGTACCAGTACTATATTTTCTGCATTATTAAGAACTATATTTTCTCTGAATTTTTCCACACTATAAGGGTCTGGTTCAAATGCAATTACCTGGCAGTCAGGTACGCTTTTAGCTATCATTAACGAGTAGAGGCCTTGGTTGGCTCCTATATCCACAAACGCGGTACCTTTTTCGCAATTTTCAAAGGCCTTCATAAGAAAAGACAACTCCTCTCTATCATATTTTCCAATGAAATACTCTTTATCTAGATGTTGATTTAAATCAAGAGCAAGAGATATTCCGTCCACTTTTGTAATCAAGTGGGATTTGCCTTTTTTTGTTACACAAGCTAATGTCAAACGCCGTAATGTTCTTCTGCAGAAAGGTAATCTATTGATACTCATCATAGTTTGATTAAGTATAGACATGCATAATCTCCAAACATAAATTCTAAAACGGGGGGTTATTTAAGTAATTTGTAGTCATGAAAATACAAGCAAACCCTGATAATGTGATTTAGTGCCATTACTAAATAGCTTCTGATCCGGCAAAAAACTTTAGCACCATCGATCGACCGAAAGCAGCCTTAAGTCTTCTGCTGAACCTTAGTCATACGGATTGCATTCTCGCCATTATTATTCATGATGGTAAAAACACGACCAGTGTTCATTAACGGCGCAGTGTAACCAGATGCGTTTACCATTAACACCGATGCTGGTTTCATCGGCATGAATATTGATTCAGTCAACTTGTCTTTGACAAAGGTTTCAAACAACTGAAGTTTGTCGAAGGCTTCCTGGTTGAAGTTGAATAAACTGCCAACACTAGCGGGAATGCCTGATTCACTGCTAAAATGGTCCGACACACGCTCATAGGGAATAAGCTATTATTGTGATAAGTATACACTGTGTGATTTAACCGATTGACTATATTGAATCGGTCGGGGGACTCCATCAGGTCAGAGGGAGAAGGAAAATCATTCTGAATAGTTACCAGCGGTTTTCATATGAGCAAAGGAGAAACGGGGTACAGCCAAGGGAAATAACAGCGAAGCAACCTGCTCCATATCATGATATTAAAGGGGAATGCTGATAGCTGACGGAGGAAACATTGTCTGGCCACCCTAATGTCGCCCGAATCCCATGAGCTTCGTCCTATAATATCATAGGCCCAAGCGGCCCCTCGCTTCAGTAAGCGCCTGTAACCCCATGTATGGTTTCCAAACATAAGTGGCTCATGGAATGCGGCAACATAGCCAAACAGTACGTGTTTACCACGTACATTACACTCTTGGCTCTGGTGCTGCCGAACAACCAATCCATCGTTATGTATCCAAGCAACGTCGTTTGTTGGATCGAGAGCAATACGAACTTTTAATGATGTATCCGTCGCGTGTCCAGCCCTCGTGCTATGGTCCCAATGCGTCAATACAATGCCCCGTCTAAATAATGTGGCACCAATAAACCACGTATGCGTCACAATGCATGTAAGCAATTCTTTTCCATTCATTACTGTTTCGGAATCAAAGGATCGTATCGATGTGGATAGTAATCGTCCACGATCATCACAAGTTTCGTAATTTGAGAAAACAGCCTGAACTTTTTTGAATCTATCAAATGCACCCAATCGAGAAGCAAGAAAATCTGGCTTATAAAAATCATCATCACCTAAGATGGATAGATACTCCCCTTGTGCCCAGTAAACACCATAAGTCCAATTAGCAGAGGACTCAATATTGCATTGATGTCGAAGATATTTAATCCGTGGATCGTTAAAACCAGCAACAACTTCTGGGGTATGGTCAGAACTACAATTATCCAGTATCAATAATTCTAAGTGCTTATAGGTTTGCGTCAAAACACTTTCAATTGCTATTTTGAGCCAATCGGCTCGATTGTATGTGGGGATAATAACACTGACTAGTCCTGATTCGTTCATTATTTCAATCTTCCTTAATTCCATGTATAAAATGAATGGTCTTAGACCGATTAACAATATTCTTTTTTATCAAATACTAGGTTGCTTTCATCACGATACCATTGATATAAAAGGGCTATCGATTTTTTAAGCTCAGTAAAGTTGAAATTACCATATTCAGAAATAAACAACGAATTGTCCCCACTATATTCTGGATTTAACCCCTCTTGTTTAACCTGAATGAGCACTTCATGACCATGAACATCCCGAATTGTCCTTGCCAAGGAAAACAAATCAATGCGCTCACCTGTACAGATATTATAGGTGTGTTTTTTGGGTCTTTTCTTAATAACCATTTCAGTTATTTTGCAAAAATCATCAATGTATAAGTAATCGAAATATACATTTTTGTTAACGCTTAAATCCATTCCTGAAAGAGCACGAGAAATATTGTCTGAAATAAATCGACGTTTATAATTTTCATATTTACCAAATACTCCAAAAAGGCGAAGATTTACTATGTTTCCTGATTTATATTCAATATCTTTTGCAATGACATATTTTGAAAACCCATAAATATCATCAGGAATATATTTTCCAAAATAACTCTCTTTCATTTTTGGCTCATAATGTTTTGGATCGTACTCAGAACCAGAGCCTGGATTAATCATGAAACCAAATAAATCAGAGCAGCGTTCAAGGTTAAAGTAAATTTTTATATTTTGCTCAACTGATGTTAACGTCACCGCATTATTAATCACAACGTCAAATCTATGCTTTGCCAAATAGTTCTCTACGGCTTGACTATCAAGTAAGTCTAAATCGGCACGTTTTGGAGAATACACATGTTCATAGCGTGATTGGTAATATTCTAATAAATTTTTACCAACAAATCCGTTCGTTCCAGTAATTAGTATTTTCATTTTATACCATCTCTTTCATTTTTTGAGCTAAAAATTCCACCTTATTATCTCGTAATATTGCGATATCTACGTCTAATTTCATGTTGTCTAGTGTGTTAAGTACTTCACTTGGATATAGTCCAGGAACCATGATCATGACTAAATCAATATGACGCTCCTTTATTGTATCGGGTGACACAATCTCTTTGTGCAATATTGGAGTATATTTTCCTTGTTTAAATGGTGCTGAATCAATAATACAGGAAATCTCATGAAGCTTTGCAAGCGCTAATAGTGCGAGAGTGCGATGGCCTGCTCCCCAGACAGCAATTTTTTTATTCTGAGCTGAATAACGATCTACAATTTGACGTAATTTATAGATCAAAGATTCAACGTCTTGATAATGATCATCGATCTCAAGGCTTGGTCTTTTTTTTACTATGGCAACAATGTCGTTTTCGTTGTTAATTGTATAGCAATCTAATACATCAAATCCGTTTATTTCAAATGCACGGGCTAACGTTTTTTTAGAGAAATAAGAAACATGATCGGCTACAAATTCATAAAGACATTTAGTTCGTAGTAAATAGTCAAGATTTGGCACGGTGACATAGCCGACGGCATCGGAGGTTGTTTGTGCGTATATCGTACGGATAATGTCACCGGGTTTCGGGAGATGCTCTAAAAAATTTAATGATATAAACGAGTCAAAAGGTGCTCCCTCAACATGTTCAACCTCGCCAATATAGGCTTGCACCATGGTTCTTTGAGCAGCACGTCCAATGGCAACTGAATTTTTTGACGTTTCAATGCCAACGGGCTTAAGACCTACCTCTTGAAGAACATCCAACATCTCACCTCGGGCACTTCCTACCTCAAGAACCTTTTTCCCTTTCAGGTTAAACCGTGAAACAAACGATGACATTTGTTCCAAGCGTGATGCTCTCGATTTTCCAGAAAGAGTTGCCGCGGTAATCACTTCTCTGAAATAGTCAACTGGTTGTAAATTATGTTGCACTAATCCACAGCCAGAGCACTGATAGATAATAAGCTCAATACCTGTATCAGTGGAAAATTCGTTTTTCCTAGGATAATATTGTGCGGCGCGAGGCATTCCATTGAGCTGAAGAATCGGTGATTCAAACAAAACTCCACTACACAAATGACAGCTGCTCTTATTCAATGAAAGCCCCTCCGGAGGTCAATTTTATGCATCCACTAAATCTCGATATACCGTTTTTTTGAAAACGCGTTTTTCAAGCATCTGAATCCGTTTTTCATCCTCATTTTTTATGCGATGATAATACTGCCTTTTACTTTTTAACCACAAGAGTTCAAACTGTATCCCTTTGGCCAGTCCTTCCTCAATGTTATCAAATGATTCGATAGAATATACCAACTTTCTCGTTTCGAATTTATCGATCAGACCATCTGCAATGAGCGCTGCAATAAATGGAATTGATTCTTGGGATATCGCCCCACCTAGGGCAGTTTTTAACCCCTTGCCTCGAGCTTTATAAAAGATTTCCTTGCAATAACCAAGCATTGTATCATTATTAACAAAATTACGATTTGCTCCAACTGATTCAGAAAAATCTACCCTTCCCACTGTTAAGCCTGTTAATATATTGATGTCTTTTAAATTTAATATGTCATCAATATTTTTATAAGCTGTAATAGTCTCAATATTGACACAAAAATCTATGGCTCGTTGATTTTCTTCGGGGATAAATGTTTGAATAGCATTTAAGAACTTATAGGTTGCAAAGGCAGTCTCCGCCATTGGAGCAATAATCCCCTTTACCCCCAACGACAGTGCGTCATACATATCAGTGACGGCTTCTACACCTCCTATTTTCAAAATGATTGGCAAAGATGCTTTTCCGGTCACATCCTTCAGTCGCATCAACTCCACAAGACGACTTCCTTCATTTTCATATTCTGCTTTAACCTCAAAGACACCATTATTTTGCTTAAGGTCTTTTAAGATACCTACCATGTCATCTTCTAGAAGATTCAAAATTGCCTCCACATAGTCAATAATTCTTTTACGCTTTTCGTTGTGATCATATTATGCTCGCCTGCATACTCTCCTTGAGGATCAATGAGGACACCCAAACAATGATATTGAGTTGCCATGGCCATGTCACTTTCAAAGCTATCACCAATCACCATGATTTCATTAGGACAACACTGATAATCAGCTGCTATCTGGGATAATACATATGTGCTTGGTTTCCCGACAATGCAATCGGGGCTTCGATTCGAAGCCGCTGAGAGTGCTCCAACGATTGCCCCACATCCAGGAGAATAGGTTGTTTTTCCATTTGGAAAATATCGATCAATATTACATGCAATGAATTTACCACCTTTTATAAGAACTGATAATGCGATAGCCATTTTTTGATAGGAAAAATTAACATCGAGTCCAACGACAACATGGTCTGCATCGCCGCTCGTCACAATATGGATTCCACCCCTCTCAAGATCTTCACAAAATTCAGCTGATCCAATGACATAGACATTATTAAGTTCTGATTCAACTAAATATCGCAGGGTCGCAGCAGCTGAAGAATAAATATCATGTGGATCGCACACAACTCCCAATCGATTTAATTTGGTATGAATTTGCGATAGTGACGAGGCAGAGCCATTTGTAAAGAAAACGACTTTGCGTTGTTTTCGTATGAATTGAATAAGATCGATGGCGCCATCTACTGCTTGATTGCCGATATAGATGGTTCCATCCAAATCTAAAACACAAAGACGTATATTCTCGTTTAGTCCATTCATACTCAAACATTAATCCTGAGGGATCATATTGGAATTAAACTCCGCACGATCTAGAAAAGGGTATAAATCTTCAAGAGGCCTAGCAATCAGGCGCCCATCTGCCGTTTTTTCAGAGGATAGTTTTGGTGCGAAAATATATTCTTTATCGAGCACTACTTCACACAAAACCGCCGTTGGGCTTTTTAATACTTCTTGTATTTTTTCATCACTTCCTACTGTGGAATTTATGACAACATAAGATAAATCATACAGATCAGCGACTTTTCTCAAGTTTGGAAAAGAAACACCCGATTCCTCATTACACCCAATATAATCACCATTAAAAAAACTTGACTGTGTTTGCTCTATTGAACGATATCCATGGTTATTTAAGACAAATAATTTGATGGGTAGAGCATAATGTTTGATTGTTTGTAATTCTTGAATATTCATTTGTAAGCAACCATCTCCAATGAGACAAATGACTGGCTTATTACAAGCAAGGGCAGCGCCAATTGACGCAGGCAAAGCATATCCCATTGAGGCACACCCTGAATTCCAGAAGATCCGCTGATTTGATTTTACAATTCCCGCTTGAAACAACACGACGCACGCACTACCATTCGCTGATACGACAACAGCATCTTTATCTAAATGATATGTCAATTGTTCAACAAAGACATATGGGTGAACGCTTTTTAAACATGTTTTTCTATACAAATCTAACACGACAGGATATTTTTTCTTTCGCAATAAACACCATGCTAGCCATGCCTCATTAACTCGAAAATCTTTGGGAATTTTCTTAATTAATTCTCTCAGGAATACCTTGGCATCTGCATTTACGAGAATATCACCTTTAACTGTTTTTTTATGCAGCTCGGTATTATCAATATCAATGATAATTTTTTTTGCATTTTTAGCATAGGATTGCCAATTATAACTGATTTGTCGAATATTATTCCGTGTTCCTAAAGAAAGGACAAGATCGGCATTTTGAAGGGCAAAATTTCCCGCACGACTGCCGAGCGTGCCAATCCTCCCAACAAATGTATCTGAATCATTCTCAATGAGATCAAAACCATTAAAAGTTGTGACCACAGGCATGCCAAGCCGATCAATAAATGCGTGCAGTTCTTTTTTTGCCTGAGCAATCCGAATGCCGTGACCCGCAATTAACAGTGGTCTTTTTGCCTTCTGTAATTCGTCCATTACTAGGGATAATTGACCTTCATCTAGTTCTAACTTATCGGGGTCCACCCGATATGAGGCTATTTTCGGTGCATCAATTAAAGCTCCTTGCACATCAAGGGGAATATCTAACCACACAGGCCCAGGTCTTCCTTCGGTGGCTATCTGAATTGCTTTTTCCAATTCAGCTTTAATTGTTGTTGGATCAGTAACCATCGCAGAATATTTGGTCACTGACTTTACAATCTCGACAATATTAGTTTCTTGATCACCAAGTTGGCGCAAACCTGAGTTGGGAACAGAGGAAACTGTTGTTTCAAATTTCACCTGTCCGGATAAATAGAGCACTGGTATCGAATCGAGCCATTGACCAATAACGCCCGTAAGTGTATTGGTACCGCCAGGACCTGAGGAAACGCACACCACAGCCAAGCTACCTTTAGTACGAGAGTAACCCTCAGCAGCAATTGCGGCGCCCTGCTCGTGGTGAAAACATACAAATTTGAGTCGTTTTTCCTTTTTAATTGCATCATTTAAGTGCATTGCTCCGCCGCCAGTTATCAAAAACACAATTTTTATTCCATAATCGGCGAGATATTTAAAAATGAAATCAGCAACTCTCATCACATCTCCATAAGGCTATAAGTATTTTTTGTAGATATTATGTAGTATTAATAAATCATCAGGACAGCGATCATGCCATTGAACAAAACCTGGATCAGTTTTTAACAACCCTTTATTTTTGGGCTCAAAATTTTCATTTAAAAAACATTCATAGAGAAGTGAAATAAAATGACCTCTAACAGACCTTTTTTCACTAAGTATTTCGTTAATTGCGATGGGTTTTGGCGTGAAGTCAACCTGTGATCCAATTTCCTCTTCCGCTACTTTTTTCAATCGTGTAATGAGAGTCTCTTTAAACCTTACGATTCCACCAGGCAGATGCCATCCTTTTCCGGCATATTGATCATCTCTCCAAGATAAAAGAAAACGACCAGATTCGTCTTTAATTAAAAGATCAACGTTGATCATTGGTGTAACTGAGCTTACAAAATAAAATACATCATCAGGAAGCCCTTCGGATGGATCCTGAATTTCTTTTTTCAAAAAAGAAACTGCCTCAAATAAATTCATTGATCATCTCCAAACGTTTTTTTTCTTTTTTTACGTCCGGAGGAGACGTGGAACCAAGACCTACATCAATAATTGATTTTTGTTGTGCATAAGAATCCCATTCCTTACGGTTAAATCCAAGGTTATATTCCGGAAGACGGAGCTTCATGCATTGCGAACACAGTTTATTTTTCTTTTTAGCCTCATTAATTTCTTGAGTTGTTGCCTCTAAGAAATTGGGAGCAACGATATTCCCCTCTCGATGAAAAACCGTACAACAAATTGGAACAGATAAGTCCGCATTAATATTGATTTGGTTTTCTCTAAAAGGACAGGTATTTTTCGGAAGGGGCTCTTTAGAGGCTGCTTCAATGCCTTCATCAATAGTAACGAGCAAATTCTTTTGTAGGTCTTGCGTTTGCTTGTCTGGATTGCCCTCAAGATGTGACATGACTCGTTCAAGAGGCATTACGAGTGCATAGGTTTTAGAAACAATAAAATCGAGTTCCTTCGCTAAGTCTTCGATTTTTTCCAAATTCTCACCCGAATTATCTCGATATAAGTGATAATTAATATCCACAAGTGTATTGGACTTATAGCGATCCATGAGATATCTAAGGCGATATAAATTAGATTTAACTAAATTTATATTTCCTCCTGTATGGGTGTTTTCATAAGCTTTCGGATAAAATCCAGACAAAGATACTTTTAGATAATCAGGTGATGTGCTAATTACTTTTTCAATTCTATTTTCGAATTTAATGGACAAATTGCTCGAAAGAGCAACTGCAACATTATATGAATGTACATATTTTATAATTTCATCCAAATGAGGGTGCAGAAAAGGCTCACCCCAACTGTATAAGCTTAAATGTGTCATATCCGATTCTTTTATAGCCTTATCAAAAACTTTTTTAAAGGTTTCTAGGGTCATGGAACCCCTTGGCACATTATGTTCTTGAATACTGTGGGGACATGATGGACATTTAAGATTACAAGAACTTAAAATATCAATGGTATAGTAAGGTGAGTCCTGATCTTGAAAACTATACACCGGGATATTGGACATACCCTGCTTTGAGAGTTGTGAAAAAATTTCATCCTCTTTTAAAGCCACAGCAACCAAAATCACACAATTATCTATTGTTGGTAAAAAGTTCTCTAGCTCCTGAGGATGAATGACCGGCAATCCACAGACTTTTTTGCCAATGAATGCTATATCTGAGTCAATAAAACCTACAACATTAATGTTTCTTGAGCGAGCCCTTCTGAAAGCGCCTAAGCCCGTCATTCGAGCTCCCCAAATGACAATATTTTTACTCGCAATGGCACTAAGAATTGCAGTTCTATTTTTCAAATTTAGATATCCTCAAAGACTTGGTTATTATTTTTGGTTCTGTAACCATCGATTGGCCTGCAAATTTTCAAAATCTTGTCTCCCTCCAATTAAGTCGATCACAGTATCCGAATGAGGATCAAGATCTTCCTCAACACATACCATTGGAGCTGAGCAGTTTGCGCACAAGTTTACACATTTTCTTTTTCCAGCAAGCATTGCAACCTGAAGCTCACGGAGTAATGAGCCATACCAAATCTCAGATACAGTTTGAGTGTTTACGTTTCCAATGACCACTTTCCGTGGCCAGTCAAGTGTACAAGGACTTACGGTTCCATCACAGTTAAACTGCATATACATAAAGATAAACGGACAGGTATTTTTCCACGAGCTGATAGGCTGCCCATACATGCCCGTCTCAGTGACTTCATTTTGTTTGTCAAGTTGTGTGTCTGCCCATTGAGGGACCACCTTTTCAACAAATATTTCATCACAGATCGGAGTGAATGTATCGAAAAAGTACTTTTTCTCCTCATCACTTAGAATAAATTTCTTGGTTGAGTCCTTTTTAAGTGCATGTGCTTGATCAGCAATTTTAACATATATTTTTAATTCACTTTTTGCCGCCGTTTTTATCTCGTATAGGCTTTTAACCCCATCAATAATTTTTTGAAATTTCTGTCGTGTACCAGCAACTTCGAAATATCGTTCATCAGATAGCCCTTCTAGTGATATATTTATCCGCTGCAATCCAGCGTCAACAAGACCTTTATTCAGTTCTGGCTCTAATCGAGAGCCATTAGTAAACATTTCAATTATTTCAGATCTGCCGCTTTTTCTTGCGTAAGCGACTAGTTCAGCAACATGAGGATGCAGTGTTGGCTCTCCATGGTTTCCTATTTTAATTTTTTTAATCTTATCAGGAAAATCACGGAACTCATCTACAATTTTTTTAAACATAGAAACCTCCATGAATCCCCGTTTGAGGCCAGCCTGTTTCATTCCGGCTGAATCAGCCTGGAAGCAAAAGCTACAGCGATAATTACAGACACTCGAGATATCAATATGTGCAGATATTGGTGTTTTTAATGGCAGCATATCTTGTAAAGGTTTTTTTACAGCGGAATGAATTCTCGGTCTTATAATTGTAGACTTCTCATCGATTAGTTCGTTTATCATCAATTTCCCTCCATTGCTGGTTCAGCTTAATCAAAATATAGGGTAACTACTGCGATTGCAAGCGCAAAAATCCTGCCGTAGAAAGCCCATGCTAGGTCACCCAGAGTGTTAGGAACTACACCGGGTTATAGGTATCATCTCCATTTCAGTTCTACTTAATCCCACGAATAGAGTAAATGGCCTTCCGCACAATTCTTCTAGGCCAAGATCGCACAATATGGCTGACTGGTTTGAGTTTGCATAAAACCTGCTGCTTAGCTGGCTCTTTGCAAATCTCTGACATCAACTGAAAAATATTATATTGATCTAGCACAAGCTTTCTTGCTTCAATAATTGCATGTACATAGCCATTATAAGGATCTCTTTGAATCAGATCATTCAGAATTGACACGCTACTCTCAAAATCATCAATATCTATACTACAAAAAGAGTTTGATGAAAAATAGTTTGATATATTTGGACAACCATAATAGATAGGTAGAGAAAACCCAAGATAAGCGTCTGCTAATTTTTCAGACCAGTAATCCGGTACAACACTATTTTCCAAGACAATATGATATTTGTAGGGTGCAATGGCATGCCATTTATCTAAGATAGGATTATGACCACCCCCAAAAAAGTCAATATGTTTACTGATCGCATGATTCTTTAATCTTTCTAGAAATTCTAAGCGTTTTGTATGCCCTGGAAGTGATCTGTTTTTCGAACAGATGACCGACATGATTTTTTGCTTTGCAACGGGCATCATTGTTTTTAAGATATCATAATTCAACGAGTAGTCAGGTGAAAAGTGATGGCCATTTTCATGTCGTACATTGATCCCACACCACCAAGTCAGGCCATTAGTATATTGGATATTCCTATGTTGTACCTTACGGTCACAAAGGATCAGTTTGGAAAACTGTGCGTGAAATCCTGATGGAACCCATTGCTCGGTAGGTTCCATTGAAATATAAACAATATGCTCAGGGTCGCATCGTGTCACTTCAGGCCGAACTAACGATGAGCTGTGGCACACAAACCACCAATCACAATACTCTACATCTTGCTTGACAATAAATTGATTATTACCCCACCGCCCCTTTCCATAGGGGGATTGTCGCATGATAAGTCCAGCTAGCTCTGGCTTTCCAGTAGTTAGTTTTATCAGCATACAACACCATTCTCTACCTTGACGTTTTGACCAACTGCTCAAACTGAAGTGGTTGGTGGCCCATTTTTTTGTTAATGACGAGTTGCAAGAAATTCTTGGAATGATTGATGAATATGCTGGACCATATTTTTTGTTAACCCATGATGGCAGCCAATTAACATTCCATTTCTCATGACCTGATCAGCACCAGGATAACCGGCTTGTGCTTCTCGTCGATTAATATTTTTAAACCCTGGCTGGCGCAAAATATTTCCGGTAAACACAGTGCGGGTTTGAATATTGCGCAGCTCAAGAAAGATCTGTAGTTCTTTTCGAGTGAAGGAAGCATTATCTTTTATTATTAACGGATATGCTAACCATCCTGTGCGTGAGTTTGGCAACTGCTTAGGCAAAATAAACCTATCTTGATACTGGGTAAAAAACTCAGTATGAAGGTTAAAAGCTTGTTCACGAGCAAGGATATTTTGATTCAACTTTTTAAGTTGCACCAAGCCAAAAGCCGCACCCAGTTCTGAGGGTTCCAGGTTATATCCTATCGTTTCAAATATGAATTTGGCATCATAGTCTATATCGTCGACTTTAATATTAAAGCGATTTTCAATTGCTTCTGATTCCACAAATAAGGAAGAACTTCGTCCCCAACTGCGTAGTAATTTTGCTTTTTCAGCTATTTTATTATCATTGACGCATAACATTCCGCCATTGCCCGCACAATTTATAATATGCGACCCATAAAAACTAGTAGTACTAATATCTGTGAATCTCCCTGCGGGCAGCTCATCGATGATGCTACCTAAGGCATCGCAGGAATCTTCAATTACAATTAATTTATACCTATCAGCAAGTACTCTTATTGCCTTCCAGTCCGGAAGATTTCCTAATAAATTGGGAATCATCATCGCTTTAGTATTCGATGTAATCATTTCCTCAATTTTATTGACATCAATATTAAATGTTTCAGGAGTCACATCAACAAAAACGGGTGTAAGGTTGTTTTTAATTATTGGGGCAACTGTCGTGGCGAAAGTTAATGCAGGAGTGATGATTTCAGAACCAGAGGGTAAGTTTAATAACTCTAAGGCCAAGTAATTGGCAGAAGATCCTGAATTCACCATAATCCCGTATTTTTTATTGAATAACCCAGAGATTTTCTCTTCCATTTCGCGAACATGTTTTCCCATCTGAGTAGAAGTATGCAGTACAGAAACAACTGCAGCAATTTCTTCTTCACCATGCACTGTTTGCCCATAAGGGACATGTATATATTGCTGTTTGTTCATTAAACTATTTATCCTTACTCTGCTAATATTCTAAACACGCTACCGCCCTTGGATTTCATTGCGTCAATTTCCAAAAGACTTCGGATAAGATTGTAATCCATAACGACTCCCGTTCGGAGTCACTATGTTTTTTTAAAACATCAGTTTTACCCACTCATAGCCAATGAAGTTTCAGGTAATTCCAAATGTTGTTGGCGATTAAATAAATTTAACAACAAAATAACACGCTCTTCACCGGTTGGTGCCATCACAATGGCTTCCAAATCCTTAAAGCATCCTTGTGTAATTCGAACACGGTCACCTTTTTTAAACATATTCTCAGGCCCGCTGTGATTCATTTTAATACAAATATTCCGTAGATCCTCGATTAAATCGTTACTAATACTAGCAGGGACGCCATTAAATGTGACCATACGACTTACTCCGCGAGTTGAGCGGATCGATGACCAGGATGTCAATTGATTTAACGAAACAAACAGATAATATGGAAATAAAGGAGATAGAAGCGTTTGAATGGAATCACGTGATGTTTTCTTAAGAGGATATGTCGGATGGAAACATTGATAGCCTTGATTGGACAATTGTATCTCGGCACGAAAACTTTCTCGAGGCTTGCATTGTACTAAATACCACTTACTATCCTTGTCCATTACTGCTCCATTACCTATTGTATTTATGCCTGGAAATGACTTTGTCGATACCCTTTCTGTGTTAGGGGTGACTATATCAATTCTTTCATCTCTTGTCTACTCTCAAATAAGCCGATCTCACCTATGAAACTTTAATATCCATCTGTGAATAGTCCTTTCAATTGCACCCCAATTTACCTGAATATATCGTCTGTTGAATGTAATCATCGAGTTGTTTTTCCATAATGTGACGAGGATCAGCGCCTTTTTGTAATTGATTAAACCAATCCATAACTAATTGCAATGTTTCATCTAGCGTTAAAATCGGTTTCCAATTAAGATGGCTGATTGATTTAGATATGTCCAATTTGAGATGATGTGCTTCATGAGGATGTTGCTGCTCATCAATTTCCCATGATACATCCTCATCATAAAGTTCAATCATTCGTTGGACTATCCAAGACACCGATTTAGCTTCATCATCAATCGGTCCGAAATTCCAAGCTTCTGCAAAACGAGGTCCCTGCTCATAAAGCTTTTCAGCTAACACCAAATAACCGCGCAGTGGTTCCAGCACGTGTTGCCAAGGACGAATGGAATGTGGGTTGCGAATAGTAATTCTAGTTTTTGATTGAAATGCCGCAAGAATATCTGGAATCAATCTATTTGTAGCATAGTCACCACCACCAATAACATTTCCAGCTCTAGCAGTTGCCAAGGCTACACCATGTTGTTCGTACGTGTTAGGATTAAAATAAGATGAACGAAATGCGGTACTAACGAGTTCTGAGCACCCTTTACTATTGCTATACGGATCATAGCCACCTAATGCGTCATGCTCTCGATACCCCCAAAGCCATTCACGATTTTCATAACATTTGTCAGAAGTGATATTGACAATAGCTTTAACACTTGGTGTATGCCGAGCAGCTTCTAAGAGGTGCACGGTTCCCATAACGTTGGTCGCATACGTATTCACAGGATCAACATAAGAGGCTTGTACTAATGATTGGGCTGCCATATGAAAAATTATTTCAGGCTTATTGTCGTTTAAAACTTGTTGCAACAATACGAGATCTAAAATATCACCGTGGTACGAGCAGATCTTTTCTGCAATTCGCGCACTTTCAAAGAGGTTACATGGTGTTGGGGGAGATAGAGCATATCCAATAACATCGGCCCCCATCATTTGTAACCATACGGAAAGCCATGATCCTTTAAAACCAGTATGACCTGTAATTAAAATACGTTTATCACGCCAAAATTGTTGATTCATTCCCATATCTTCCAGGGAGCATTTTTTGAGAACCACAACTCTTCAAGATAGGTTTTATCACGCAACGTGTCCATGGGAAACCAAAAACCTTGATGCTGAAACGCTGCTAATTGACCTTGTTCAACTAAATGTTCCAAAGGGGCTAGTTCCCAGCTTGTTTCATCATCTTCAATCATATCTATGACTGATTTATGCAGCACAAAAAATCCCGCATTGATCATGGCGCCATCACCTTTTGGTTTTTCTTTAAACTGCATAACCATGTTATCCACAATATCAAGGGCACCAAATCGACTTGGGGGTGGCGCTGCGGTGACGGTTGCTTTCACCCCCTTCTTTAGATGAAACGCGATTAAGTCATGAATATTGACATTACTTAAACCATCACCGTAGGTAAAGCAAAAAGCTTCATCATCATTCAAATAAGGCGCAACTCGTTTTAAGCGACCACCAGTCATAGTATTTTCACCTGTATCCACTAACGTAACACGCCAAGGTTCTGATTTACGCTCATGCACTTCCATATAATTGTCACTCATATGAAACGTAACATCGGACATATGCAAAAAATAATTGGCAAAATACTCCTTGATGAGATATCCCTTATACCCACAACAGATAATAAAATCATCGATCCCATAGTGTGAATAATATTTCATGATATGCCAAAGAATGGGTTTGCCTCCAATCTCAATCATGGGTTTGGGTTTAAGATGTGTTTCTTCAGAAATACGCGTTCCATATCCACCAGCAAGAATGACAGCTTTCATATTAGCAATGCTCCGATATATGTTTAAAGTACAGGTTCTGGACTTTGGACAAAACTGTATGCAAAAAGCCGCATGCAATTCTGTATATATAATAGTGACAGATAGGGTGATTACTGATCCAAATCAAGAGAATACATCTCCAATTTCTTGAACAGAAAGACATGAGGCCATTTTCATATCTTTCTGTTCAAAGACAGAGCATATTCAAAGTCAGTACTATCACCTTACGCCTTTGGTGATGGTTTTTATTGGGACTTCATCATCAATTTTTTGCCTAAAAAGCTAAAGACTCATTCGAATGATGATTGTTACATAACCCGCATACGATGACAATTGTATTCTTGAGTGAAGCAAACATCGGAAAAGAACGCCTCTGCCGAGAGCCCCTCATCCGCCATGCGGTCACCTTCCCGTGTTCGGGCAGAAGGGAATAAGGAAGAGGTTGGTTGGTTTTTCTTTGAGCAGAAAGTCATGAAAATAGCCTAATGTCTTTCTGTTCAAGAAATTGGAGATGTATTCTCTTGATTTGGATCAGTAATCACCCTATCTGTCACTATTATACATACAGAATTGCATGCGGTTTTTTGCATACAGTTTTGTCCAAAGTCCAATCTTTGGAGTTCTCAATTAAAACCTCCTTGACAAAAAAAACAAATAGCGTGTAGTATTCGTAGATTAAAATGGCCATCCAAACATAGAATGGCGCATAGTACAGGACGTTGTGGAAATCATAAATGCTGAAAAAAATTAGTTTACTTAGTTTACTTAGTACAGCCATAATGCTAACCAGTTGTGGGTTGCTTCCAGGCATGCAAAATCTAGAAACGGGTCAAATGAGAAAATCGATTGTCCCAGAAAAAATCCACGTTCAACCCACACTGATTCCAATAACACCTTCTTTAATTGCTGACCAACGAGTAAGCCGATACTACTATCACGTGGCACCTCCTGATGTACTTTCAATCAATGTCTGGGAGCATCCTGAATTTGATTTTTTAGTGAGCCCTATATCAACTATTACCACAACAAATGGTGCCTCCGGAACCACGGGCCAGCAATCGGGTTATTTGGTGAATCCGAACGGGCAGATTTATTTCCCACTTGTGGGTTATATTACCGTTGGCGGAAAAACAACGGATAAAATACGGGAAGAACTAACAAGTAAACTGCAAAAATATGTTCCCAATCCCCAAATTTATGTCCGAGTATCTCAATATCGAGGGCAAAAAGTGTATGTTCTTGGCGAAGTAACAAGACCTGGTTTATTGCCCATTAATGATGAGCAACTTACGATTGCAGATGCGCTGGCGATATCGGGCGGCATTAATTTAGAAACGGCTAATCCTACTTATATTTATGTGATCCGCGGTGATTATACGAAACCACTTATTTTCTGGTTGAACGCAAAAACTCCCGACAAAATGCTCATCGCGGAACGGTTTAGCTTAAAACCCAAGGATATTCTATATGTATCTTCGGCTCCTCTCACTCGTTGGAACCGCTTCTTGAGTCTATTGATACCGTCATTACAACCCGTTTTGATTACTCAAGCAATCGTGGCTTGATTGGTTGAGTAATCAGCTATGCCGACTTGGCTACAAAACCGAGTCATTACAAACACAGGTGAAGGATAAATATGAGTATCATTGAGTCGATGCATAATCACACCCATAATGAAGAAGCGACTGATATTTCAGAGATTATTGATAAATTACTAGAGAACAAATTATTAATTGCTATTATTACAAGTATTAGCCTTGCTTGTGGTGTATTCTACGCTTCAAGGCAAATACCACAATTTCAAGCTAGCATCCTGATTCAGTTTGAGGACAGTGGCCGCGGGATGGTCTTGGGAGCAGGCCTTCTAAATCAAGGTTTTTCGGGATTCAATCATGGAAATGAGGCCGCTATACAGTCTGCGCTGATCAAATCACGAGTTGTTCTTAACCCAGTATGCCAGAGCTTAGGTCTCGATGTCTCTGCAACGCCTACACAAGGTTTCTTTAAGCACTTGATTTCGCCAAGCCGAGCAACGATTGAAATTAACAAACTGGAGTTATCTGAACCCTATGTGAATAAAACATTGGATTTATTCTATGATAAAAGCAATCACGTTGTCCTTTCTGATGATCAGCAGAACATTTTAGTCGAAGGCAACACGTCTTCCCTTCTTCAGAGCAAGGATAAATCGATAAAATTAAAAGTTTCTAAAATACACGCGGCAATAGGAAATCATTTTTCTGTGATGAAAAGCTCCACTGAACATATCGTTCAAGGTCTTGCCAGTCGAATCAACATCGTAGATTTGGGTGGGAGACAGCCGATTGGGATCGTCGATGTGACATTACAAGATGCAAACCCACAGCGCGCGGTTGATGTTTTGAATCAGATTGCCAAAACAATTCTCGAAAGAGACGCAGAGAAAAAATCGCTGGAAGCATCGAAAACATTAGCATTTTTATATCAGCAATTACCCATCACAAAAGAATCTCTTGAGAAAGCAGAACTGAAACTCAATCAATATCGCGCGAACAGTGGGAAAATAGATTTTAAGTTCCAATCTAGAGCACTATTAGGACAATTCCTTGAAATCGATACAAAATTAGCCGAGTTAAAGCTTACAAAAGAGGATATGAAGCAACGCTATACCATGCACCATCCTTCATTGAATGCATTAATGCAAAAAATTTCCTCCATTGAACAACAGCGTGCTGAAATGGAAAAAGATCTAAAGAATTTACCATCATCTGATCAAATAGCATTGAATCTATCCAGAGATGTTAGTGTTAAAACAGCGCTTTATACGACATTACTACGAAAAATTCAGGAATTAAAAGTCATAAAGGCTGGCACTATCAGCGACTTAAATATACTCTCGCTTGCCAAATTACCGGAATCTCCGCTACCAACCCGAAAAAAGGTAACTTATCTAGGAAGCGTCCTATTTGGTCTTATTTTAAGTGTCATGATTATTTATACTAGAAAACTGATTTCACCCAAAATTGAAGATCCGCGTTGGACGGAACAACATTTTAATATAGCAAATTTGGCTATTATTCCTTATTCAAAAGAACAAAAAGATTATTCAGATACTCTAGGATCTCTCAAACAAATTCCTTTACTTGCACATACGAATCCACGGAATTTATCGATTGAGGCGTTAAGGAGTTTACGTACCAGCTTACAAATTAATTTAAGTTGCGCAAATAATAACATTGTCTCCATTCTTGGGATATCTCCGGGTGTAGGTAAAACCTTCATATCCACAAATCTTGCTTATCTTTTAGCAACTGCTGAAAAACGTGTTCTATTAATCGATGCCGATCTACGTCGAGGTACTGCGCATCATTATTTCAATGTATCGGCAGCACCTGGTTTAACTGAATTAATTAATGGCACAACAACAGTAGAAAGCGTTTTATTGCCGACGACTCATAAAAATTTAACGTTATTACCAAGAGGAGACTATCCAGCTGATCCATCAGAGATACTCTCCAGTGCCCGCTTCAAAGGATTAATTCATGAATTATCGCTACAATACGATATTGTAATTATAGATACCGCCCCTGTGTTATTAGTAACGGACTCGATACTTATTGGATCGATTTCAACGACAAATTATCTAGTCCTGGGTTCAAATGCACACACAACTGGCGAGGTAGAAATTGCCATTAAACGACTACAAGGCGCAGGTATTACGGTAAATGGCTCCATTTTCAACTTCCATAATGTGCGAAGTCAGCGAAATCCGTATTATTATCGCTATTATAGCTATAATTACTATGCTGACGATAATGCCACCACTAAGGACAAAAAATCACGCAAAAGGAAGAAAGGTGAAGTTGCGTACTAACTTTTTGTGGTTATTAGGGTCTGGACAAAAAGACATGAGGCTCTTCTCATGTCTTTTTGTCCAAAGTCCAATTGTTAAATCTACAATTTTTTATACCACTCATCGAGACTTTGCTCGATCAGGTTCAATGCTTGTTCAAAGATAACCACCGGACGCTTGAATGGATCGACAATATCAACACCTAGCCATTGACCTAATCTAAAAACACGTCCCCGCGAAAAAGGAAAATCAGAATGTACTTGTTCTTGTTGTTCTGTTGTCATTGTCCATATAATATCTGAAGCATAGATCATATCTGCTGTAACTTGCTTAGCTCGATGCGAGGAAATGTCTAGACCTCTCTCCAACATTAACGAGCAGCTGGTCGGGTCAGCTTGTCCTCCAACCACTGCTGCCAAACCAGCAGAATCAACAGCTACTGAATGATTTGTCTCAAATTTTTGCTTACATAGCGCCCAAGCCATTGGGCTTCGACAAATATTACCGATACAAAGGATAAGAATTTTTTGAATCATTTTCGGAATACACACATTAAAGTTCGGAGCTTTTTTTGCAACTTACCACAGAACTGATACCCTCTCCCCTTGAGGGGAGAGGGTATCAGTTCTGTGGTAATTCATAAGAAAAACTCCGAACTGGGGTTAGGTTAATAAACAAGTCTACACTAAGTCGGCGTGATCGCGCTTTGATTTTGTCAATTTTACGATTGAGTTTCGACCTTTAACAAAGAAATCTCGAAGAACTTGAACAGTTCGCATGGCACTGTGGCCATCACCATAGGGTGAAATGCCACGTGCCATGTCGCGATAGGCTAATTCATCATCTAGTAACCGTTGAGTTTCGCTGACAATATGATCACAGTTAGAACCTATCAGTTTGACCACACCGTGCTCTACTGCCTCAGGTCGTTCTGTTTCCTCCCGTAACACTAAAACAGGCTTTCCTAATGCTGGCGCTTCCTCTTGCACTCCCCCTGAGTCACTAATAATCAAATAAGCTCGTTTCATTGCAGCAACAAATTGCTCATAATCCAATGGATCACATAAATGAATGGATGGGCAATCACTCAACATAGCATAGACAACATCATGTACATTCGGGTTTGGATGCACCGGATACAAAAATTGAACAGAAGGATTACGTTCAGCTAATATTTTCAATGCACGACAAATATGTCTCAACGGTTCACCAAAATTTTCACGGCGATGAATGGTCAGCAAAATAAGTCGCTTTGTTGGATTAAGCGCTTGATTCAAAGCGACATTCTTTGAGCTCATCATCAATAGTGCGTCAATCACTGTATTGCCCGTGACAACAATCTGCTGATCCGTGATACCTGCTTTTAATAAATTCACGCGAGCACTCTCTGTTGGAGCAAAATGCCAATAAGCGAAATGACTCACAATAACGCGATTAGCTTCCTCAGGAAAAGGATTATGGATATTGCCTGTACGTAATCCAGCTTCAACATGGCCTATTAGAATGCCATGATAAAAGCAAGCAAGAGCAACCGTCATCACCGTTGTCGTATCGCCTTGAACCAAAACCACGTCGGGTTTCTCAGCTAAGAGAACATCATCTATTGTCGATAACAATCGAGAGGTCAACATCGTTAACGACTGATTAGGACGCATGACATCTAAATCGATATCTGGCTTAATATGAAACAGATCCAATACTTGCGTTAACATATGACGATGTTGGGCCGTAGCTAACACGATAACTTGTGCCCAAGATTCCTTTTGCAGCGCCAATATTATAGGAGCCATTTTTATTGCTTCAGGTCGTGTCCCAACAACACAGATTATTTTTATCACGATATCTCCTTAACTGGACTTTTGACAGAAAGACATGAGGCCTTTTTCATGTCTTTCTGTCAAAAGTCCAATCCTTAATGGCTTCACAATGTGCTACGCCTTTTTTTGAATTTGGGGGATCTTGTATTACGGAATGGTTTAGATAACCCGCATCGCATAAAAAATGCATCACGTTAGCCACGGACTCATCCACAGAACTATTTGATGTATCAAGAGTAATGTCAGGATGTTTTGGAGCCTCATAAATATCATCAATACCTGTAAAATGCTTTAATTTGCCGGCTCGCGCTTTCGCGTACAATCCCTTTGTGTCTCGTTTTTCACATGTCTCAAGTGGCGTTGCGTTATAAATTTCAATGAAACCGCCCTGCTGCGCGATGAGTTGCCGACTTTGTTGTCGCGCATTTTGATAGGGTGCGATGGCTGCGCAAATGGCAATACCGCCTGCTTTGGTAATTTCAGATGCTATGTAGCTGATAATACGAATATTTAAATCTCGGTCTGCTTGTGAAAAACCTAATTTATCTGCTAAAAGATGGCGGACAATATCACCATCTAGAATGGATACGCTTCGTTTATCATGACTCATTATTTTAGCCATCAGCGCTTGGGCTAGGGTGGATTTTCCTGAGCCAGATAGGCCTGTGAAAAATAATGTAAACCCCTGTTTATTTCGCGAGGGGTAGGCTTCTCTTAATAGTTGAATGATATCTGGAAAGGAAAACCAATCGGGGATAGGCTGATCCAATAGAAGGTTAGTTCGCAATTGAGTACCTGATATGGTAAGCGGTGTTTCATCCGATTTTAATTCATGGATAGGTGAATAAGATCGCCGTTCTTTAACATAAACCATTTCTTGAAATGGTAGTATTTTAATCCCTATCTCATGTGCATAATGACTTACAAATTCTTGTGCCGCATAAGGTTCATAAAAAGGCTGATTACGAGTATTATTTCCAGGGCCTGCGTGATCGCGCCCAACAATGAAATGTGTACAACCGTAATTTTTACGAATTAAAGCATGCCATAATGCTTCTCGTGGCCCTGCCATGCGCATAGCCAGAGGTAGAAGGCTTAACACAGCACTTTGCACGGGATAATGTCGCAACACGGTTTGATAACAACGAACGCGTGTAAAATAATCAATATCACCCGGCTTCGTTAAGCCGACAACGGGATGGATGAGAATGTTACCATCGACTTGTACCGCAGCTTTCAGCATGAGCTCCATGTGAGCTCGATGAATGGGGTTGCGTGTTTGAAAGCCAATGACTGTCGTCCATCCGAGTTGTGAAAACAACTGTTTCAGTGAATTGGGGGTATGACGAAGTTCTGTAAAATCGTGATACTTGGGTGAGTTTACTGGCTCAAGTGGTCCACCTAGATACCAAGCGCCGGCTGTATTGAAAAGATAATCCACTCCAGGATGCTTTTTATCGTCTGTCCCAAATATTTTTTCTGCTTCGATGCCTTTATCAGGACGCCATTTATCCGTTATGTTCATGCGCGCAAGCAAGGTATTGTCTACGTCATAGAGGTTAATGGTTTCCCCTACGATAACTTTATTAGCAATGTCCTCTGACACATCGAGTGTGATGGGTATTGGCCAGATGTGGTTATTGGCCAGACGGGAATGTGTCAAGACGCTTTCATAATCGGCTTGCGAGAGAAATCCTGTTAATGGAGAAAATGCATTGTTTAGAAGCATTTCAATGTCGTAACGTTGTCGATTGGTAACAATCCATTGTGAATTCATCTGTCATCCATATTTCATCTAGTACCATTTCCATTTAGTTTTGACAGGTAGCATCTGACCTTAAATTCATTTTTTGTCGATCGGGAACCTCAAAAATGCTCGAATTAGCGCAACTAGTCCTGCGCTTTTTGAGGTTCCCGATCGACAAAATCTAAACACAATGATCAGCGCTACCTGTCAAAACTAAATGGAAATGGTACTAGGGTCTGTTGACAACAAACCCTAGATGAAAGCTGTTATTGATTTGGACTTTGGACCAAACTAATCCCACTACACCGGATCAAACTTATAAACCAGACCAACATTAAACTGACTAACCTGTGGCTTACCAATCAAAATTACACTGTTATATAAACTAAAGATATATTCAGCACGTAAGTCTAAGTTTTTAAGGATATTGGTTTGTCCCCCTACACCCACTTGCCATCCATTGACATTCATATGCCGTGAATAGTATGAGCTAGTATAAGATGTTGCAGCAAAGCTTGCTTGTCCAGTTACATCGGTCGCGATGTTAAAATCGGTTTTTACCCAACCTAAACGTAAATACCCTAAGAACGTATCAGTTATCATATAGCCTGGAATAATGTCGGCGCCTGCGCTCCAGTTCGATTGAATTGTATAGCCGGTAGGATTTGCTGGATATGATTTCAATTTCTTACTATCAGCGCCAAAAATTTCCCCAGCCAAATAAAAGCGTCTAGTCCACATGTGCCCCCAACCGGCGGAAACAGTTCCTTCTAACGCACTGTAAACAGTTGGTAAACCCGAAATATTGGACTGAGGACCTACGCTCGCGCCAACATAGGGGCCTGTTCTATAAAGCGGTTGATCCATGTCTTTCCACACGCCAGTATGTATTGGTTTAGCGTTCGTGTTTACTGAACCACGAGAAACCATGTAAGTCCTTTGAGTTGTCCTTTTTGGAGTAGTTACTGGTTCAACTGCGATAACATGTAGTTTTGCTACCGGATGGATTACAGCAACCTGAGGTGCTGGATTTGCTGAATGTGCTGACACTCGATGATATACCGCCATTCGATGTGGTTGAGGAGTCTGCTTCAATTGTTGGCCAACCTGAACCATCGTACTGGCATTGCTAAATGGCCCAACAAAAACATAATATCGGTTTTTAGACTGCACAACACGAACAGGTTGCTGTGTTTTTCCATCAAGGTATTTTTTATACTGATCTGCGTACACGCTCGCACTAAAAACACCAGCCTGTATCTGATAATTTGTGTCTGCAGGTTGAGTTTTCACTGAACGGTACTTATAAACGTCATCAATATTAACCGTCTTGGTTGTTGTTGCATGCACTGAACTCAATGATAGCAATCCAATACAACTCATACATAATAGTTTTTTTTCCATTTTCATCTTATTAACTCCTTGTATTAGAACAGAGCGAACCGTCTGCTAACCTTTGAAAATTCAGTGCAAAATGCTCATTGTCGATTAAATGACAAGGATTCACTCTATCAGATTTCAATAAAAAATACATCGTTTTGTTATACTTTTCTACAAAATATATTGCCACATGTTGGAAAAGTCAACGTCTTTTTTTGCTTTCACCCACATAAGGTGATATAATGAACACACTGTGTTTTTGGTGTGTATAATATGTTTGATAAAGGCGAGATCAATGGCTCAACGCCATCCCAGATGGATCAAGTTCTCAAGAAGTCGTGCATCCCATCGACTAACCTATTCTTAACAAAAGGTAGCGCAGAGCGACCTATGTTTTATGAAACAGGCCACGCCATAATCTTTCCGCCTTCATCAGATGAAAGGGGTCCTCAATATGAATCTATTCAAGAAACATTGACACAGGCAGCACTTTATTTAAGAGACTGCACGGATAATCCTCGAAGAATTATGTTATTTCCTGTACTTGAAGTGCGTCCTTTTTTTTCTATCATTGGTTCCCCGCGCAATCATTGGGTCACTTTGCATTTTGATCCCAATACCGAAACAGCGACTGTTATCGATTCCAGACCATGGTTAACCTCATATTTTTACAAAACAAAGCCAATCACTGACCTCTTACGACAAGGATTGCTTGATGGAGGCTACCCATTTACGGTTGCAACCATTTTGGATCCCGAATACCAAGGTGTTCAAGATAACGATTTCATATTTTGCGGCGCATGGACTGCAATAAATATTGAAGCATATGCTCATGGCGCCACAATCGAATCACACCGAGGTAAATTAACACCTAACGATATAGATGGCATTCTTCAACATAACTATAATCTGGTGAATAGGAGAAAAAACGGTGTGTATGATCGGGAAACCATTGTAATTGACTCCGTGAAACCCTCGACACCTGCGTCAACCAACAGCACGGGTGAGCTCAGCTCAGAACCTGAGGAAGGTTTCAATGAAGATGAAGATGACGATGATTTTTTACCATGGGATGGTGTAGATGATTCGAATCAATCTGATCAATCTTTTACTGTAAGTACTGACACGTCATCCCGAGCACTATCAGGGATCTCCGAAACAACTCAGGAGATCCCTCCCAACGGACCTCTTCCTTATCCCCCTCTCCCCGGACACGGGGAGAGGGGGATAAGGGACTCTCGACATCCGATGTTTGCCGTACATGGCTGGCCGACTCGGGATGACGTAAGGGATGAGCAGTTATCATTTACTTATCCTAATAGCACAGGCAGCGTAGATCAATGGATAGCATATCATTCTGATCATTCTCTTGTTAATTTACATCACGTCATGCCAGTCATTTTGTCTCAACGCTCATTCTACGCGACCATTCAATATCATGATGAACACGCTAGACAATGCCTTTACCTGGATTCTACCCAGATGCCGAAGATGAACCTCGATTCGTTTCGCCAAAGCATGAATTATCTCAAAAGCAAACGTCAGTATGGCCCAATAACAATTGAGCTTTACCCAACTAAATCCACAGCATCAAACCTAACGGATGACAGCACTGATGATATGAACAGAACGCTTAATGGAGTCCGTACGCGTGCTATCACTTCATCCGCTTTTATTCCTGCCATCACGAATGGATCGCGAAATAATGAGATGAATATAACCGTTCAAAATTCTTCTCCTCTATCGATAATCTCTTCATCGGATCAAGTCGAAGTGGTAGACTCATCCAATAGCCTAGCAAATCCAAACACTACAGAAGCGAATGTCTCAAATAAGCCTCTACAATCTGTGATTCACGCTGGGGCGCCCAGCATTGACCAATCCACGAAACCAGATGCTACTTTTGATCATGATAAAAAACCAGATGCTAATTTTCAATTACGTTGTATTCAAGGATTATTTGTGTTTGGCATAATACTCGTTGCCGCCGTAATCTTGACATGTCCTCCAGTAGCCGCCGCTCTTGGCATAGGGTCTGGGCTTGCAACGACATTATTGATTACTTCGGGTGCCGCATCCGCAACGTCATTCTTATCCAGCGGTGGACTATTCGCTTATCGTTTATCAAAACCCTCGATAGCACCTTCTGCTCTGCTCGAGTTGAAATAATAACCCGAAACGCTCCGCTTCCTGACGGTCGAGGCTCGGTTTCCGTATTATTGGACTTTGGACAAAACGGCATGCAAAAAAACGCATGCAATTCCGTCCAAATAATTTCAGATCTGTGAAATTTACAGACATATATTACTGGGCGGATGAGGAGCTCTCGACAGAGGCGCTCTTTTCCGATGTTTGCCGTACATGGCTGGCCGACTCGCAATGACGAGTATGTGACAACCGGATAGGCAGGAACATTTTTATCGCAACGGCAACCGGCCCACATTAAATCATACGTGATCCTTGCAAATTAAAAGTATTGTTTATAATATACAAGGATGATCATACGAACTGCCATACATCAAGTCGAAGCCGCCTTGGCCCGTCAAGCAGCTGTTGGACTTATTGGCCCACGTCAGGTGGGAAAAACGACGCTTGCCTTGACTATAGGGAGTCAACGACCCAGCTTATATCTGGATCTTGAGTCCAAAGCTGATCGAGACAAGCTAAGTGACCCAGTCCTTTTTTTGAAAAACCACGCCAATAAACTCGTCATTTTAGATGAAATCCATCGCATGCCCGAAATATTCCAATCACTGCGTGGACTTATAGACGAAGGCAGGCGCACTGGACATCGTGTTGGTCGATTTTTAATTTTAGGTTCAGCATCTATTGATTTATTAAGACAAAGCTCTGAAAGCTTAGCTGGACGTATTGAATACATTGAGTTAGATCCATTGACTGTACTGGAAATAGAGCCGGATGAGACAGCTATGAATCGTCTATGGTCACGTGGCGGATTCCCCGATAGCTACCTTGCAACATCGGATGCTGACAGTTTTCATCTACGACGTAGTTTTATCAGAACCTATTTGGAACGTGATGTACCCCAATTTGGGCCACGAATTTCCGCTGAACAACTGGAGCGATTATGGACTATGCTAGCGCATAATCAAGGCACACTACTCAATGCCTCCCGCCTAGCGGCCGGTTTGTCTGTCAGTGCACCGACTGTGACAAACTACGTCAGCCTACTCGTTGATTTATTGCTGGTACGACGATTACAACCCTATTATATTAACGTCGGAAAACGTTTGATTAAATCGCCTAAAACTTACGTACGTGACAGCGGTCTATTACATGGATTATTAGGCATTCAAAACATCATCGATTTAGCAGGCCACCCCGTCGTCGGTTCAAGTTGGGAAGGGTTTGTCATTGAGACACTTATCGCTGCCGCTCCAGAACACACTAAAGCCAGTTTTTACCGTACCTCTGCTGGAGCTGAGGTCGATCTGGTTTTAGAATTAGGTGGACAAACAGGTCTTTGGATTATTGAAATAAAGCGAGGATTAACCGCAAAACCAACCCGTGGATTTTATGAAGCAATAAAAGACTTAGCCCCCCAAAAAACATTTGTAGTTTATTCAGGTGACGATTGTTACCCACTTAACTCGGAAGTGCAAGCTATTGGGCTTTGGGCTATGGCAGAGATGTTGCGGAAATTGACGTTGGAAAAGTAATTTACAAAGTTACTGCAAAATGGCAATTTTTCTTGATTATCTCTCTACCAGTTGATAACTTCCCTACGGTGCCATAATAGTCCTCTTGGATTCAAAATGAAGCTCAAAATCAAATGAGCTGAAGCCTACAGGTATTAGGAGCAAAAATGGAGTTCAATACGGAAGGAATCGAGGTTGAAGTTTTTACAGCACAAAACCGCCTTGAACAAAAACTGAAAACACTACACAGCGGCGCCATCCTCACCCAAGGCGAATACATCAGTAACATTCCAGGATATATCAACGATATGGAATGGAACTTCTATGATGAGCTCCATCGCTACTACGTTCATAATACATACCATGATATGTTTAAGATATTCTCAGGGAAAACATTCTCAGTAAATCTTATAAAATGGGGAAAGTGGCCTGTTTTCATCCAGGTTGCTAATGCTAAAGTAGCTCCTAACCTTTTTTATCAAACCATGTCTATTTTAGGTATTTTTTATGTTCATCAAATCATGCGATTAGAGCAGTTAGATCGTGAAGTCAAACTTTCAAGAAGTTGGTACACAGTTAGTCATAAACTGTTCAAACCATTACATGGTTTTTTAAACCGTAGTATGATGAAACTGCAAGTAAAACAAGATAATGAAGACAACGAACAAATACGTCATCGACGATTAGCCTTACGTGATGCGGGATATCAGTTTCTTACCGATCATCCTAATTTTACTAACTCCAATCAACTGACAAATCATGTTATTTTTCCTAAAAATACAACTGAGGGCCGTTTTTCCCTTTCTAATTTATCGGGATATGAGGCTCAAAAAATTAATATAGGAAACTTGGAATTATTAATAAAAAGAGAAGAGAATGGCATTAAAATATGGCCCGGTATCTGTCCTCACGAAGGCGCTGCTTTAACATCAAAACATTTATGCAAAAATACCGTAGTTTGCCCTTGGCATGGCAAGCGATTTTCAGGTTCATTATTAAATAAAGAATCCAATGTCTGGCAATTCATGAATTTTCGTATTTCATTAAAGAATAATGAGTTGATTTTATCTCATTTGGACTTTGGACAAAACTGCATGAAAAAAAACGCATGCAATTCCGTCCAAATAATTTCAGATCTGTGAGATTTACAGATCTATTATTGGGTGGAATCGATCTATTTTATGGAAACAGTTGCATCTAGTGTAATTAATGAACTGGTTGAGAGTAATAGATCTCAAGTTTCTTGGACAGAAAGACATGAGGCCTTTTTCATGTCTTTCTGTCCAAAGTCCAAATCTCATATTTCATGTGCTTCAAAAGAAGCATCCACAGTAAATCCTTTAGAAAATCGTCCAGCAATGACAAAAATTTACAATATTATTCTAACTTATCTCATTCATAATAAAGATGCCTTTTTATCAAAAGACTCCGTTTATCCTTATCAGCTTTTCGGTCAATATGCAGCAGACCCCAAACAACTGGCTGATAAAATATTTGCTTGGCCCAACTATAGTTATGCTAATTTCGTTCGAACCATTATAGAACAAAGTGTGCCGCAGAAAAAAAAATTAGCGCTCTATTATGCCGCTGCAAAAGAGATAGGTCACAATTGGCCATATAGATATATAATACAATGGCAAAAAAATCCTGGGCTCTTATTTACTGGCCCCTCGCATGGAGGCGGTCCAAGTAAATTCTTATTGGCCTATACTTCACTGCGCCACTATTTTCCTGATCCATCCTTGAATCACTATAGATCGTCTGTTACCAAGGATAATGGACCAGCAACTCAGTTTCTATTTACTACCTTAACCGATGCCTTACGAAACAATCCTGAGTTATGGAAAGATACAGATACTCTTTTTGGTCGTCATATCAATAATCCGGATGCATTGTCCAACTACATTATCACTCATGCAAACCAACGATATGCATGGAATATCACAGTTATGCTGTGGGATATTATGGGGTACGATACGGCATCTCGATTGCTTGACCAAGTAGCAGATGAAGCTTTCGCTTCTCGTAAAAATCCTTTATTTCTTCGTATTTGGGAGACACTGCTTATGGTTATCGCAGGCCCAGGATGTATTGAGTTTGACCATTTAGGTCCACAATTTGGTCAAGTGGAAATTTATGATTATTTAGAAACACCTCAGTTAAGTACTCAGGAAAAAACTGAAATGAAAACAATGAAATCACATTACCAAACATTTTACTCCAAACTTCAACACCCGATTCAACTAGGATATTTTTTATTTTATTTAATGAAACCGTTCTTTTTTATTACAAGCATTATGGCTCTAGCTATCCTCTGGTCAAAAAAATGTTCTCTCTCTATTCCAATAGCGTTAATGCTGCCTTATGGGATTAGCGTATTCATTTATGGCTCGCTATTTACTGCTCTTCCACGCTATACAGACCCTACACTATTATTGCCTATGATAATAACTTGTTTAGCGCTACCAGAATGCTTAAAAATATGGGTGGATCGCAAGCAGGAAAGACAAATGTCCCTATATATCCAGCCAATAAACATGAGCTCTTAAAATGAACGGGTGGATTAATGGCAAACAAAAAAGGCTCGCTCGAATAATTCAAATTGTGATCTCTGTTGGAATGTTAGTCATTCTTTTTAGGCATATCAATATCGATAAAATTAGTATTCTAGTTCGAGATGCTAGAGTGAATTATTTAGCTATTGCTTTTATTGTGCTTGTCTACCAAATTATGCTCGCCGGTTACCGATGGCTTAGTCTGATTCGCTTAACTGGATTTTTCCCACCTAGGTGGCAATGTATTGGTGCATTTTCTGCCAGCTCATTTCTTAACACAACATTACCGGGGGGCATAAGTGGCGACATCATGCGTACCTGGTTCACTACACGTTATAGGGTGCCCATCAAGAGCGCTACATACACCGTTATTTCCGATCGCATTTTAAACCTAACTGGGCATGGCTTACTCGCTGTAATCGCTCTAACTTACAATGTACTCGTCATAGAAAAAAACCTATCTACTATCTATATGGTTGCGTTAATATTCGGAATCTCTTTAATCGTTGGCTTTGCAATATTAGTATTCATTAATCCACTTGTTACTCGATTCCAAATTAAATTACCTTTCATTCTAGCTCCCATTGCCGAGATATCTAAAATAATTGGCATGATTTTCCAACACCCGAGTCAAATGAGCATGGTACTTGGAATAAATATGCTAGTACAGTTTATGCAAATAATCGCAATAACATTGATCGCTTATTCAATAAATGTACCTCTTTCGTTCCAAACTGCTGTTATTGGTGTTTCAATCATTTTATTACTTTCTGCAGTACCTATTACACCTGGTGGCTGGGGGGTACGAGAAAATGTCATGATCATCATATTTGGGCAATTTCAAATCGCGCCCGAAGCTGCATTGAGTATTTCCGTTCTCTTCGGACTCGGCACAATTTTAGCAAGTATACCAACCGCAGCATGGTGGTTTGTACGATTAGGCCACAAATCAACCACATCCCTGCCCATGCTCAATAAAGAAATACCATAATGATTTATTGGAGTTTGGACAAAAAGACATGAAAAGGGCCTCATGTCTTTCTGTCCAAGAAAGTTGAGATCTGTCATTCTAAATTAGATTGCTAATGATCCTGAATGTAGATTTTTTTACAAAGAAAGCCGGTTGTGTCACGTATTGTAAGCTTATAAATATCACAGATCTAAAATTATTTGGACAGAACTGCATGCGAAGTTGAAATGATCAAATGTTAATGGTACTTACACCCTATCAAGTGCATTTTGCGAGTAGGCATCCAATACTTCATCAACCGAACCAAATTTAATCATTTTTCCATGCTCCAACAACAGTGCCTTATTACACATTTTCTTAATAAGATCATTAGAGTGCGAAGCAACAACGAGTATGCTTATTTTTTTATAGAAACAATCAAGTCTCTCTACCGCCTTTTTTGCAAAACTTGCATCGCCCATGCCTATCCCTTCGTCCATGATTAAAATGTCTGGATCAAATGAGGTAAGAATGGCAAAACTTAAACGCAATAACATACCACTTGAATAAATCCTCACCGGTAGATATATATAATCACCCAACTCACTAAATTCAATTATTTCATCTTTTTTTGCATCGATTGCTTGTCGATCTAAACCAAAATACATCCCAATAGTATATATGTTTTCATAACCCGTATCATCGACCTCCAATCCTAGGCTGGTATTAAATAATGAGGTCACTTTACCCGAAACAGTTACCGATCCATGATGTGATAAATAAATACCCGCCAAAACATTTAGTAGTGTGGATTTACCTGCGCCGTTATGACCCACGATGCCTAACCGATCCCCTTCCTCTATGCGAAAAGAAATATTATCAAGTGCGCGGACACAAATGTGCTTTCGCGAGGTTTGTTGAATATTTCCACCTATACAACGATTATAAAGTGATTTTCGTAAACTACGATTCGAATCAAAAACCGGAATATCGATGGTTACATTTCGTACATCCAAATACTTTTTCATAATAAACTCCTACAACCAAAATACGAGATGTCTTTGGAACTTACCAAGTATTTTCATTGAAACTAACCAACCAACAATACAAATGCCCATCGTTACAATCCAATCGATGGGCGCTGGTTTCAGACCTAGCAATGGTGCTCGAGCAATCTCAACAAAGTGATATAACGGATTAACAGCAACTAAAATTTTAGCGTACGTCGCATTACCCAATTGCGTTGGTGACCAAAAAACTGGCGTAATAAACATCGCGATTTGTAATAAACTAGTAACAAATTGTCTAATATCCCTAAAACGTGCTGTCATTAAACCCAATAGAATACAAACCCAACTCCCTGTTAAGCCGATAATCATCATTGCCGGAATAATTAATAGGGTATTCAAGTTAACCGGTACTTTGAAAAGTAACACAATTGCCAAATAAAATACAAAATGATGTAGGATAACCAAAAAATTACGAGTGACCGCACTATTTGAGTAAACCGAATATGGTAAGCTGGTTTGTTTAATAAGACCACTTGCATCTAAGAAAGTCCCACATCCATCCGTTATGATCGTTGAAATAAATGTCCAGATAATAAAACCAGAAGAAAAAAATGGTAGGAAAGTTTTAACATCGGTGTGCCACAAAATTGGAAATATTAATCCCATGCTGCCAATAAAAATAGCTATACTTAATGTTAACCAAAATGGACCAAACAATGTGCGTCGGTATCGGCGCCGAATTTCTGCAACGGCCATGCTAGACCAGAGATGCCACTGCAAAAATCCCTGTGCATAAATATGCGCCCCCTTCAAGGTGTCACTTTTAATGACATCAATAAAATCGTGAGGTGGCTGCAATTCACTATCTTGAATTACATCATCAAAATTTATTTGGCTTCCATCCACTATGTCATCTCCTGTCCAAAACGTCACACATTAATCTAAACTCACCGAATATAACATCAAAATCATCATCATCCCACACCCACTTCTGAAATGCGTTAGCAAATTTGGGATTTTCTCCTCGAACGAATCCTCTATCAACCATTACTTCAAGTGAGGCGGAGGGCACATTTTCTACCGTTGTTTTAAAAGTAATATAAGCACAACGAGAATTAAACCAACATAATGACATGGGACCCGTATTAACCCCTAAATTCAGATAAGCCAATTCATACAAGGCACTTCGCAAAGACAAATTCCAACAAGCAGGCTGAAAAAAATGGAAATTCTTCAGTTGCTCAGGCACATCCTGTAATGCTTGCTCTGTATCAGGAACAAAAATTACACTAAAGTCCTCGTCTTTAATTTTTTGTGCAAACTTAGACCAGGAAGCAATGTTGCTGTTTCGTTCAGGTAAATAAGCATATTGACGCAAGGTAATCACAACCAGTTTTTTATTTCCAGCATATCGTTGCTTCCACTCCGAAATGTACTGCAACGATTGAATATCAGCTTTTAATGATAACATGCTTTTTTGATACCACATTGCCTGTCCGGGCGAATAAGGTATCGGAAATAAAACACTATACTTATCTGGATAAACAAATCGAGCCTCTTTTTCTCTGATTAACAGCGCCTCATACCGTGTTGCACAAAAAACAACACCGTAATCACATATTAATTGCCGAGTAATAGGAATCAGTATGGAATAAATGCGGAGATTTCGAGCATCTTGACCAACTGCTTGTTCATAATCCACAGCCTCTTTTCTTAAACCACCAGTCATCCCGGGAACCAAAATAACTCGCAAATACTTCAACCCGAGCTCTTCTCTTTTTGCATTAGCAATACACAAAGCCCACGCAAAGTCATATGTAATGGGCTCCACTTCAAAATCATAAAAAAAATATAAACTTTCTTTACTGTTAATAGTACTCTTTTTAAGAGAACTAAAAAAATTAACTGGTCTAATAAACAAGTGATGAATAACCAACGCGAAAGGTTTAATAACGTTTCGTGGAATTATCGTGGGCGTTATAAATTCGCGAACTATTCGTCGCATAAACCACCTCAAACCCTGCTCTTTAAATTTTCTTAACAAATACATTACTTAATCCTACTGGACTTTGGACAAAAAGACATGAAAATGGCCTCATGTCTTTCTGTCCAAGAAATTTGAGATCTGTCATTCTAAATTAGATTACTAATCATCCTGAATGTATGTTTTTTTACAAGGAAAGCCGGTTGTGTCAAGTATTGTAAGCTTATAAATATCACCGATCTAAAATTATTTGGACAGAACTGCATGCGTCTTTTTGCATGCAGTTCTGTCCAAAGTCCAATTTACAAATAATCACCATATAAATCCTCTACAATGGATTCAAGTGACATATCTGGCAACTGAAACAGCTTGCTTGACTCACTCATATCAAGACTTGAATAAGAACATAATGGAGAAGCAACACCTGCTTGTAATGCGGACTTAGGATGAACCAACGATTCACTCACTCCTAACAGGCGCACTAAACACAAAGCCATCGTATGATAAGTAATATCATGTTCTCCGGAGAGATGAATGGTTTGTTTTATATTTCTTGCCACAATTTCCTTTAGACACGAAGTGACTGTTTTGATAGAAATTGGACTGAAACGAAGATCATAAAAAGGTTCAATACGGCTATTGTTTTTTAATGCCTGTATCCATTGTAAAATGAGCGGGTAATCCGGTGTTAATACCTTTGTTAATCGCACTATTGCAACATTATTAGACATGCTAAGAAGCTTACTCTCTGTGGCTGCCTTGTGTTCGCCATGAGCGGTTGTTGGGCAAACATTGTCTTCTACTCGATAAGCCGGCTTATTTCCATCAAAAACAGTTTGACTGGATAAAAAAATAATAAATGCATTTTGCCTGAAAAAAAAGTTCGCCAAATTAATTTGTGCTTCATAATTCACTATTCGTGAATATTCAAGAGAGTTTTTACAGTCAGAAAACTTAGTAATGCTGGCGCATAAAAAAACCGCGTCCATGGGAATATCGCAACAAAACTCCCCAACCAGAGCTAAATCTAAATAAAAAATTCGTTTACTTATGTTTTCCTTTTTTCGCGTAGTCCCAAATACAGAGTAACCAAAATGCTCCAGCTCTGCTTTTAAAGCAGAACCTATTTGAGAGTCAATTCCAATAATCAATATATTTTGATTTTGTGTCAAATAAAAAGTCATTCACAATCCCAGTTTAATGAGCTTACTTACGCTTGGAGTTTGGACAAAGCAACATGCAAAAACACGCATGTTGCTTGTTCAAATAATTGAGATCCCGATTTAATAGGCGGTTTGAGTATAACCATGCATCATCGCAAACCCCCTATTAAATACATTAATCTTTCTCAGTGCCCATCATGGACAGAAGGACATGAGTCTTTTTTCATGTTCTTTTGTCCAATGTCCAATTAGTTAAGATACGAAAAAATATCACAAAATAAATTTATAAACAAATTATGAAAAACAGGTTGCAACCAAGCTTTACATTGCATTACTATCACTGGAATCATAACACTAGTTTTTCATGAAATGATTCCGGGTGCGTTCGAAATAACCTCCTATTTCCGTACGAAACTATACTGCGCGCGGTCACAAACTTAAGTTTGTGACCGCGCGCAGTATAATTACGTTTTACATATTCATAAGCAGACATATATGTTTCTTGAGCTACCACCAGAGCAGGAATTGACTTAATGAATCCAATTTATTTCGGTGTTTGCGTCTGGAGTCGCGCTTATTGTGAGTTGTTTGTCAATTACGCTCTAGCTTCATTACTAGCAGATGAAAACATTCCGGCACTTGATAATTCATCAAAAAAGAATTGTTTTTTATTATCAACTACAAAAGAAGATTGGCAATGGTTCCAATCTCAGCCTCTGTTCAAACTATTACAGTGCCATATGGATGTTGAGCTCCTAGAAATTACTCTCATCTCAGAAGAAGAATATCAAAAATTAAACAACCGACTCGGGCTGAGCAAACTATACACAATGACATTGGGGCATCGCCAAATTCTTAATAAAATGCATGCTGATAAAGCTGTAGGAAGCATTGTTTTCCCTGATTCAATTTATTCAAAAAATGCCATTTCTTCCGCTTATAAACATATTGCGAATGGGAAAACGTCCGTTTTAGTACATTGCCCCCGATTTTCAACAACATCTATCGTTGATGAATTACGAGATATGCAATACGTTAAGCCAGGAGTCCCTCTAACAATAGAGCCCCGCACGCTAGTACAAGTTGCTATACAGCATCTTCATATCGATATGCGAATGCAACAATGGGAGGCGCCTTATGCACCTGAATTTTTCATGGACCCATCATGGGTTTTACCGAATAACTCCGGTATGTTGTTTTATACATGGAGTTGCTGGTACGCATTTATTGATTACGCCAAAATGCCATCACATAATATCAATTCCTTACAGGATAATACGATAGATGGTGCATATTTCGATAATAATCTTAAGAAAAATGAAGCGCATTTTATTACGGATTCCGATGAATTTACTTTAATTACATTTAGTCCTCATATGTATCGAACGATCCGTCAGCACTCCATCAGCAATCACTTCGATCAAAAAGCAATTAATTTAACCAAAATTGACTTTGCAAGAAGGAAAATAAAAGAAACTATGGGTGCCAATCTTAGTGTTTTTAAGTCGCAGTTTGCAAACAAACCCGTCTATTGGCACACTAAAGATTTAACACCTAGCTGCTTTAAACTACAAGAATGTACAATGAACCTTATCAAAAAAATAATGAGCAGTAAGTTATCACTTGTTGACAAAATCACACTGAAAATGAACCGAACTTATCACTCTATTCAAACAGAAGAAATAAAAATCAATACGTTTCAGCCTTCTTTTCCAAAACCGGCAATGACATTCAAACCCTTTTCTCATTATGCATACAGCATTTTTAATGGCCTGAAAAAGCTTATGCGTCGTCTGTTTGTTTGGGGAAAGATACTTCTAATCGGCTTTTTTTTTGGTGCAACTTTGACCCTCTTCATTGTATTGTTACGAGTATGGGGATTCTATTGAAACAAGGAGTAAAGGAATGAGTAAACCGATTTATTTGGGAATTACGGTATGGGGAAGAGAGTATTGCGAAACCTTCGCCGATTATTGTTTAGGATCACTTTTAGCCAAAGGAAATATTCCTGCGCTTGATAATTCAACGGGCAACAATACATTTTTAATTGCCACAACAAAAGCCGATTGGCAGTGGTTTCAAACCCATCCTAATTTTAAATTGTTAAAGCAATATATGAAAGCTGAGTTTATAGAGCTCTACATTGTTTCTGAAGAAACATACCAGCAAATGAATCATAACTTGAACTCTTGCAAGCTATATAATGTTTCGTTAGGCCAAACAAAAATTGTATCTAGAATGTACCGAGATAAGGCAGTTGGTGGCGTTATATATGGCGATACTATTTATGCTCAAAACGCTTTAACCTCTGCTTATCGCTTTATTTTAACAGGCAAAAAAATTGTTATGTTTCATTTTTGTCGTTTTGCGAGAACGCAGCAGTTATTGTCTGGTTTAATGGAACTAGGATATATAAAACCTGGGAAACCCATTGAAATTTCTAACCGAGACTTAGTGCGAGTTGCTTTGCAGTGTTTACACATTGATATTGCTATGCAGAACTGGAATGCCCCTGTTTTACCTGAGTTTGCGATAGAGATGGCATGGTCTCTGCCAAATCAAAAAGGTATACTTTTTCACCCATTAAGTTTTTGGTATGTTTTCATCGACTACTCTAGGCTAGTTAATCACAATATAGAATGCTTGCAGAATGATACGATCGATTCAACTTATCTCCGTGATAATTTCACAAAGGACGATGCTCATTTAATCACTGATTCAGACATATTTACCGCAATCAGTTTTAGCCCTGATCTTCCTCGAAAACCTGTGCTAATTACCGATATACATACAACACCAATTAATTACGCAACTATTGGTCCATACTCTATGGTAGGTCGATTTACTAACTGCTCAGGAGTTAATCCAGACTTTTTATTAAACTCTGCAGCTTCTTTTGAGGGAAAATTGTCGGATAAAGATGTGGCAATCAAATTGGCTTATTTAAAAGAAAGAATTTATTTGCAGTTGAATACTACTGGACAAATTGATTTATTCAAAATTGGATTCACGCAATACCCTATTTATATGCATTCCGAAGATTTGGATGAAGAATGCTTTACCATAGAACAAAACGCGCAACATGTTATTGGGGAAATCATATCCTTTCTTGAGCAAAAACCGACGGAATCATATGAGTATTTATTTAAAAAAGTATCTTTCCTAAGGCGATTATTAGGTTTTTCAATTGAAGTATATCTTATTTTAAGAAAAAAGCTTTTAAGAGGCTCTGAAGAAAAACGTAAATTTTATCCTGTATTTTGCCACAACATTGAAAATGAGACCGAGAGCGACTCTGATAAGGACTATCCAGTATGAAAACTTTAGCGGAAAAAGTAAATCCAATTTATTTTGGCGTTTGCATGTGGGGGCGTTCTTTCTGCGAGCTATTTGTGAATTATGCCTTAGCGTCTATGCTTGCAGAAAAAAACATTCCAGCACTTGATAACTCAGCAAGGAAAAATTGTTTTTTAATTTGTACAACAAAAAACGACTGGGAATGGCTACAACGTCAAGCGACTATTAAGTTATTAGAACGTTATATCGATATTGACTTCATTGAGATCACCCCCATATCAGAAGAGGCGTATAAAAAATTAAACAATCGCTTAAACTCGCATAAACTTTATATAATGACGATGGGGCATCGTTTAATTCTAAATCGTATGTACAAAGATAAGGCTGTAGGCAGTATCGTCTTTCCTGACTCAATTTATGCAAATAATGCCATTTCCTCAGCCTACAAACATATCGCTGATGGGAAAACGTCTGTTTTGGTTCATTGTCCTCGATTTTCTACAACATCGATTATTGAAGAGTTATGCGACTTAAAATTTGTGACTCAAGGCGATCCATTATCTATTGAACCTCGGGCATTAGTACAGGTGGCCATGCGCCATCTCCATATTGATATACGAATGCAACAATGGGATGCGCCTTATTTCCCCGAGTTTCTATTGGAGCCATCATGGATTTTACCTGATAATGCTGGTATGTTATTTTACACATGGAATTGTTGGTACGCATTCATCAATTATGCAAACCTTGCATCACACAATATAAGCACATTAGGTGACAACTCCATAGATGGTGTGTATTTTGATGCCAATCTTAAGCCAAATGAAGCACATTTTATTGAGGATTCCGATGAGTATGCATTGATTACCTTCAGTCCTCATATTCATCGCACAATCAAACCTATACATCGTATTAGTTATTCTGTGTCAAGTAAAAATATGATGGATTTAATCAAGATTAATTTTACAAAACAAAAAATAAATGGCTCTATGGGTATGCATATGGGGCAATTTAAAATGGAATTTGCTTCAAAACCAATTTATTGGCATTCAAAGGAATTAACCCCTGCTTGTTATCAATTGCAAGCTCAGTCACAGATGCTAATTCAAAAATCACTATATGGTAAATTGACGTTTATTGACAAAATAAAAATAGATATTAGCAATACTCATAATACGGGTCTAATAAAGAGAAAAATAATTAATAACATACATCTACTTTTTAGCAAATTATTGAGTTTATCTTATCGTGTGTTGAGGCGACTAAAACGCAGTATTGTTGGTATTCGAAATATTGGAATTCGAAGGGTTGTAGATTTTGGGATTCGAAGGACTCGAAACATCCTAAAGATACTATTTATGGGGCCTAAATACATATTTAAAGGAGCGAAACACGCCGTCCATAGTACTTATCAGATTGTATCTAATAATAGACACTTATTCATAGGCATGACTCTATTTGCAACTGGAGCGGTGCTCGGCGTGACGTTAACTCTACTGGTTTTATTGCTGCGAATCTTGAAGGTCTAATGGGCTTCTTAAGATTTGGAGTCTGGACAAAACCGCATGAAAAAAGACTCATGCGGTTTTATCCAAATAACGGGCAATTAATGAACGGTATAAAAAATTAAGTGATGTCTTCAAGATAATAGTTAAGCGCTTCTTTGAAGGCCAATGGTTTAAAAGCATAATTATCTATAGCGTATTGGCTTGAAATTACAAAAGATGTTTTTTGATTATCTTCTATACTAATTACTGAGCTCGAATTGAATTTCTTAATAATTTTTTCTACTATGTTGATAATGGGTAACCCATCTTTAGAGGCAACATTAATACAATCAAAATCATGATGTAATTTTGTATGCAATAACGTCTCAACAAAAACAGCTAATTCGTTAACATAGATCGCATTGTTAAAAAGAGCATCTGGATTATTTAAGGTAATCGTTTCACCTGCTTTCGCTTTATGAATAGTACTAGCTAACCAATGTCTAGCCGCACCATTCCCCATGACGGCTGGTAACCGTATCGTTATCGATTGAAACCATTTTTGCTCACGTAACATTGCCTCACACATTAGCTTACTTGTGCCGTAGACATGGGGTTTATAAATTGGGGTGCTTTCATTCAATATTGGTTGATTCACTTCCCCATATACAGAGCAAGTAGAGAAAAATATAAATTTCTGGATACTAAGGTTCTTCACTAAGTTGATTAAATTTTGAGTTGCTAATATATTGTCTTGTATAAGTGGATATGTTGTACTCACGGGAGGAGCCGTAGCGGCAATATGTACTACGACATCAAAACTACCTTCTATTTGTTTAATGCTAGATAGGTCACCATAAATACACTGAACATTATTTCCAAAATTTTGTGATGCTTTGTTGCGACTAATAACGGTGACATCGTGACCCTTGTTTATAAACTGCCTCAATATAAATTTGCCGCAAAAACTATTAGGTCCGGTCAATAAAATTTTCATATGCACTCATCTACTAGAATTGTCAACAGACCCTAATTATTGGACTTTGGACAAAAAGACATGAAAAGAGGCTCTTGTCTTTTTGTCCAAGAAATTTCAGATCTATCCTTCATAATTAGATCGTTAATTATCCTGATTGTAAATGTTTTTACAAAGCAAGCCGATTGTCGTTGATATTTTGGCCTATAAATAAGTCAGATCTAAACTTATTTGGACAGAATTGCATGCGTCTTTTTGCATGCAGTTTTGTCCAAACTCCAATAATTAGTAACTACTCATTTCGTATCAAGGAAATTAATATATACTGCGCGCGCAGTATAGCCATTAAGATACCACTTCTGCAGTCTTTGTCTCGACTGTATCCTTATAACGAGCGGTTAAGTAAAACTCACGCACTTTATCTATGGTGTAATTAATTTCTTCTTCAGTAAGATAAGGATGTGCCGGGAAAGTAATTACTTGTTGTCCATGAGCCTCTGCAACTGGGAAGTCACCTTTTTTATATCCTAAGTACTTTGCAGCCGGTTGCATATGCATAGCTATAGGATAATGAATTTTTACCTCTATCCCTGCTTTAGATAAGAAATTAAAAAGTTGATCTCTGTGTTTAACACGAATCACATAGATATGAAAAACATGATTTACGTCTTTTCTACGGACAGGAACATCAATAAAATCGTTCAGATCAGCAAAAGCTGCATCATAACGATGTGCAATCGCAATACGTTTTTTAGTAATTTCCTCTAACTGATTTATTAATCGGTTTGCAATAACCGCCTGAAGAGTATCCATACGGCAATTAATACCATACTCCACACAAACATCACGATTTAGCATCCCATGATTCCGATAACGGCGTAGTTTTTCTGCATGCACATCTGAGTGAGTGATAATAACACCCGCATCAGACCAAACATTTAAATTTTTGAGTGGATGTAAACTAAACGCTGCAAAATCACTCCAGCTCCCGACGGATTGAGTACCAATTCGCCCCATTATAGTTTGACAAGCATCTTCCACAATGGATAGATTGTGCCTTTTTGCAATTTTAGCAATGCTCGGCATATCAGCAACATTACCCGTATAGTGAACCGGCATAATGGCTTTGGTTTTAGACGTAATGGCAGCTTCAATTTTTTCAGGATCGATAACGTATCCATTTTCACTATCTACAAAAACGGGAGTCGCTCCAACTTGTACAATAGAGCCAACAGTAGCGACAAAAGTATTTGCACAAGTAATCACTTCGTCACCAGGCCCAATCTGTAGCATTTTTAGAGACATGGCCAGGGCATCAGTACCAGTACCAACACCAATAGCATGAGGTGCATTATGTAACTTAGCAAATCGATCTTCGAATTTTTTTAACTCAGCGCCCAGAGTAAAATCTGTGGTTTTGACAAAATTACGAATATCCTCAAGATAGGGATCTATATCAGCAAATTGACGTTCTAAATAAGAATAAGGGACACGCATTGAAAACACTCCTTTAATAATAAAACTTCTTAACATGTTCAACTATATATTCTTTCTCATCATCTCCCAACTCTGGGTAAATGGGCAAAGAAAGAACCTGACTCGAAATTCGTTCAACATTCGGCAAGCTACCTGGTACATATTTTAAGTGAGTTCTTGCTATAGGTTGTTGATGAATAGGCACTTTATAATGAATTTTTGTTTCAATTCCTTGTGAAGACAAATAGTTTTGCAATTCATCTCTATTTTGAGCTTTAATAATATAAGTATGATACACAGAGTGATAATCATCACACAGCGATTTTGGCAAAACAATTTGATCTAGATCACGCAAGTGTTCATCGTAATAAGCAGCAATCTGAATACGACTCCTCGTCCAATCTTCAAAATACTTAAACTTAACATTTAATATAGAGGCTTGCATTGAGTCCAACCGCGAGTTATTACTCCAAACATGGCAGACTCCATCCATGGTCAAACCATTGTGGCGAAGAATTCGTAGCTTTTCAGCTAAGTTAGCATCATCAGTAACCACCACTCCGGCATCACCGCAAGCATTGAGAGTTTTAAACGGATGGAGGCTAAAACATCCGGCATCACCAAATGTGCCTACTAGTTGATTTTTGTACTTAGCGGATATTGCTTGAGCACAATCCTCTACAATTTTGAGTCCATGCTTCTCTGCAATGTCACATATACGTTCCATATTACATGGGCGTCCGGTCCAGTGAACGGGAAGAATCGCCTTGGTTTTGGCTGTGATATGTCGCTCTATTTGCTCGACATCCAAATTATCATCATCACCAATATCAATTAGAATCGGCTTGGCACCAACCAAAGCAATACTGCTTACTGATGTAACAAAGGAATTAGCTGTCGTAATAACCTCATCACCCTCACCTATGTCCAATGCTTTTAAAGAAAGCATCAAGGCATCTGTACCCGAATTTAATCCAATAGCATATTTTTTTCTATGAAATGCAGCAAATGTATTTTCAAATTCTCGTAAATGATCACCAAGAGTAAAAACACCAGTTTTTAATACATCTTCTAAGGCAATTAATATTTCAGGTATGATATCGGTATACTGCTTGTTTAGTGGCAAATAAGGTATTTTATTCATTAAGACTCCGCAACAGATAAACTGAACGTATAGATTTCATATGATCGTAATTTATAATTTTTGATTCGGTTCCTGCATCTAATCTGTTGACTAACTCTTACTATAATTGCTCAATTAAACTATGAGTTAATCAACAGATCAAACGAAACACATCGGCAAAAGCTAGAAATCATGTCCAAGAAACACATAGCTAGGCATGCAATACAAATTCCTGTGATTCTTTATGCAAGTGGTCCAAATACCGTTTTCCCCAATTTGCCATATCACGAACACCCTCTTCCAAAGAAATATCTTGCCTCCAACCTAATTTCTTAATTTTGCTACTATCTAGCCAGTATTGTGCATCCTCACCAACTCGACCAGGCGCCAATTTACACACGGAATCAAAATCTACATTCAATTCTTGTGTAATCATAAACACCAGATCTCTAATAGAAATGGGCACTTCCGGGCCTACATTATAAGTTTCCCCCGTTGGTGCATTCTTGGCAACGATATAAATTGCTTGAGCCAAGTCTCTAGCATGAAAATACGATTTCTTTACTTTCCCACCGCCTTCTAGAGGGAATGTTTGGCCTGTCAATATATTATAGATTAACCGAGGGATTACCCTCCAAATTTGCTGTCCTGGTCCGTACGCATTAGACGGTCGAATAATATTCATCGGTAATTTATTGACAAGGTGCAGAGTCTCCAAATGCATATCCGCCGCCAATTTTGAAACAGCATAAGGACTCGTTGGATATACTGGGAATTTTTCATCGGCAGGTCGATCAACAGAACCATATAACTCCGACGTGCCAATTTGTATAAATTTCTTTAAAAAAGATCGTGTGCTTAACGCTTCACATAAACGAACAACTGCTAGCAAGTTGGTTTCATAGTATCGATACGATTTATCCCAGGATGTTGCATAAGCAAGTGCCGCAAAATTGATAATATAATCTGGCTTTTCTTTGTCAATCAGTTCCAACAGTCGATCGAGTTCAAACGTCATGTGAATTTGACGATATATGTATCTTGGATCTGCCACACCAATATTGAGTGTATAGGCGGGGCTTCTTTCTAAATTACGACCGACACTAATTACTTTTTTTGTATCGGGCTGTTCCAGCAAATAAGATGCAGTATGAACTCCGAACACTCCTGCTCCACCGATTAACAAATAACTTGACATAATTTTCAACTCCTTTTTATTGAGATTTAATACAATTGGACTTTGGACAGAAAGACATGAAAAAGGCCTCATGTCTTTCTGTCCAAGAAACTTGAGATCTATTACCCTCAAACAGTTCATTAATTGCACTATATGAAACTATTTTCATAAAATAGATCGATTCCACCCAATAATAGATGTCTGTAAATTTCACAAATCTGAAATTATTTGGACGGAATTGCATGCGTTTTTTTGCATGCGGTTTTGTCCAAAGTCCAAATACAACATCCTATTGGTTTTATCGACAAATCGTCGATACCGAAATCTGTACTATCAACAGATTCGAGTCTTGCAAAAGTACGCCATCAGCGAAGTCTATTGCCACCGCACTTTTTTTATCATTAAATCAAAACGGCCCTTCAAACCAATCCCCTGGCACATCTCTTGGGTACTGATTACGTATGTCTCTTATGGGTTGAATATCAATAGTCAAAGAAAGCATTTGACATATTGTCTCTGCTATATCATCGCTGTACGTATACATTGGATTGGCTAATACTGGAGACGTAAGAACAGGATAGTCAGGTATAGCCATGCGGCGGGGGGGAGCCGTCAATTCGGAAAAACAATCCATAGTTACCTTAGCAATAATTTCACTAGCCACTGAACAAAATTCAGATCCTGTGTCTAATACCAATAACTTACCCGTCTTTCTGACTGACGCGTAAATTGTATCCCAGTCAAGCGGCTTAATAGTCCTTAAATCAATAAGATCACAAGAAACACCGCGCTCCTGTAAGAATTCCACGGCATGCAATGCCTCAATGGTCATATAAGACATTGAAACAACAGTAATATCCGATCCTTCAATGACCGTTTTCGCCTTCCCAAGAGGTACAAATTTATATGGGTTAGCAGATTGATTTGCTTTAATATTGTGTAACCAGCGATGCTCGATAAAAATCACGGGATTATTATCAAAAATACTAGACAACAATAAACCATACACATCTTCAGCCAAGGAGGGCATAACAACTTTCAAGCCTGGAATCTGTGCAAAACAAGATTGCAAACTTTGACAATGCGTGGGACCTTGACCCCACCCGCGACCAACTATCACTCGCGTCGTTAATGAAATCGGCATCGTACCCGCAAAAACATTATTCCATTTTGCTGCACCATTTATAATTTGGTCCATTGCGAGCAAAATAAAATCCAAACGATTATGCGAAAATATAGGGCGGAATCCATTAATTGAAAGGCCAATACCGACCCCAGTAAGTGCATTTTCAGACGTTGGAATATCGAAAACTCGATCGTCACCAAACTCCTCAACATGCCCGGTAGTCGCGCCAAATAAACGAGACCGGTCATTCATGCCAAGTGCGTAGTGCAGAACCGAACTATCAATTTGCATCGCTTTTTTGAATGCTGCATTCACAAGATGAATAAATTTATCACTCAATTTAATGCTCCCTCTTTTTCTGCAGTTAATATAGTTTCCAACCAATCTAAGTTGCTCTCTGCGTATTGATTTAAAAATCGATCCTGCTCAGGTGGAAAAGGGGATTGCTCCGCAAAAGTAAATGCCTTTTTTATCTCATCAAATATTCGAGTATTATCTTTTTCTATCTCGTGTTCCGAAATAATGTGTTGCTCAAGAATGTATTTTTTATACACAACAAGAGGATCCTTAGCAAGCCAATAATCAAGCTCTGTTTTCGGTCTATATTTTTCATCCAGATCATCTTCATGGCCGCAATGTACTTTATGACGATACGTTAAGAACTCCAGAAACCAGGGTCCACCATTTTTGCGCAAATCGGCAAATATAGTCCCCATGGCATCGTAGTAACTTAATACATCATTGCCATCAAACTGTGCCGACTGGGCGCCAATACTTCTTGCAAGCTCGAATATTTGTCTGTTTTTTGGTTGCCGTAAGTTTAAATGTGTATTGACGGAATACAAATTGTTTTCACAAATAAAAATCACCGGTAGCTTTTTTAATACTGCAAAATTTAAAGACTCGTAAAAAGCGCCTTCCTCAATCGCCGCATCTCCCAAGAAAATGCAAGTGATGTCATTGCTTTTTTTCAGCTGCTGGGCAAATGCTAAGCCCACTCCCACAGGGATGGTATTTGCAATAATTGCTTTGCTCGCAACAAAACCAGCTGATAAATCGCTTAGATTCATTGAGCCACCACGACCACGAGTACACCCGGTTTCTTTACCGTACAATTCAGCAAGTAAAGCCGACAAGCTTCCACCTTTCGCTAAATAATGCGCGTGCGAGCGATGGGAGCTCACAACCTGATCTGACGGTTTTAAATAGTCACAGACCGCAACAGGAATTGCTTCCTGTCCAATGGACAGATGCGTTGGGCAACGCATCTGTCCTTCAGGATACCGTTTCGCGATGGCTTCTTCGATTAAACGAATACGCAATATTTCATAAAACAGCTTCTTATGCTTCCAGTTCATTATACTTCGGCTATCCTGCATATTTTTACCCTATTATGTGAAATTAAAGAATATCAAACAAACTATGCCCGCATTACATATTCCGTTGATAAGCCCTTAAGCTCAGTAAAGTACTGATCTACCCATCCCATCATTTCATTCAAACCTTGAGACCAGTCTATTTCAGGTGTCCAACCAACATCCTTTTTAATTGCCGAAGAGTTTAACCAATATCGAGAATCCTGCCCTAAGCGGTCTTGGCTCATTTCACATAATTGATCAAAAGGTAGATTAAGGGTATTAGCACACAACTCTAGAACCTGACGAATAGATGTTGGATTCTCAGATCCTACATTGTAAATTTTACCTAATGGTGCTTTTTCAGAAACCAAATGAATAGCCCTCGCTAAATCCCGAACATGAATATAGGACTTTTCAGCACGGCCTCCGCCATGAAGAGGTATACGTTTACCCATGCGCCCCATCAATAGAGCTTTAGGAATGACCCTATGCAGTGCTTGCCCAGAACAATAAGCATTTGATGGTCGTAAAATATTCATAGGGAAGTTTAAAAATCGATGAATAGACATGAGGTGCATATCGAACGCCACTTTAGACGCTGCGTAAGGGCTGGACGGTTTAATTGGCTCTTCTTCAGTACATGGATGCTCAACTGAACCATACATTTCAGATGTGCCAATTTGAATAAAGCGTTCTAACCAATCTCGTTTCATTAATTCTTCAGTCAGTCGAGCTAGCCCCATAGAATTGGTTTCAAAATATCTCCAGCTGTTTTTCCACGAAACGGCACCTTCACCTTGCGCTGCGTAGTTGATAATAACTTCTGGTTTTTCTCTATCTAATAGCTCCATTAATAAATCAAGCTCATATGTCAGATGTCGTGCATGATATTCGTAATTTTCACGCTTCTCAATATTAAGAGAAAATGGTTCTGAACGTAACAGATTACGGCCTACTCCTATTACTTTTTTTGGATTAGCATGATCTAATAAATACAATGCCGTATGAATTCCAAAAGCTCCACCCCCACCTAACACTACATACGTCTTTCCCATAACTTTCCCTCTTCAACGTTTCTAAACCGGTTAATTTATTGATTAGCTCTGCCTTAGAAAGGCAGAGCTAATCAATCCTTTTACTCCGCGCATTTTCCAATATATTCGTCTTAATAAGTTTTTAAACCACACTGGTAAAATTGGACCCAACAATGAGCGTAAACTTTTAGCTTTTATAATGCTTTCTGTTTTTATACTATTAAGAACTTCAGCAACAATTAACAAACTGTCACGCTCAACTACAAGCCATTCGTTACATAATTCATCACTATGTAATTTATACGCATTATAAAAATATATTTTTTGTAGTTCATTCACTAAAATACTCTGTGACATGTTTATGATTGCCTGAAGCTTGTCTTTAAGAGCAGTAATCAGTCCAACTTCTATTCTATCTCTATCATTCGTCATAGAGTATAATATTATATTGTCAGAGTCTCTTTCTAAATGAATTTTATTAATATTCAAAAAATTTCTTTTAATAAAGTGAGAATCAATGGTTTCATCTTTATAAAAAATAACGGGTTCCTCACGATCTGAAAAATTAACCATCAAAGGATGCAAATGAAATCCCCGAATTAAAAGTCCCTTTTGCTTCGGAACATTCCAAGAGACCATCTGTGGCCATTTTGTAAAGCTCTTCCCCGTGTAGTTATAGTTTTTAAACTCAGTATGTAAGCAATCAATTCCAATATCAGCCAGTTTACGAGACTGAAGAGCGAGCACATCATCGTCTTTTAAATTCATATCGTTAACATACGACATAAATTTTTCTTTAATGACTCTTGGCCCTGGTACTAAAACGACATCATTATCTCCCAGTGCATACCTCTCAAGACTTAAGAAAGTTCCATCTGAAATAATACAGTCTGGTAAAAGATAAATTGCGTATGCTTTTTGTGCGTAGCTAAATTTACTTGCTTGCTCATATCCCATGGTCATTCTGGTGTGAATAGTCTCATCACCACTCATATCAAGTTCTAGAAATACGGGTTGAACATAGGACTCCAGTTTTTTGAACATGGGGGATGCCGATATTCTTGAAAAATCATCAGTGGTCGTAACAAAAATAAACCTCGATTCGTTTAAGTTATTTAAACCAGGAATATTTTGGGGTGACAAAAAACAACGCAAAGAAATCTGCAAAAGCATATCAACGTAGTCATCACCCCACACAACCACAATAAAATAAAATACTGGCTGTTTTTTTAATTCCATTATTTTCTCATACAACAAAGGCCAATTAGGTAGTGTGCCATCTTATGAAACCCAGTATGCACCACCTCATCATTCATGGAGAATAAAAACACATTGTGAAAGTATTTTTCGAGAAAAGCTTTTAAGTCATGACCACTTTTACAATTAATATGACCCTCTATGCTGGCTGGGGACGCATACTGCTGTGATTCAAGAGACGGCATACCAATAATGGCCACACCCTGATCAGATAACGATGCCACAATATTTTTCATAAAAGAATCTTCGTGTTGAGTGGAAATATGCTCTAAAACATCAAGAGAATAAGCACCATCAAATTGTCCAGGAACTGGTGATTTTAATATATCATGTACAAATGATCGGAATGGCCATTTGTCACACATTCTATCATTCACATCCGCGATAAAAGCGGGTTCAATATCTATGGCAGTGAGATTTTTAACCTCTTGAACCACGACACGAGTACCAAAAGCATCGGCGCACCCCACTTCCAATACCTGTTCCTTTCCAGATAACATTTTGCTAACAAACTTATAGCGCGCAAAATGAAATGCAAGACGCCTTGGATCGTCATACCAGGCATAATTTGACATTAAACCAAATCGTTGTATACCAACATCGTTCTTGGCATGTAACATCATACTGTTGGCACTATCATTCAGCTCTATATTTTCCATTATTTTAAAACCCTCTTTTTTTTAACTACTGCCAGCAATTAAGAATTAATCTAACTCCCCAGGCACGTCATCCAGAGCGCGTCTTTTTGCGCGAAGGATCTCAGATTGTGCCAAATTCAGGAGATCCTTCGCGCAAAAAGAATGCGCTCTGGATGACGTGCTTGCTTCGGGTTCAGTGAAAACACTAAACTTATCCACAAGCTGGGTGGTTACGAACTAATTCGTTTACTCTAAAACAGTCCAATAATAATCACCGGTATATCCTGTCGTATTAAATAATTTAATCCATTCATCGGGATAATCATGGAACTCTGCCGTTAACACCCATTCTTCGAACAGTTTTTTTTGTTCTTCTGTGTGGTAACTATCAACCTGAACAAAGCTCTTTCCTTTGGATACTCGTTGAATTTCATCTAATGCCTTAGCTACTCCATCTCGTTTAAAATTATGTATGGTATTTATAGAAATTACTGCGTCAAAACAATGATCAGGGAATGGTAATTCATCGGCCGAACCGAGATGCAATCTTCCCACCACGTCTGGATGACAATGCTTTAATGCATAGGTAGACAAATCAAGACCGAATACCTCAAGTCCCGGACACACATGCATCAGATCTCGGACTAAAAACCCTTTTGCACATCCTACGTCCAATACACGGTCACCGGGCTTTAAATCAAAATGCTCTACCATATCGTTTGCAACAGGGATCCATCGACCATCATAGCGATAGCCTCCGTAACCGAACTCACGAGGACCATCAAAATACATCTCGCCAAATTGTTTTGCTATGGATATCACATCAGCACTTTTTCCTTCTTTGCGTACTTGGACATTACGTTTTGCGTTAGGTAGTGCTTTGAGTAAATTGATTTCTTTCATGAAGTTGCCTTGGTTCAATAATTATTGTAGGTTAGGCCTTGGCTAACAGACCCGTGTATCAGCATCATTTGCGATCTACAAACTTTCACACATTTTCTGTAATCCATCAGTCAATAAGGTATATTGAAAACCTGAAAAAGCTTGCTGACAGACTGTATTATCAAACGCTCGATAGCCATTATGTGGCATAGCGCTACTTCGCACACGAAGTTTAATGTCGAGAGATTTGTTTGTAATCTTCCCAATTAAGTCTGCAATTTGAGCAAAAGAAGCTACTTCACCGGTGGTGATATTTAAAACACCATAACTACGATGCGCCAAACATAAATAGATTAACTCAGCTACATCTTCAATATAGACATGATCGCGTTGCTCTTCGCCGAAGCCAAACAACTCGATGGCTTTATCCGATAGAGCTAAACGATAAAAACGATTAGGACCATAGCCGTTGTGAGGATCATTCACGCCATACAGCAAACTGGGACGAAGAATTGTCAGTGCGTCTTTACTCACAACGGATTGCAACATGTGTTCACGTGCAAGGTGCATCGCACCGTGTAAAGACGTAGGTGCGGCCGGCGATGATTCATTTAATTTGCCCATGGAATCTGTGTATACAGCGTCCGAGCTGATGTAAATAACCTGTTGAACGGGTTGCTTGATGAGCGCATCACATACAGGCTTCATCATTTGAATGTTTTGTAATAACATATCATGATTTTTACAGGGTGCTTTGGCGGAAATAACCACTAACGCATCATCTGATCGGAGGAGTTTTACAAGTTGCTCAGCGGCATTGCTATTCGCTAAATCAATATCCTCACGCCCGATTGCAACGACCTCAACATCGTCTGCTTCAAGTCGTTTGACAGTCGTTGAACCCACAAAACCCTTGGCTCCTAAGATAACAACGCGTTTGGGCTTTATCGCTTTATCATTGATATGGTTAAGCATAATCTAATTCCTTTTGTTTGGCTTGAATTGCACGTTGTCCTAAGCTGTAATAATTGAAGGTAGTCTGTAAATGTGGATCAACAGGCAAGATTCGATGAGGATCAATAATCGTATTACCGTTCATGTGTTCTAATATTTTTGCAATGGATAAACTCTTATATTCATCACATGATGTCATAATAATGACCACATCGGCGTTTTCAATTGCTTTAAAGAGATCGTCTTGCCTAGTCGCATGCGTGCCATGCTGATCGTTTACAATAGGATCATGAGCGTTGACTTGATATGATTTCAATTGATTGATTAAGGAAATCGACGGTGAGTTTTTAACACTGTGTGTGTTGGGTTTATATGCCAGGCCGAGGACACAAATCACTGGATTTTTATTGTGGTTAAAAACCTGTGTTTGCAAGCATCGGAGCACCCAGTCACGGCGATGTTGTGAGTTTTTAAGCCAAGCACTCACTGTGTCGGTATCGGTTGTGTGAGTTCGCCCTAATTTGATAATGGTGTTCAAATCACGCTCTAAATTTCCACCTGCAATGCCTAATCCTGGTGTTAAATACGCATGTTGTCCAATGCGCTTATCCAACCGTAAGGTTGGTGCAATATCCTCCCAGTCAGCGCCAATGTGTTCGCAAATTTCAGCGAGTGTGTTCGTAGTCGTTACCGAAGCCACTAAAAACATATTAATTGAAATTTTAGCTAGCTCAGCGCTTTCATAGCGCATTTTTAATATGGGACAGTCGAAGGATGATAACAGTTGTAAATAGGCAGCAGGTAATTCTGTGGTTGGTTCATTTGCCCCTATTATATAACGCTCAGGGTACATGGCTCGAACTACTGCGTTGCCAAAAATTAATGTTTCAACTTGATAAAACAATCTGTTTTTTTCCAAGTTTATTTGACGCGTAAAACCTGGCGGGACTTGGGATAATAAAATTAAACTCGCATGGTTTGATAGCGCTGGTTTTACTTGATCTAGTAATTGATTAATTACAGATAGATTGCTATTGCCTTGATCATCTGTCGGTACATCGTAAGCAATAAATACAAGATCGCATTGTTGCAATTGGTTGATATCTGTCGTGAATTGTAATCTTGAGGCGTTATTCTTTATGAGATCATCTAGTTGTGGTTCGTTGACTGGCAGCTGATAGGATCGCAGATTATTAATTAATGCTGGTTGCTCATCGTAGCAAATGAGTTGGAAGCCTTTTTCAGCGAATGCTGCAGCGTGGACTAAACCGAGGTGAGTCATGCCTACACAGCCGATTTTTACTTGGTTTGTTTCGTTCATACGGTTTTCTCTAACACTTTAGATTGAATAGAAGCAAAATAACTCTCCGATAAACGATTCAATTCTTGTTGAATCCATAAATCGGTTACTAAGTTCGTACGTGCATTCGTTAAGATCAAACCTTTGAAATGAGCGTACTCTAGTGCCCACGTCGGATCATCTTGGACTAACGTCACGCTTTGCTCTGGTGGTCTACCACTTGGCAAAATACGTTTATGATGGGTGAATCGGCTTGGGCCCCATTTACACAAAGATTCGATATAAGCAGACCCTTTCTCCCCGACCATCTCGCACACAAAATGATTGCGCCAAGATAGTAAACTCATTTCAAAGGTCAGTTGAGGTTTCGAATGCTTATTCATAATAACAGCATGATCAGGAGCTTGGTTTTCAAAATTGTTCATCACAACGATTTCAAACTGTCCTGGTTGCTTGCCAAACCAAAACTGAATGGTATCCAATAAATGGGAACCCAAATCAGGTAAAACACCGGTACCTTGATCTCGCCAGGCTGAATCACGCACTAAGCGAGCAGTGCCATTGCCATAAAATAATCGGCAATATCGAATATTCCCCAACTCGCCCGAGTCAAGAAGCTCTTTCATTCGAATAAAATGCGGTTCGAATCGATGATTGTAGGCCGTATAACAAACCAGCTTATTGCGATGAGCTATGTTCTGCAGATCCAGAATCTGATCATCAGACTCGGTCCACATTGGTTTTTCTACCAGGACATGCTTACCGTGTTCAAGTAAGTATCGCAGGACTTGGTATTTTGGCTCGTCCGGTAGGCAAACCAACGCGGCATCAAAGGAATCCAATGGAACGTCTTGAATAGTTTGATAATCTGCGCCAGGCTTCACCGGATCAACGCTACAAACAAAATCACGACCGGCATGATGTTGGCGCTTGTTTCCTTGAATACCTAAACCTACAACAATGACTCTCATGCTTCCACCATGTCCTCAATAAAACTCGCATTGACTAAACCGTCATGACTAACGAGAGCAGAAAGAGGTTCGAACTGATATTGCGAATGAGCTACGACTTGTTGAATTTTTTTAACAACATCTTCTTTAGCGATCGGTATATTACCATCCACCTCACACTCGCACGCTGCAGCCATGGCACCAACTATACTAGCTATTGCAGGAGAATGACCTTTGGTTAAAGCCAACGTCGCATAGGCAAGTAAGGCATCGCCTGATCCAACCGCATCAATCAAATGATCAACAAAACTATCGACATAAACATACGAACTCAACGATTCATGATCATTATTGCAACATGTGATGGAACCGCGTTCGCCTAATTTTAAAATCAGAGTTTTACATTTTGCTTCTTCATACAACCGAGCTGCTAAGGGACGTATGCCGGAGTCTTGATCGCCTAAGGCAAAACGCGCTTCGCGTTCATTCGGTGTCACTAAATCGAATCCTTGGAACTCAATAATATTTCCCCAACGGCTAGCGACTTGACTGTCAGCTACTTTGAAACATCCCTCGGGAATAGCTGCAACCAATTGATCAATGGTTCGTTTATTAAACATGCCATGTCTAAAATCACTGAAGATGACAGCGTCTGCTTTAGTTGAACTAATGGTATCAACCAGCTGCTCAACAATCGCATCGGAAATAGATGAGTTATCTAGTGTGTCTATTTTAACCAAACGATAATTGTTAGCAACAATGGCATTTTTATAGGTTGTAGGACGATTTTTATCAACAATTAGCTGAACGGTAACACCTGCTTCTTGCAAATCATTTAAAACAAATTCGGCCAGGGGATCTTCACCTAAAACCGTCGTGAAAATAACATTCGCACCGGCTGCTTTTAAATGCTTAGCAACGATACCAGCACCCCCGACAAAGTTTTCCTGAGACTCTAACCGAACACTTAATGTTGGGGTTTTAGTTTGTCCACCAATTACATTCGTGTAAGTTATCCCATCGACAATCGTATCGCCAACCACGTGAATGGTTAGGGGTTCTGGCGAACTTAAGCTTGCCATTAAGTCGTTGGTAGTAATCCCTTCCATTTCCATTACCGCTGCTAATTTTTCCAATCGGATCATGGGCTCTTCGAGATTAATTAATTTAGACGATGAATAGACGACATCACCAGGGGTGAATAACATTTCACCACCATAACTGGCCAGCAGTTGCTCTTCTTCTTGCGTTTTCTTAGGCTTACTTTTCGCTGAATACTCATATCCTTTCGCAAAAAAATCGGGTTGTAGCAATTCAATATTCTGAAGTGGCGTGGCATTTTTATCGATAAGCACATAATCAACCATTTCAAATGCAGCCAAATTTGCGGCTCGAATGGTTTGCGGAATATGAGGTCTGTAGTGGCCTTTGCTAATATGATGATCAGCGGTCAAGCTTGCGATTAAAATATCCGCTTTTCCTTTAGCATACATCAGATGACGCATATGGCCGGGATGCACAACATCAAACACGCCATGACACATGACTGCTTTTTTTTCACGAGGAAACGTGCCAAGAATTTCGGCCAGCTCTTCAACTGTTTTAACTTTATGCTGATAACGGCTTAAAAACATATCAGTAACTCCATTTATAATGATATCCATTGACTAGGGCTGGCCATAGTTTTTGTCTAGCTCAAATACTCAAACCAAGTTCGAGTTGCCGTCGCAATTGAGCTCTTATCCCACAACGGCGCATCTTGCCAATGATCAATATCGGCCAGCATCATTTGCACACCATCTGCAAAAGAAATTTGTGGTAACCAACCGAGCTCTGTTGTTATTTTAGTAATATCAGCCCATGTGCAATCAGGCTCGCCGGGACGCTTAGGCAAATAATCCACGGCACCACCACCTAATAATTCAACCAAATAATTGATCGACTGAGGTTTACCGGCACCGATATTCCAAATCTCACCAACACGATCGGTCTCTGCGGCCGCTAAAAACGCTTTGGCAACATCCGTGACGTAAAGAAAATCACGTGTCTGCGTACCATCACCCACAACAGTATAAGATTGACCTTGTAGTTTTTGCTTAAAGAACACGCCAAATACGGCACCGTAAGCACCTGTCGTTCGAACGCGTGTTCCATACGCATTAAAAATGCGCACTGAGTTGACAGGTAGCTTATACACTTGATTCCAATGAAACGCGGCACTCTCTCCTTGATACTTAGACAAGGCATACGGATATTGTGGATTGATAGGATGTTGCTCATCCGTCGGCGTTGCTGCTAAGCCATAGCATGATGACGATGCCGCATACACAAACTTTTTAACGTTCGCAGCACGTGCCGCTTGCAGCACATGTACGGTTCCAAGCACGTTGGTTTCCATATATCGCACAGGTTCCTCGATAGACGGAACAATATCGCCAACCCCTGCGAAATGAAACACAAAATGAGCGTCTTTAAACAACAGAGAGTCAGGCTTAATGTGCATGATATCCATCTGTTCAAATGAGAAATCTGGATTATCTCGATGGTGAGCCATATTTCTATCATGCCCACCACTGAGATTATCAATCACACGAACTTGATACCCTTTTTCCAGCAATAAATCCACCATGTGACTGCCAATGAATCCAGCGCCACCGGTAACAACAGCGATTGGTTTACTCATTAAGCAACTTCCAATGCTTGAATGCGTTTGACGTTGTAATACACATCATCCGTCATACTGTTTTTTATTTTACCATCACGAAATGCCCGACATAAATCACGCACCGCATCTTCAACGCTTAATTTTGCTTCAAAACCTAGTGCACGTTTGATTTTATCTGAATTAATATGGTACGAACGATTATCATTAGATTCCGTCACTTCCATAGTCAAAGGTGCTTTTTCAGGAAACTCCTGCTCCACAACACGTTTCACAACATGAGCAATCTCGCGTATGGACATGTTGTCATAGCCCGCATTAAATATTTCGCCAGCGATCTTTTCTTTAGGAACAGTGAGTAACAGCTTATATAAGTCACACATGTCTTGAACGTGTAAATTAGGTCGCAATTGATCACCACCAAACACCATAATTCTGTTATTACTAATGGCATGATTGGTTAAAATATTAACGCTCAAATCTAAGCGCAATCTTGGCGCGTAACCACAAACCGTCGCAGGCCGAATTGCTACACAAGTGAACTGTTCATCCATATGTTTAAACAATACAGGTTCACACATGCCTTTGTACTTATTATATAGTGTTAAAGGCACTAAAGGATGTTCTTCCGTCACATTAGGCTGATCCGAAACGCCATATACGGAGCTTGAAGAAGCATAAATAAAGCGCTTAACACCTGCTTTTTTTGCAGCAATAACCATGGGTTCAAACGCATTCAAATTAATTGATGTACTTAATTCTTCATCTAAGACAAAGCTTGCGTCATTAGATATGCACGCAAGACTGATAACGGTATCAACTCCTTTGCAGGCACGACTCAAATGTGCCGCATCACGAATATCACCCTCAATAATTGTTAGTCGCGGATTATTTTTGGGTAAAAAATTATCGCCAAAAAACAGCGTATCATATATTGTGACTTTATAGCCTAAATCGAGCAGTTGTGGTGTTAACAAACTACCGACATAACCTGCACCACCTGTAATAAGAACATGATCCATTATTTCCATCCTTAAAAATAAAAAATTAAATGAAGAAAAAACGTAACTACTCAGCCCGTACGTCATCCCGAGCATGGCGAGGGATCTCCAATATGTGGCACAGTACCATTATCCAGGAGATCCCTCGCTGTGCTCGGGATGACATGCAAGTAGTTACGAAAAAACCCTTTTTCACCCTATGTATGATGCTTTCTCCTCATACCGTATGTGAGCATTTTATATCACGAGACAATTTAAAAAGAAATATTCTTTTTAAAGATAATTGGAATTGCGCCGCGATTACCCTAGAAAGTCAATTTAAAATTGACTCAATATATGCGCTCGATTAAGCTCTTGTTCTTTAATCATGAGAAATGACTGATATGTTACGTGCTACTTTTGCGGCAATACTAGCCTTTTTATTGTTTTTAATGTTACACGTCCTGGATTTTTATTTTCTAATCCCCCAAGAAAGAACGCATAGTTTACTCATTACGGCTTTGATTGGATTAGTCTGTTTTCTGTTGATGTGCTGTTACTTTCCAAACGAAGAATGGTTTCAGCGTAAATTGCGACTAAACGACAACGTAATGCACCGATTTATATTTCCACTTCTTGGAGCATTCTTCTATGGATTTTTATTTCTAGGATATACTGAGTTTTATTTTACGGCCGAACGATCAATCACGTTTCGCATGCTGATGCTCATTAGTAAACAACCCGATCAGACTATTACTCAAGAAACAATGTTCGCCCAATACGATGTCTCTGGAATTATCACTAAGCGCCTTGATGATTTAGCGTATGGAGGGTTCCTGATTCACCAAAGCGACTCATATAAACTGACATCGAAAGGCAAAATGACACTGAGTATTTATCAGATTGCACTCGATTGCCTTCGGTTTGATAATGGCGAAAAAAAGTAATGGGTAACAGCAATTCTGGGTGAACGATAAGGCCCTCTGTTCTAGGGCTATGTAGCGTTTTAATAAAATTATTTTTCGCAAAATATCACTGAATTCGTAGGGTGAGCAAAGGAGCCCGCGACGTGCCCACCAGCAGTGGTACAAC
>JAUYQG010000014.1 GCA_030695645.1 Legionellaceae bacterium
ATTGCTTTGCCTGTGTTCCGGTATTTTATTAAAGCAAGACGATAACATCGTCCGCATCCCACTAAATCCCAAGTGTTTCTTTGGCTTCATGCCGATTACAACCTTCTACATATTGTTTTCATATAAGGGTGGGCACGCTACGCTTTGCCCACCCGACATCTTACTCATTTAACAGTCGGTTTTTTACTACCTCTGATTCACCATTACATCCCCAATTCTTATCGTAAAATCCTCGTTTGACGTGCTGCTTGAATGTACTGCTATCCCAGTCGAAAGGCTTTTCCACCAAGCCATGTTTCACAGGATTGTAATGAGGCTTTCAATCGGATTAATGCTGGCTCTTCGCATAACAGCGGCCGACGGTCATAAGTGACCACAGTAAAAAAATACGTGCCGCCTTTAACAAACAAACGATGATATTCGCTCATGATTTTAAATTCGTCCATGGTTGGTTGGATTGTGGTGGGCACGTCGCTAGCGCTCCTTTGCCCACCCTACCTCGTTCACCCAGAATTGCTAGCTTCTCCTTTATAGGCTGGATTTTTTAACATATACCAGATCGTGCTTCTATCCCAGAGCATTTTTCCTTTCTCTGCTTTTAAGTGTTGAATCTTTAAATCAGTTAACATGGCGTGTCACCTCAACTAAGTGGCAACTTTGAATTAAGAGGAGGGGGTGCGAAAAAGCTTACCCAAGATCTTACCCAAAGTGTACCCGAATTTATGCGGAAAATTACGAATAGTTGAGAACGATTTGAGAGAGAGAAGTCATTGTTATTTTGATATGAATCAACGAGTTATGTGCCGTTGCGAACCATTATGAAGTGTTAAGAAAACACTCAATGGTACCGAGGGTCGGACTCGAACCGACACGGTGTCACCACCACCGGATTTTGAATCCGGCGCGTCTACCAATTCCGCCACCCCGGCACAGGCCCGTATTATAACAAAGACTGTTCGCGATACAATGGCTTAGCTTAATATATTTTCGGTATTTCATTGCTCGGTAATTTCAATCATCTTCTGCAAGGCTTTTTTTGCATGTTCAATGACCCAGTCTTGATCAGTGGTTTGTAATCGATTCCGTATCCCGGTGAATTCATTCACCACATCACCAGCACGGACCTCGTTATAGGGCATGGGTTTTCCTTGGCGTAATAAATCGACTAAGGCTATCAAATGTGGGGGATCATTGCGTGACATGGTTGCACATCCGCATCCTATGCCTTTTTCATCAGGACTTTTAGGCGCTTCGGCCAGGTTAACGACTTGAATGCCTAATGGTAGGCAATATTGTTTGAGATTTTCAACCATGTGGTTTTCTGTACCAATGGCATATTGTTGGGTACCGGCTCGGTCATGCACCACGTAATCCCAAATAAATGCGGTAGAGCCTGCATGGTTTGCAATGCGGATGACGTCATTGCGGCACTCGGGATGAACGATGGTGGTGTAGCGCTTCGTGTGCCAATAGTCACACATGCCGGGTTGATAATGCGTATGCACGGCACACTCACTTGCAAATAAAATTAACTCCGCACGATCAAATTGCGCGAGTGTCGCCTGGTCTTGAGCTTCCAACGAGTATTGAGCGCCGGCCGTGCCGCCTGGCCAATAAGCGATATTCTTGATTCCCAACCAATACGCAACATTCTCACCCATGTGCCGATCCGGTATGAATAGAATTTTCTTGTTCTGACGTTGAGCCCATTGAAAAATCTTTTTCACATTAGAACTGGTACAAACAGCACCGCCTTGAGCACCGGTCATCGCTTTCACACGCCCTGAAGTATTCATATAACAAACGGGCAGAATATTATCAGCGCCATAACGTTGATTCAGATCTAAAAAAGCAGGTTCAACCATAAAATCTTTGGCAAACATCTCCATGGTGCAACCTGATTTGGGATTGGTAATGTATACATGTTGATGTTTATGAGCCAATATACTGATCGACTCCGCCATGAAATGCACAGCAGATTCAATAATAACGGATTTTTCGGGATGGTTGGCTGCCATTAATGCCAGTTGGTACGAATCACCAATTTGACCGCCAAATTGTTCAATTAATCGAACGATGTCGCCGCCCATGTAATAATGTGCTAACAGTAATAATTGATCAGCAAAATGATCTCGGGCTTTTTGCATGTAAGGTTCCATCCAAGCCAGCACCGTTGTTAATTTTCGATCCGGAAGAGCCAAGTATTCTTCAGCATAAGGCGCAAATTCAGGTTGATACCAATCGAGTGGGTAATCACTTTGGCAAATACTCATGTCATTGGTAATGCGCATGACGGTCTGTTGAGGTTGATATACGGTGGTTGGTTTAAACATGTTCTGTCATCTCAGTAAGGAAACGGAATACGCGGTGCATGCGTGCACGCAATGCTTTCTTCAGCCAAAGCATTTTTTTGGGGAAAATCTTCACGATAATGGCCACCACGAGATTCTCGCCGAGCTAGTGCCGCTCTGACTATTAATTCGGCATTGAGTATTATATTACGTAATTCAATGAAATCGCGAGTAATTCGGTGTTTCCAATAATATTCCTCAATAATGGCATGACGTTGCATGATGAGTTGTAACAAGTCGTTTAAGCCAGCTTCTGTGCGCACAATGCCCGCATAAGAGGTCATTTCACCACGTAACCCGCGCCAATGGGCATTAATTTGACTGGTTCTGCGCGGGTTAGTTTCACCAACCGAATCCCAATAGGGCGGGTCGATGTGAAACGTCCAGGGTGTGGATATGTCTTTTAAGGTACAATGCGCGGCATTAGATGCCATGACCACCGCTTCAAGCAACGAGTTACTGGCCAATCGATTCGCACCATGCAACCCAGTAAAAGCCACCTCGCCAATAGCATACAAACGTTTGAGATCAGTGCGGCCATCAATATCGGTTAATATACCGCCGCATTGGTAGTGAGCGGCCGGGACCACTGGGATCAAATCTTGACTCATGTCGATGCCAATCGACAATAGTGTATTGTATATTTGTGGGAAGCGTTTGATTAAAAATGGTTTGGATTGATGAGTGATGTCTAAATGCACAAAACTTTCTTGACTGTGTTCTATTTCGGTAAAAATAGCACGTGCCACCACATCCCGCGTGGCTAATTCTAATTGGTCAGGCGCGTAGCGATGCATAAAGCGCTCGCCCGTATCCGCATTTTTCAACAAAGCTCCTTCACCACGTACGGCCTCTGAAATGAGAAAATTGTTCAGTGAATGATGATGCAATAAAGTGGGATGAAATTGATAAAACTCCATGTTCCCTACGCGCCCGCCCGCCCGATAGGCCATAGCAACACCATCACCGGTGGCAACCATGGGATTGGTGGTATAACGATAGGTTTTTCCCGCGCCACCTGTGGCTAATACGACACAACGAGCAAGAAAGGTGTGAATTTTGTCTTGGTTGCAATCTAAAATATAAGCGCCTAAAACCTCGCCGCGATTATCCGTGCGATGGGGGTGATAGTGTGTAATTAGGTTAACTGCCGTGTGATTTTCAAAAAGGTGTATATTGGTTTGCTGTTTTACGGTATGGAGTAATGTACTGAGTACCGTCAATCCCGTTTGATCACCGCAGTTATAAATTCGCCGATGCGAATGGCCGCCTTCTTGTGCGAGGGTATAACTGCCATCGGCTCTGTGATCAAATTGGATAGCATAATCTTGCAGTTGCGAAATAGCAGCAGGACCTTGGCGAATAATGCATTCAACGGACGGTCTATACGATAAGCCATCGCCCGAACGCAACGTATCGTCGATATGCGATTCTTCAGAATCCTCCGACGTGGATACGGCTGCTATACCGCCTTGTGCATAGCGACTATTGCATTCATCGGCGGATACCTTACTGATGAGCGCAATAGTGAGTTTGGGCTGCAGGTTTAATAATCTCATGCAATAATGCAGGCCTGCGAGACCAGTACCTATCACCAGTACATCAAATTCGTACGTTTGTCCTCGTTGCGAAAGCCGTGTGGTCATGAGAACGCTTTCACCAACAGCGCGGCAAGGCCTGTATACGTTTCGGGTGTTAAATCCAATAAGCGCTGCTTAGCATCTTTGGGAATATCTAACGATTGAATGAAGGTCATGAGTTTATCACGGTCGATGCCATGACCTCGCGTGAGGTCGCGCATTTGTTCATACGCATTGGGCACTTGATAACGACGCATGACCGTTTGAATGGCTTCGGCCAATACTTCCCAATTGTTAGTCAGATCCAATTGCAAGGCTTTCGCATTGATTTGCAGCTTTTCATTGCCTTTGGCAATCGATTGATAAGCAATCATGGAATAGGCAAAGGCGACGCCTAAATTGCGCATGACGGTCGAATCCGACAAATCACGCTGGAGCCGTGATCGCGGTAATTTATTAGCGAAATGATCAAACAGTGTATTGGATAACCCCAAATTCCCCTCCGCATTTTCAAAGTCAATTGGATTCACTTTGTGAGGCATGGTTGATGAGCCCACTTCGTCCGCAACGGTTTTTTGTTTAAAATAGCCCAATGAAATGTAATTCCAAACGTCGCAGGTGTAATCCAGGAGAATGGTGTTGATTCGAACCATCAAGTGCGATACCTCAGCAATACCATCGTGAGGTTCAATTTGAGTGGTGTATGGGCTAAATGACAATCCCAATGATGTGACAAAGTGAGAGCAATGTTTTCGCCAATCCACTTCGGGATACGCCAGAATATGAGCGTTGTAATTACCCACAGCTCCATTGCATTTGGCCGAAATTAATACTTCAGCTAGTTGTTGCAAAGGACGTTTTAAACGCGAAACGAAGTTAATCAGTTCTTTGCCGATGGTGGTTGGTGTCGCGGGCTGGCCATGAGTCCTTGAGAGCATAGGGACATCACCGTGTTGCTTACCTAAGAGGGTGATTCCACCGATGATTTCAGCTAGCGTGGGTTGAATGATTTGTGCAATCGCTTCCTTCATCATTAAGGCATAGGCCAAATTATTAATGTCTTCAGACGTGCAAGCAAAATGAATGAAACTGGATAATGGAGCCAGCTTAGTGGAGTGCTCTAATTTTTCTCGCAAATAGTACTCAATCGCTTTGACATCATGATTGGTTTGTTTTTCATACGCTTTGACTTTCATCGCCTCGTGTTCATCAAACTGTTTTAAGATGTTTTCAAGAAACTGTCGTGATGATTCGTCTAAAGCGGAAACTTCAGTAATCAGCTCATTTGCCGCCAGTGCCTCCAACCAACGTATTTCGACAAGCAATCGGTAGTATATAAGAGCAAATTCACTAAAATAAGGACTTAATTGACTGGTTTTCTTTAGATAGCGTCCGTCAATAGGGGAAATGGCATTCAGGGCAGATAGGGTCATAAGTCGTTTTCGTCACAAGTATACATGAAGGCTCTATGATATTAGATGCGAGGCCAGATGTGAATAAGAACGAGGGATTTATTGCATTGGACTTTGGACAAAACGGCATGCAAAAAAACGCATGCAATTCCGTCCAAATAATTTCAGATCTGTCCAAAGTCCAATATTGCAAAGGTGAGGTGATAAACCCACTTCCATCTTCCGAGGGGAAGAGGGACAGCAATTCTGGGTGAACGATAAGGCCCTCTGTTCTAGGGCTATGTAGCGTTTTAATAAAATTATTTTTCGCAAAATATCACTGAATTCGTAGGGTGAGCAAAGGAGCTTGCGACGTGCCCACCAGCAGTGGTACAACG
>JAUYQG010000016.1 GCA_030695645.1 Legionellaceae bacterium
TTGTGCAAAAACAAGCGTCGTTTAGTGTGAGGTGAGCTGTGATGGATAAGGTTTTTTTAACCGGATAGACCATAAATGATTTTTTTTGATCACATGGGGGTTTAACACGGGCATAAATGGGTTCGCCCAGAATCTCTGGCCTAAGGTTGGATAAGCTGAGAGTTTGCGTTATTATGCCTATACGTTAATAACCAACGCGACCATGAATGTCTGAAAATTACACGGCTGAGGCCATTGAAGTATTAAGCGGACTAGAGCCAGTGCAACGCCGACCAGGTATGTATACTGACACAGTTCGCCCAAATCATTTAGCTCAGGAAGTCATCGATAACAGTGTAGACGAAGTTCTTGCTGGATTTGCTAGTGAAATTATCGTCACTCTTCACACAGACGGTTCGGTTGAAGTTGCTGATAATGGTCGCGGCATGCCGGTTGACCTCCATCCACAGCTTGGTTTAAGTGGCGTTGAAGTGATCATGACTCGCTTGCATGCCGGCGGAAAGTTTTCGGACAAAAACTACAGTTTCTCAGGTGGATTGCATGGCGTTGGTGTATCGGTAGTCAACGCGTTATCCAATCGTTTGGAAGTCACTATCAAACGAGATGGCATCGTCTATCAAATGTCATTTGAACATGGCGCTAAATGCGATGAGCTTCGTGAAACCGGCGTCACAAAAAAACGTGATACAGGTACTACAATTCGTTTTTGGCCTGATCCAAGTTACTTCGATACCACACGCATCTCTGTCAAGCACTTAACCCACGTTCTACGAGCCAAAGCCGTACTGTGCTCCGGTTTGTCTATGACATTTATTAACAAAGCTACGGATGAAACAATTCAGTGGTGCTATCAGCACGGGCTACTGGATTATTTACGCCAGTCATTGCCAGTCGACTATTTACCAGAAGAGCCCTTTACAGGGGACTATCAAAGCAATGAAGCAACCGTTGATTGGGCTTTAGCCTGGTCTACATCCACCAATACGCCAGTGACTGAAAGCTATGTGAATTTAATTCCAACCATACAAGGTGGTACGCATGTTAATGGCCTACGTTCTGGTTTATTTGACGCCCTAGCTGCATTTTGCGAACTCCGTAATCTCTTACCACGCGGTGTAAAATTAACAGCGGATGATCTTTGGGAACCCTGTCAATACGTCTTATCTGTAAAAATGAAAGAGCCGCAGTTCGCGGGACAAACCAAGGAGCGATTAAGTTCCAGACAATCCGCTGGTTTTGTAAGTAACGTGGTAAAAGATGCGTTTGCGCTTTGGCTTAATCAACATCGTAACCAAGGTGAAACTCTTGCAGCCTTAGTCATCGAGCGCGCTCAAAAACGTCTTCGTCAAGCCAAGCAGGTCGCACGAAAACGCATTCATCAGGGACCTGCTTTACCCGGTAAATTAGCCGATTGTTTGCAGCAAGATTTAAATCAAGCCGAGTTATTTTTAGTGGAGGGTGATTCAGCCGGCGGCTCAGCTAAGCAAGCTCGTAGCAAAGATTTTCAAGCGATTCTACCGCTGCGTGGTAAAATATTAAACTCTTGGGAGGTGGAATCAAACCAAGTTCTCGCGTCACAAGAAATTCATGATATATCCGTCGCTATAGGTATCGACCCAGGTTCTGATGATCTATCCGGGTTACGCTACGGTAAAATATGCATACTGGCCGATGCGGATTCCGATGGAGCCCATATTGCCACACTTATTTGCGCCTTATTTTTGCGTCATTTCAAACCTTTGGTTTTAGCAGGTCACATTTTTGTCGCCATGCCACCGCTGTATCGTATCGATGCTGGTAAGGCCGTGCATTATGCCTTGGATGATGAGGAAAAAGATAAAATCACGAAACAGTTATCCCAAACGAGCAAGAGTAAAATCAATGTTCAACGCTTTAAAGGCTTAGGCGAAATGAATCCATTGCAATTGCGCGAAACCACAATGGATCCCAACACTCGGCGTTTAATCCAATTAACTCTGGACGACGAACCAACCACCATGTCGCTAATGGACATGATGCTTTCCAAGAAACGCGCTGGGGATAGAAAGTCGTGGTTGGAAACCAAGGGGAATTTGGTTCAAGTGTAACATATTTTCCAATATGGACTATAATATAAAAAGATGACTCATGATTGCCTGAACTCAAAGGTGTATCCCGATGCCAAATTTTAGTAAAAAAACAGAACGGACAAACGATGATGAAACAGCAACAAGAGCTTTAAAAGCCATAGCAAATTTATCTGGGCAAATACAGCGCGATACTATCGATTTTCGTAAAATAGAAACATCGCAAGATAAGTTGCGAGAAGATATAGCTAAAACGGCAGATGAGTTAGAGACTCTAAAAGCACAAAACCTTCTATTCTTAATTCCCGCTGAACAAAAGAAGGATCGATTGTCTAAGATTAAAAATTCAATATTATCTTTTATATGTTTGTGTCAAATGATGATGTGGGGAGAAAATAAATCACAAAATCTAGAAAATAAATTAGAAACTCTAGAAAATAAATCACAAAATCTAAAAAATAAATTAAAAAATAAATTAAAAAACTTAGAAGCATCTAAGACTGACCTCGTAGAGGCCATAGCTAAAGAAAATAATGAAAATAATAACATAAAAGCTAGGTTAGAAGAAATGAAACACCGGCCTACAATGAAACATAGGATTATATGGAATGTGTCCGTTCAATTAGAAAATCCCAGACAACTTAATATGGATGAATTAACCAATTCTTGCAATGAATTATTTAACAGTAGCAAAAACAAGGGAAATATCCCTCTCACCAACGAAGAAAAAGTAAGCACATCCACCAGAGATTTAATCGGAGCAGTTATAGCGTTTCTAAAACATCCGTCCACATCCACACAAGATACTTTAGAACGAAGATACAAAGGCTATCGTGAAGCCTGTGAACAGGTGACAACGCACGAGCCAAATCAAATGCTTAATGAGATTTTAGCTAAAGTAAAAACCCTTGACCCATCATTGAACTATATAAAGGAAGAGCTTAACCACTCAAATAACATGAAATTAGGGTCCTGATAAGCGAACTTCATTAACACCATAAACGGCATGATATTCGCGCAACTTCGCCACTAAAGCCTGATCGCGCTGCTGTTCCAAGTAATCGATTAAATCAAACAAAGTAATAATTGAAAAAACCTCGATTCCTTGAGCCTTTATTTCCGCCAAAGTCGATTGATTTGTTAAACCACGCTCGCATCGATCCAAGGCAATCACAACTGCCGAAACCTCCCCACCATGGGACGTAATCAATTGCTGAGCTTCTCGAAACGCCGTACCCGCGGTAATCACATCATCAATAACCACCGTTTTACCTGACAACGGCGAACCAATGAGTTGACCACCTTCCCCATGATCTTTGGCTTCCTTACGATTGAACGTAACGGTTTTATTCATCCCTTTCTCAGCAAGCGCTATTGCAGTCGCAGTCGCTAATGGTAATCCTTTATAAGCGGGTCCAAATAAATGTTGAAAATCGATATTGTGTTGCATGATGGTTTGGGCGTAAAAGCGACCGAGTTGCTGCAGAGCCTCTCCCTGATAAAATAATCCTGCATTAAAAAAATAAGGACTTAATCGTCCTGATTTCAACGTAAACTCCCCAAACTTCAGCACGTTACATTGCAATGCCAATCGAATAAATTCATGCTTCATAGCCAATCCCTTATGGGTAAAAAATGCGTATATAAACGAGCTTCAGGACTGCCCTCTTCAGGCTGCCAGTTATACTCCCAACGTACTTCCGGAGGTAACGACATTAAAATAGACTCGGTGCGCCCGTTCGATTGCAAACCAAACAACGTGCCGCGGTCATACACCAAATTGTACTCAACATAACGCCCTCGGCGATACAATTGGAACGCTTTTTCCTGCTCAGTAAACGGTTGTAATTTCCGACGCAAAGCAATGGGTACGTAGGCTTTGACGAAATGGTTGCCAATACTTTGCATAAGCGCAAAGCTGTGCTCAAAACTTTGTTCATGGAAATCATCGAAAAACAAACCACCTATTCCGCGTGCTTCATTACGGTGCTTGAGATAAAAATAACGATCGCACCAGGCTTTAAAACGAGGATAAATATCATCACCGAACGGTTGGCAGGCATCTTTTGCTGTTTGATGCCAATGTCGGCAATCCTCCTCATACCCGTAATAAGGCGTCAAATCAAACCCACCACCAAACCACCAAATCGGAGCAGAATTCTCTTTTTCAGCCATAAAAAATCGCACATTCGCATGCGCCGTTGGAACATGAGGATTATTGAGATGCAAAACCAATGACACGCCCAAGGCAGTAAAATGACACCCAGCCAGCTCAGGACGACTCGCACTGGCTGATGGCGGTAAACGTTCACCGGTTACATGAGAAAAATTAACACCAGCTTTTTCAAACAACCCACCATCACGCATAATCCGAGTGATCCCACCGCCCCCTTCAGCGCGCGTCCAAACATCATCGATAAATCGACCAGAACCATCTAACGTCTCAAGCGAGTCGCAAATAGATTGTTGAAGCTGAAGCAAATATACTTTGATCAAATCAACGGCATTTTGAGGAATGATAGGCAAATCGTTAAGCATATCAACAACTCCGAAAATAAGGTATACTATTATGCAATGTATCTCTTATAAATGAAAATAGTTTGTGCATTCATCACCTCACTTAATCTCACCGCTAGCCATAGCACCCATGATTGATTGGACATATACTCATTTTCGGGTATTTATGCGTATGCTCGCGCCGCGCGCGCTCCTCTATACGGACATGCAAACGCCAGGTGCCATTGAACATAATCCAAAGCGTGCCTTACATTTTCATCCCATAGAAACGCCATTAGCATTGCAATTAGGTGGCTCCGATCGCCAAGCTTTAGTAGCCGCAGCGCAATTGGCTGAGCGTCAGGGATACCAGGAAGTTAATTTAAATCTAGGGTGTCCAAGCGATCGCGTGCAGGCTGGACGATTTGGCGCATGCCTCATGGCGGAACCAGTACACGTTGCCGATTGCATTCGAGCCATGAAAGATGCCGTAACTATTCCAGTGACTGCTAAAACACGTATTGGTATAGATAACCACGATAGCTACCCATTTTTCGCAGATTTTGTACATCACTTAATGAATGCGGGCTGTGACAAATTAATTGTCCACGCACGCAAAGCCTGGTTACATGGCTTAAATCCTAAGCAAAACCGCACCATTCCACCGGTGCAATACGACTATGTATATCAAATCAAGCAAGATTTTCCCAGCACCCCGGTGGTCATTAACGGTAATATTAATACAATCGATGACATAACAACGCACTTACAACAGGTTGACGGTGTCATGCTAGGACGGCTTGCTTGTCAAAATCCGTATGCGATTGCAACCATTCACCACAGCCTATACCCTGAAATTCCTCTATTGCCACGCTACGTGATGTTGCAGAACTACGTAACCTATATCCAATCACTGCAAGAAAAACATACACCTATGAGCCTATTACTAAAACCACTATTTAGTATGGCTCATGGGTTAGCCGGAGCTCGTCGCTGGAAAGAGCGATTGATGTCTGTGCAACACTCTGAGTCAGAGAATGAATTGATAGACGCGATGGAGGTGACATTCGGAAAAGGCAACTGCTCGGAGGGTGATCTTAACCCTCGGTGAACGGTCAGATTTGAGTGCAGGTTGAACGCCAAATATGGCCGTTCCTTAATACTTGGACTTTGGACAAAAAGACATGAGGCTCTTTTCATGTCTTTTTGTCCAAAGTCCAAACGTATTTTAAGCTTATAAATATCACAGATCTAAAATTATTTGGACAGAACTGCATGCGTTTTTTTGCATGCGGTTTTGTCCAAAGTCCAATTAATACGGAGTGAGTATTTACCCAGCAATTCTGGGTGAACGATAAGGCCCTCTGTTCTAGGGCTATGTAGCGTTTTAATAAAATTATTTTTCGCAAAATATCACTGAATTCGTAGGGTGAGCATAGGAGCTTGCGACGTGCCCACCAGCAGTGGTACAACGGTGGGCACGTCGCAAGCTCCTTTGCCCACCCTACCTCGTTCACCCAGAATTGCTAGTATTTACCGGAAAAGTTGACAGCTTAAACGTTGTCGACTAGCATTCGTATACCTAAAGAGCGAACACGAAACAAAGTGTATACATTAAAATGATCAAATTACCCCTCATTGTTGGGCTAGGCGGCATGAACTCCGCGGGGCGCAGCTCAGGGTTTCACAGTTACAAACGAATGATTTGTGATGTGTTATCAAATGAAAAACTGAACGATACCTGGCAGGATTTGGCTCGTCGTATGGGCATCGCGCATCATACTGACTTAACACCTATCGAAATACAGGCGATCAAAAATGGGACTCTTGTTCGACGAATCGAACAATTTGATCCTGATCAAGTGATTTGTCATCATAAAGCGACGCTAGACGGCTCAAAGCACCCCACCTCGTTTATCATGAAAAAATCAAAACTATCACAAGCATTGGCTCATGCCTGTGACGTTGAGCCTATGGATAATCATGAAGTTCGAGTGAACATCACCACACCATTCGACATTTTAATTCCTGATAGAATACACAGTGCCGTATCCAGTGCTGGTTCCATCCCGACTGGATTTGATCCAGGCACATTATACCAGTCACATCATCATCCTCGTGGTCTCAAGCTTGCCGTTTATGGTGCCTCGGATGCGTTAAACTCACTCGGTATTGAATGGGATGAGATTTTAAAACATATCCATCCTGACGACATTGCAGTCTACGCAGGTAGTGCTCTCTCACAAATCGATGAGCACTCATTATCGGGTCTAATCGGACAATCTTTGAGTGGAAATCGGATCAATTCTAAGATGATGGCCTTGTCACTAGCTGAAATGCCGGCTGATTTCGTCAATAGTTACATCCTCAACAGTGTCGGTTCAACAGGCAATAGCATTGGCGCTTGCGCATCCTTTTTGTATAATTTAAGACAAGGACTGATGGATATACAATATGGAAAAGCAAAAGTTGTCATCGTAGGCAATTCTGAGGCACCTGTAGTTCCTGAAGTCGTGGAAGGTTTTCGAGTCATGGGAGCACTTGCTACCGATGACAGTTTATGCGAACTGGATCACAGCGATACCCCCAATAATCGCCGAGCATGTCGCCCTTTTTCGACAAACAGTGGTTTTACTTTAGCCGAATCGGTACAATTTTTTGTTTTAATGGATGATGAACTGGCCTTAAAATTAGGCATGACCATTTATGGTTCCGTTGCTGATATTTTTGTTAACGCCGATGCGAATAAAAAATCCATAGCCAGTCCCGGTATAGGCAACTACATCACCGTCGCAAAAGCCGCAGCACTTGCAAAAGCGATGTTAGGTCAAGACGGATTGCAACACACTTACGTGCAAGCTCATGGCACAGGAACACCACAAAATCGCACCACAGAAAGTCATATTTTAAATGAGGTGGCAAAAACTTTCTCTCTTAATCATTGGCCTGTTACCGCAGTAAAATCATACATTGGTCATTCCGTAAGCGTTGCAGGAGGCGATCAACTCGTTTCTGCATTAGGTGTTTGGCAATATGGCTGGATTCCGGGTATTAAGACCATCGATCACATTGCCGATGACGTTCATCAATCGCATTTAAATATATTAACCGATCATCATTTTGCCGGAGATTTGGGTTCTGAAATTCAAGGTGTAATTATTAATTCCAAAGGTTTTGGAGGTAATAATGCCTCAGCACTTATTTTATCACCACAGCAAACCCTAACGATGCTGACCAACAAATACGGTGCCTCAGCAATCAAAGACTATAAAAAGAAAAATGCCGCCATCAAAGCAACTCAGGATGCCAGAGATCAACAAACATGCCAAGGAAACGAGCGAATTATTTATAAATTCGGCGAATCCGTGATGGATCAGTCGTCAATTTCCATGACACAAACCACCATAAGTTTATCCGAGTTCAATCAACCGATTGATTTACCAACGAAAAATCCGTATGAAGATTATCAAAAATAACCGGGACGACGCCCATAATAATAAGACGGCGGTCGAGCCCGATTGCTTTCGCAAATCAAATAAATTTAAATGGCATTTCCGTCCAAACTCTAGTAAATTAGGCAGCTTTAAGCAAGGAATACTCTAAACCATGCTCAACACGTTAATCAAACGAATTTTTGGTAGCCGCAACGATCGCACCTTACGGCGTATGGAAAAAACAGTTCTCTCTAGTAACGCATTTGAACCCCAGATGCAGGCTTTAACAAACGAGCAGTTAAACGCGAAAACGACTGAGTTTAAATCTCGTCTCATTGCGGGTGAAACACTGGATGACATACTCCCTGAAGCATTTGCTGTCGTACGTGAGGCCTCTTTACGAACGATTGGTTTACGACATTTTGATGTGCAAATGATCGGTGGCATGGTATTGCATGAAGGCAAAATTGCCGAAATGCGTACCGGTGAAGGAAAAACGTTGGTAGCAACCTTACCTGCTTATTTAAACGCCATCAGCGGACAAGGCGTTCATGTGGTCACTGTAAATGACTATTTGGCCCGTCGCGATAGCCAATGGATGAAGCCCATTTTCGATTTTCTGGGACTCACTGTTGGGGTTATTTATCCCGATATGCCACACGATGAAAAGCAAGCCGCCTATCAAACGGATGTCTTATACGGTACAAACAACGAGTTCGGTTTTGACTACTTACGCGATAACATGGCTTTTAGTCTCACCGATAAAGTTCAACGTGAATTAAATTTTGCAATCATCGACGAAGTCGATTCCATCTTAATTGACGAAGCACGCACACCACTTATTATTTCCGGAGCAGCTGAAGACAGCTCCGCATTATATATCCGTGTTAATGAATTGATCCCGCAATTGAAAATGCAACAAGAAGAAGGTGACGACGGCGATTACACGATTGATGAAAAACAAAAGCAAGCGCACCTAACCGAAGCCGGACATCAACGGATTGAAGAATTATTAACTGGAGCTAAGTTACTGAGTGCCGGTGATAGCCTATATCACGCCAGCAACATCATGCTCATGCACCATGTGAATGCGGCTCTGAGAGCTAATGCCATGTATCACCGCGATATCGAGTACATTGTTCAAAACAATCAAGTCGTCATTGTCGATGAGCACACAGGACGCACCATGCCGGGCAGACGCTGGTCCGATGGTTTACATCAAGCCATTGAAGCCAAGGAGCGCGTTCGTATACAAAATGAAAATCAAACGCTCGCATCCATCACGTTTCAAAATTTCTTTAGACTTTATAATAAATTATCAGGCATGACCGGCACAGCGGATACAGAAGCCTATGAATTCCAACAAATATACAATCTTGAAGTGGTGGTCATTCCAACCAATAAACAAATGAAGCGATCAGATGAAGCCGACTTGGTCTACCTGACGCAACAAGATAAATATAACGCCATCATCGTTGACATTCGATCATGCGTAGAGCGAAAACAACCCGTGCTAGTGGGTACAGCATCGATTGAAGCCTCTGAATTACTGAGTAATTTATTGAACAAAGCTAAGATCAGTCATCAAGTTTTAAACGCCAAATTTCATGAAAAAGAAGCTCATATTATTGCTGAAGCAGGACGACCAGGCATGGTCACTATTGCCACCAATATGGCGGGTCGCGGTACGGATATCGTGCTGGGTGGTAGTCCCTCTGCTGAATTAGCGCAATTACCACCGGACGCACCAGACTCCGCTCAGAAAAAAATCAAAGCGGACTGGCAAGTACGTCATGATGCCGTTCTTGCAGCGGGTGGTTTACGTATTATCGGTTCCGAGCGTCATGAGTCACGACGAATTGATAACCAATTACGTGGTCGTGCCGGTCGTCAAGGTGACCCCGGAAGTACGCGTTTTTATTTATCACTTGACGATAATTTAATGCGCATTTTTGCCTCCGACCGCGTAGCTTCCATCATGCGACGTTTAGGTATGGAATCTGGAGAGCCGATTGAGCATGGCTTAGTTACCAAAGCGATTGAAAATGCACAACGTAAATTAGAGGGACATCATTTTGATGTGCGCAAACAATTACTAGGGTACGACAACGTAGCCAATGATCAACGTAAAGTTATCTACTCTCAACGTGCTGCCATCATGGAAATGACTGACCCATTAGATGCCATTGAAACCATGCGCAACGATGTTATGGAAAGCTTGGTTGACACCTACATTCCACCACAAAGTCTAGAAGATCAATGGGATATTGCTGGCTTAACACAAGTGTTAGCAGATGACTTTAAAGTTCAGGCTCCAATCAAGCAATGGATCGATGAGGATCATTCGATTCAATCTGAACAAATTAAAGAAAAAATAAACACTATTTGCCATCAAATATACCAAGAAAAAGAACAACGTCTTGGACGAGATGTGCTTGGGCAATTTGAAAAATCAGTGATTTTACAAACGATGGATAGTCACTGGCGCGAACATTTAGCGGCTATGGATTATTTGCGTCAAGGCATACACTTACGTGGTTATGCACAGAAGGATCCAAAACAAGAATATAAACGTGAGTCATTTAATCTGTTTTCGTCCATGCTTGATGGATTAAAGTATGACATTATTAAATTGCATTCTTCTGTAGAAATCAGCACCGAAGATGACGTCAGTATGGTTGAAGCACAACGTCGTTCCGAATCAGCACTCAAATTAAAATTGATTCATGAAGAAGAAGATGACGAGTCCTTGTCTCAAGACAGTTATAACGAAGGCAGCGTGACCACTTTTAAACGCGAAGAGCGGAAAGTGGGCCGCAATGATCCATGCCTATGCGGATCAGGTAGAAAATTTAAAAACTGTCATGGGAGCCTGCAGATATAGTATGAATGTTGCTGTAGCAATTATTACGGACCCAAAACAAAATATCCTTATCACGCAACGTCCATCTCACGTCCCACATTCTGGAATGTGGGAGTTTCCGGGTGGTAAGCTTGAGGCAAACGAAACCGCAGATGCCGCGTTGATTCGCGAAATCAAAGAAGAAGTTGGTTTGGATGTGATTCAGTACGAATTTTTAACACAAATTGATCACGACTATCCTGATAAACGGGTTTCACTTTTGGTGTATCATGTGTATGATTTTCGCGGACAAGCGACTTGCCTGGAATCACAACACGATTTACGCTGGGTAAGTCCTAGTGATCTAGGCCAGTTTACATTTCCCGAAGCTAATGAACGTATTCTTCATGTGATTCATAAGAAGATCATGTCCTAGGTTTATAATTGACAAATAGCGAGATCAACATCCATGGTCGACTCTCTGACTTCCTGCATAGAATAAGCTTCACATAGTCGAATACTTAAACCATGATGTCCTAATTGAATTTTCGGTACAATTCCACATAGGCTACTCATTCGGATTAAAATTAAATGGTAGATCATTCGTGCCGGCAACGAGCGTTGATAAAACCCACTCAGCATATCAATCGGTTCGAATTCGGCTGTGTCTCGCAACAGAGCCAAATAAATATTGACTGTGTCATATAAGGTTTGTAAATGTTTCAACCAACTAATTAAATTATTTTGGCGTACTGATGAATCACTTTCTAACCAAAACAACAGTTGAGGCGCGTGCAATTCACAGTCACTACTATGAGCAGCTTGAGCTAAACGGATAGATTGTAGAAAAGGATCTTGATGAATAGACTCTCCAAATCGTCCGGAAATATGGCTTAGAACTTGTACTTGAACAAAAAGACTGGCGTATCGTGCATTGGATATACTGGTCTGAGTTTTATTGACAACGTGCTCAATCCGCATTAATTCTTTTACAAAACGACTTTTAAGCTCAGGTTTTTCAATTAACTTAATAATTTCAATGATATTTTTCAAGGCATAATGATGGATAATCGGATTTTTAGCATGACAGGCCTGTTCGATAGCAACAAAAAGACGCTCTAACCGCAAAGCTATCTTCGGCAAAAAATGAACCGCTAATTGAAAAACCAGAGTATCCTGTTGCATTAGTTATGCGATCCCTTGCGATTTAAGTTACGAAACAATCGTCGTTTCAGCATTTAAGGTTATCACATCCTTTTCATAGTGACAATTTGTAGTTTAGGAGTTCTGTTCCGTGCTTGATACGAGCCACGGAAACAGAGCCACGACCGTCAGGGGTGGAGCAGTGAAAAAAATAACCATTCACTGCCATACCCTACCCACCCTAATTAACTATAAGGTTTAACAATTACCGTTGTACCCACATCAATGAAATCTTGATTTAACCATTTAGCAGCGCTTGGTAATACCCGAATACAACCATGACTGGCATTATAATTTGGAACTTCATAAGCGGCATGGATAGAGTAACCACCATTAAAGTGCATGCAATAAGGCATTCTTGCACCACCATTGGTTTCTATTGGATAAATACTGGATGTGCATTCCTCACCTTTTTTTGAATAAACGTGGAATGTACCCGTCACGGTGCGACATGGACGACCAATATCGTCGCAAAAATCTTTACCACCAGACGCACTACCCGTTTCTACTCGATTACCTTGTCCATCATAAGCAGCCCACGCAGTTGCTTTGGGGTCAAATATGAACACTTTACGACCTGTTGCCTCACGATGCTCAGGGAAATAATAACTGCCCTTCCCATCAGCACTCATATCTTTAGTATAATGAGTGTGTCCAGCATCATCGACAATGGGCACCATGCCACCACCGCCCCCCGTTGACGCACAAGCACCTAACAAAATACTCATTGAAGCAACCACTAATTGTTTCTTGATCATGATTAAATCCTCCCTTGTTTTCTTTATTATCGGGCGGACTGTAGAAAAGATTAGCTTTATTATCGAAAAGTGCTCTCTATGAGTTATTTGCTTTCTTTATATTGGGCTTGTAACTCCCCGGGTTGTGAACAGGTTTGGGGGGTCACCAGTAGTTTCAGCCATTAGAAAATATCGTAACTATTCAGCACCATTATGCAAAAAGACGCATGCCATTTTGTCCAAAATCAAATCCTCAGGAAGCATTGCCAAAATAGCTAACATCAATTGATGGTCGGTGCACTCAAAACATCCTCCACGTGCAGGCATAGCGTTCAAACCCTCATCAGTATGCTTAAACAATCGTTTAGATCCTTGCTTCAAACGTAGTTTCCAATCGGATGCCTCACCGATGCGCGGCGCACCTAAGGGAATAAGGGGTTTTACAGCGTGGCACATGGCACAATAATGCTGAACAATTCGTTGGCCTTCCGTTTTAGAACCCGATATTTTATTTAATAACTCTTGTGGATGATGACTGGCCGACCAAGCTGAGTGGGAAAAAAATGATAATATGATAAAAATAACAGGCATTTTTCAAATCCTAAGCAATTACGACCTCATGAGACCTTTTTCGAAACTCGCCACAGTAGAGTTTCGCATGTCTTTTTGTCCAAAGTCCAATTACATTTCAACAGCCAATAAAACCTCTTCTCGTGCCGTCATGTCTTCAATCAGCAACTGCAATCGACTACGTCCTTGGTACGTGTTGATATCCAACTTATATAAGGCATGCATGTAGCGAGCACGGTGATTTGGCCATGCCTTCAAATCCACATTAAAGGCTATTGCCTCAATCGGATCACCACCCTCAACCATAGCCAACGTTAATTTCAAATGATGTTGCCCCACAATACGTTGTTCCAGTATTTCAAACGTATTATCAAATACGGGTTCAGGAAACTGTTGTCCCCAAGGCCCTGCATCGTGCAATAATACCGCTAAATTCATATTCAATTCTGCGGCAACCAACGGACCATCACTCAGTCGCTCGCCCTCACATTGGGACAAGCCGATGTGCTTGCCTACTTCCGTGATGAACGCCTGCTGAAACGCATCAAATTTATCTTTTTGTAAACTCAAACCAGCGGCCATGGCATGTCCACCAAATTTAGTGATCAAACCTGGATAGTCTTTATCAACCGCAGCAAGCGCATCACGAATATTCAACCCTGGTACTGAACGAGCAGAACCTTTCAATTCATTCTCATGAACTACCGCACATGCAATCACGGGGCGATGATAGCGATCTTTTAATCGCCCCGCTAAAATACCTATGACACCCTGATGCCAAGACGGATCGACTAAACACAATGCAACCGGCAACTCATGGGTTCCCGTATTCAGCGCCCATTTATTTAAAACCAGCATTGCTTGCTCTTTCATTTCGGATTCAATTTTGCGTCGTTCGACGTTTAAGTCATCGAGTTGTTGCGCTAACAAGCGAGATTTACCCAGATCTTGACTCAATAAGCACTCAATTCCCAAAGACATATCATCCAATCGTCCTGCCGCATTTAATCGAGGTGCGACAGCAAAACCCAAATCATTTTCTCGCAACAACTCTGCTCGCCTACCCGCTACTTCCAGTAACGCACAGATACCGGGCCTAGCTAAGCCTTTGCGAATACGGGCAACACCTTGGCTCACCAAAATTCGATTGTTTTGATCCAAAGTGACCACATCAGCCACTGTTCCTAACGCAACCAAATCAAGAAATTGACTCATATTCGGTTCCGGCACGTGTTGAGATTGAAACCAACCACAATCCGCCAAATGACGACGTAACGCTAACATGGTATAAAAAATAACACCGACCCCAGCGATGGATTTACTTGGAAAATGATCCCCTACTTGATTAGGATTAACAATAGCACAAGCAGCAGGTAACTCTTCCGCTGGCAAATGATGATCGGTAATGAGAACATCAATACCCGCTTCATTTGCAGTCGCGACACCGTCTATACTAGCAATACCGTTATCCACAGTAATAATCAGATCGGGTTGCCATTTTTTAGCTACTTCAACAATCGCTGGTGTTAAACCATATCCAAACTCAAAGCGATTTGGCACAAGATAGTCAACATGCAAAGCTCCCATAGTTCGTAACGCGCTGACCGCAACTGCTGTGGATGTAGCACCATCAGCATCAAAATCACCAATGATTAAAATTCGTTGTTGAGCATGCAATGCTTGTTCCAAACGCACACAAGCTTTATCAATATCAGTCAACGTATGATACGGTAACAACGCCTGCAATCGCTTATCCAATTGCGACTCATCAGCAATTCCACGTGTCGCATATATGCGCTGTAGAACGGGATGTATGTTGGATAATAACGCGCCAGAGGCCGAATTTTGTCGCTGCTTAATCAGCATGATGTTTTGAACTCCATAAGCGTTTCAACCAATGTTTGGGTTTCGTTTGATAAGTACAATTATTCCAATACCAAGAAACCGTTTGTTTTGTTAGTTTGGCTTGCAAGGCCTTCAAACGACTCAAATCACTCCAAAGCACTAACGCATCACGTGGGTATATCCGTTCGGCTGAATAAAAACTAACATTCAAGGACAACAACGTTGCTAATGAAAACGCGTGTTGATTATCCACCACTATCGTGCACTTACTTCGCGTTTGCAATACTCCGCCCCCCCAAATCCAAAGCCCGTTAATGGAGTAGCGGCCGATACGTGAGGTATTTAAAGCATGATTACTTAAAAACATTTGGCTTTCTGTCATGAAACGTTGCCAAAAAAACGTGTGATCCATACCATCCAAATGCGGCATCATCGATTGATGTAACATCGTTTGCACCGGCTGTGCTGTTATGATGGGATGCTCACTCAATTGAATTAACCAAGTACTGGCATCATGATAATGAACTCGCATAGTCTCAGCTGAAACAAATTCTGCAAAGGCCTCGAACCATTGATGCCCCTCAAGCTCAGTTAATTGCAAATCCTCCCCTGCCGCCACAATCATGGCATCGTTATGTGTTGCCTGCCAATGTATTGGAGATACGACCAACCAAACGCCATCTAACCCATGCCATTTTCGTAATAAGTCTGCCACTGGTGGTGTTAATAACGGATATCCTAGGCATGATAATATATGATGATAATAGTGACTTTGATTAGGAATAGGCAGACTACCTTCTGGAACTGTGTCGATGCATGAATTTATCACAACATTCATTCTTAACCTTTCCTCATGATCTTTGAAAATGATATACTTTAGTGAGTATAAATGAAGGACTCTCTAAACACTATGGAAATCCAATTAGAATCACCTGATCCGCATGCCGTTCAATCCTATACAGATACCAGCATTACGGTAAATGGTGTCCTGTATCAAAACAGCATTATCATCAGTAAAGACACCATTCAAACAGCATGGCCTGTACATTCCGTTTTAGAACTATGTGAAAAAAACATAACACCTTTATTAGATCATAACCCTGAAATCATTCTCATCGGTCATTCAGAGGTTGGCAAACAAATTCCAATCTCCGTAGTCAGTTTTTTAGCGAATCGGCGTATAGGAATAGAATGCATGACCATGGGCGCTGCTTGTCGTACGTTTAATGTACTATTAAGTGAGAGCCGAGCTGTTGTGTTAGGATATGTCATGTATTTCTGTTCAAATCCAAATCATTTAGAGTCCAGATAAATTCCTAATCTCTTGAAAAATAACATAAACAAAAAAAAGTCCCGTGCAAGTCATCATCAATTTTTTCATGACATGACCACAAAGACGTCCATTCTTATTTTGAGATTTATAAACCATGAGCACTGGAAACAGCCCCAATAAAATAGCCACAAATAGTCCTGCGAAACTTAATACCTGTACAAATGCATTGGGAACAAGACTCGTAATCAAGAGAGGTGGAATAAACGTAGCAAGCGATAATACAAACCTTTTTGAACCAACCGCTTGCCTGTTCAGAACGTCCGCTAGGAAGTGAATCAAAGCTAACGACACCCCCAAAAATGAGGTAATCGCTGCAAAAATTGCAAATATTCGACCAGAAACGTTCACCATATGACTATTTACGGATGATGCAAAAGCAAGAATAACACCCGTACCATTATCTCCCGTTTGTTTTAAAGTATGAAAACTCATGGGTCCTTGCAGTGGTATATGGCTGAGAGTCACCCACTCCCAAACCGCATAAGCCGCTAATGCAACCATGCCACCAAGCATGATGGCAAAAGTGGCCGATTTTTTGTTGTAATCCAAATACTCCGTAACCGCAGGCACCACAATACTAAATCCAAATGTGGTTAACAATAACGGAAGAGAGGGTAAAATAGCTGAAAAATTACGCTGTGTTATGAATTCCTCATGCAACGGTGAGAGACTCATACCCACAGTCACTACAAATGCTATAATAAGACATATTGCCAGCGCATTGTTCATGCTGTAGATAAATCCGTCTCCAAAAAATATGATCGTCGCAAAAAGAAAGGTGAATAATAGCGTCATTAACGGCCCAGGTAAGGTAATAACTGGGGCCAGTAAAACACTAAGCCAAGCTGATCCTGCCATCATATAAGTACAAAGCAAGGCATACAGCAGCAATAAAATAATAATTGACGAACAATATTGCCCTGTACGTCCCATGGTTAATTTGATCATACTGGATAGATTATAATGTCCTTTGACTTGCATTTTCACATCTAAAATATGAAATGCCGCAACGGTCATGAAAATCCAAGCGACAATAAATGCAACAAACGTCGGTATCAAGCCAGCACTACTCGTTACAATGGGTAAACCCAAAATCCCAGTCCCAACTGATGTGCCCGTAATCATCAATATGGCATTAAACGTTTTCAATTTACTCATTAATTTGTCCAATGTAGACACTGATCTATACGTTCAATCTTATAGAGAACACTTGATGAAGGCCACTAATTTAAACAGGTTATGGATCTCGAACTTAATAAGCCTCCCTTTGTGCGCCCAGATTGCTGTTAGCTTGACACGATCAGATCGTGTCAAGATGACGGTAAGATGGGATGCACAAAGGGTAGCTTATTAAGTTCAGGATCCCTTATGGAGTCCTCGACGGGGTCGTCACCCTATACATTCGATCATTCGATGCATAGGGTGGCGGTGTCGTACATCGCTCTATAGACTGATTAGACTTATTTGAAAAAAAGGCATCGGAGGAATTGGTTACACTCATATTTAAACGATGTTTCTTAGAAAAAGGCTGTACCTCCGCCTCATGAGCACTATGTTTAGGTCTCATGTTTACATTCGCTATGGACTCAATATCCACAGCGGGTGGTAAGAGACTCTCTAACGCATCCATAGCGTAAACTATTTTCTTAACTTCACAGCCTGTGTATTCCGTAATATCAATGGGATGCACTCCCAACAAAGGGTGCTGAGTACCCTCAAGCGCTGCAATCAGAAACACAATACTGCCAAATTCTGGTCTAAAGTGACCACTTTTATTCGTCATTTCCAATATCCTGGTATAATCATTGGAAAAACGTAGGGTACCTGCAAAAAAACACGAAAAAGCCATTTGGCTGTGAGCGGGCGTTATTCGATTCAATGCCCCCTCTCTTGCAAACAATACTTGGTAGCTTTTATCCACAACAACGCGCACTGTCAATCGCTCAAGCTCATTGCCTTCCTCAAAGTAATCATCATCGGGTAACTCAATAGGGATTTTTTTCAGCTCAGCAATCAATTTGTCCAATTCCCACAACTTATAAATAGTATAGTCACCATGGCTAAATGCGGCACCGATAGGCTCAACCTCAAAATAAGTTCGTTTTTTTTCATAGGCAGCAGCAAAGCGAGATTTTAATTCATCACGTAATTCCATAATATATTCTCAAAAATATAAAAACTTATTGTACTAAATTTAAGCATTAACTGCAAGCTAAATCGCAATCACCGAATTGCCTCAAAAAAACTTGACAAGACCCTGCAAAAAAGACAAAATCACGCGCTTGTGGCTATGTGGCTCAGCTGGTTAGAGCGCGGCACTCATAATGCTGAGGTCGGTGGTTCGAGTCCACCCATAGCCACCACATTCAAATTCAATACCATCCCAGAACGTCTTACAGCCCTTGATTTACAAGGGATCATGCAGTAATCTCCATCCAACGTCCAACTCTAGGTGTTATGGGTAAAGGCATTGCTTTAATGTTTAAAGAGCAATTTCCTTACAACATAAACTGGTGCTCGCACTTAGCTGAAGTTTGTTCGTTCACTTTTTGTGCGAAAAAGCCCTGCTTTGTTACATGGGTTGCGCTAGTGTCTTGTGCGTAGATATTTTTGTAAAGATGAGACTCAACATCTGGTTCTGGCACAACATCATCCAGCATGTCATTTATAAGATAGATAACGTCTTTCGTCAGTTGAATCAGGACTTCACAACCATGTAACAGGACAAACAATCTAATACACAACCCCATATCATTAAGTGGTTCATCTGCTAACTCAAACTCCAACCAAATCAAGACCAAACATAACGTGATTGTGCGGCTAAATGCTGTCGTGTTCCACAAAACTCTGTACGCATCAAACGGTTCGCGATGCCCTGTAGCATTCATTAACTGTAAAACGTTTATCGCTTGATTTTTTTCTCCTCCAAATACATTAGCAGCAGGCCAAAGCGAAAGGGATTGCCGAATTGCATCCGGCATATCATCCAATGGATAGTCATATTTATGCAGTAATTCAAATACACTCAACGCTTCTTTTTGCTGAAACCCAACTAATTTAGGCTTGATTTCTCGCCATAGAGACTTGCCATGAACAGGGATGAGTGTCTTTAAATGAGTCTCACTCGCAGGATAAAGCTCTATAAAGCGGCACAGCAGTATATATTCGCCGTTTTGAATCAAATCCATTAACGCCGATTGTTCATTTCCATGAATTTGTAGGATACTTTCATAAAGTGTTTTTCGAATGACAGAGGCTGAATTTATAGATACGTACTGACTATAACCGTGTCCTCTAAATGACGGACTAAAGATAAGGCCACTATTTTTTGACCATCGAAAAATAGCCTTATAATGGGGCGCCAAATAAGATAATAAAGCCATATCGCCTCTGACATGAGGCTCTAATCGTTTATTTAAAATAATTTCCGGTACAGAGGCATCTGGACGTATATACAGATAGCAATAAACCTCTCTCGCGCGTTTGATGACTATCTGATAAATCACCTCATAGTTGTCCCGTTTAAAATACTGATATCGCTCGGTTTCTTTGCGAATTGTTCTGTAATGTCCCATGAGTGATTGATGAAAAAAGAGAGCTTGCCAATCCTCCTGGCAAAGACTGTAAGCCAACAGGTATTGGTCGTCTTGATCTTGCTTGGGATCAAATCCTGCTTGTTTGAACAGCTTCAAAATCAGCAATAATTGAAGCGTACGTTGAGTGGCCTCCAACGCATACTGAGCCATTCTACAACGCTGAGCACGACTATTATCCATATCACTTAATGTCCAAAGAATAGAGGACATGCCTTGCTTCTGATTAACAACCCCAGCTGTTTCATCATGAAGATGTCTTAGTTTTCTGACAATGGCTTTGTAATTGGCGCCGTTTCTCCAGGCATGGAATAAGTCATGCCAACTTAATAAAAAATCATCACAAGCAAAATGATGTGGACATAGTGTGTTTTTTGCATCAGGATGCGTTAATTCAAGAGGACGGGCACATGAAGAAATATGCTCCGTAGTTGGATATAAATAATACAACATACGCTGTGTATCACTGCGAATTTTATGATGTGCCAACGGCGGAATTTCATCATAAGCACGTATCATTCGCGTCGTCACGGGCCCAACAACACCAATGGGTAAGCTCGCATCATGTCCATGAACAAGCTGTTGTAGAACATTAAATGTATCAATTGTTGGAATTACAAAACTCATCAAGCTTGATTTATTGTGAGAATTAGTGAGTTTTCTACACAAAAAGGGCAACTGCTCCTCTACACTGAATAGTGCTCCAATAAAATAACCGTTCTGTCTATCCTCAAATGAATGACTGATCTGACTTTCAATTGTTTGACGGTATAGTTTAATGTTCGATTCATCCCACTGTTTCAATGACATGCCAGGACCTGAACCGTTTGACTGATTACAAAAATCCATCAGCAGTCTTTTAAAAAAATCATCAAACTGAGGCATAAATTTCTGTGTATACCTATCTAATAGGTAAATTAAAAAAAATGCGATTTGTGATTGGGGTACGTCAATCACGTAATAATGAAATCGCTCATCATTACCAATGATATCCAACGCCCTCTTTTGAAAATCAGCGTGCGCTGATGATTTTGGATCAAAGATTGCATAATCGATGGTTCGATATTGATAAGGCCCAGCAGGATCATTTAACTGATAGCGAGAAAAAACGCTGCTGATTTCTTTCGGAAGTTTTCGTGCATTAAAGCATAACAGCGCATCATACATGAGCTTAACCGTGATGAGCTCATTCATGCTGATATCACCCAGTCGTAAAGCACTAAACAATTTTCGAGTAAACTGAGGAGTATGATAATCGATCAAATCATATCGATTCCGCTGGATGTACTTCGTCGTTTTTTGATTAAATTTAATATCCACACATTCAAAGAGTTTTTTTGCATGATAAGGTGGGGCTTTTTTCCACCAAGACTGGATTGTTCTAGTGGCTTCTTCCCGATAATACGGCATAACCACAGTTTGGTAGTCTAAGCTCGCAGCCTTTAGCTGATTAATGCCAATCGTAAGGTAAAAAGTTGATTGTTTCATAAAAAATATTAAAGACTGTTTGCGTTGATTGTAGTTCATTCTTTGATTTTTGACTAGAAATTGTTCGGCTTTTTTGGAATCAATGCCTCGCTAATCTCGGAGGAGGAAACGACATCATACAACTGTTTTCATAAAATAGATCGATTTCACCCAGTAATATATGTCTGTAAATTTCACAGATCTGAAATTATTTGGACGGAATTGCATGCGTTTTTTTGCATGCAGTTTTGTCCAAAGTCTAATATTGATGGTAAACCTGTTTTTGATTAAATTTAAAGCAGACATGTGTTTTCTAACAGCAATTCTGGGTGAACGATAAGGCCCTCTGTTCTAGGGCTATGTAGCGTTTTAATAAAATTATTTTTCGCAAAATATCACTGAATTCGTAGGGTGAGCAAAGGAGCTTGCGACGTGCCCACCAGCAGTGGTACAA
>JAUYQG010000017.1 GCA_030695645.1 Legionellaceae bacterium
TAAAATTATTTTTCGCAAAATATCACTGAATTCGTAGGGTGAGCAAAGGAGCTTGCGACGTGCCCACCAGCAGTGGTACAACGGTGGGCACGTCGCAAGCTCCTTTGCCCACCCTACCTCGTTCACCCAGAATTGCTAGAAAGGGACTGTGATCATTGATTTCACTCTCATGGTCTGTTACGGTGAGTGAGAGAAGGTTAAGGGATATGTTTTTATGAAACAATGGATAACGTTGGGATTTTTTCTCATCTTTGGATTTTTCAAAACGAGTGGATACGCTCAATCGCTTATAATAGGCACAGTTCCGGCAAATCCTCCTTTCTCCTCACAAGTTGATAATAAGTTTCATTTCATGGGCTTTGAAATAGCTCTTATGAACCAAATTTGCAATCAACTTCATGTCACCTGCTCTTATCAACCTCTGAATCCCAATGATGTTCTTTCTTATTTGGCAGATGGTCGAATTGATATGGCGATAGCTTCGATCCCTATTCCTAATCAAGAGCATGTGGGTTTGATTTTTAGTTCGCCCTATTTACCAAGTAATACGCAATTTATGACGTTAAAGACTACTAAGATTTATAAATTAGCGGATATTCGTAATAAGGTAGTCGGTGTAAGACGTCAGGTACTGGATGCGGGTAAAACCTATGCCAATTTCGTTAAAAAAATGTATAGCGGTTTTGTCACTATCAAAGAGTACTCAACGATACCGGATCTCCTAGCGGCACTTAATTCTGGAGAGATCGATGTTTTATTTTCGAATTATTGGGCTTTGGAGTATTGGTATTATAATCACATCACGTTGTATCAACTCATTGGCGATCCCATTGCAATAGGTAATGGTTATGGTCTATTGACGACCGAAAAACACAAGGACCTAATCGCTCAAATCAATGAGATAATCTCTAACATGATGAATGATGGAACTTATAAGAAAATTTACGATCAATATTTCGGGCATTTTTTAGCACAAAAATCCAGCCAATGACGGTTAGGGATCCCTTATGGTCATCATGTCTGCGACGCAGGTAATAAAAGTATCATCTTGCCCCAGTTTTTCAAGGTTATTGTCAGCTGCACGGCTTTAGGAAGTCGTGGTTTTTTTCTCATATTTGTTGGTGAGGGGACCTGATACCATACGGGTTTCATAATGTTATCCGATCCCATATAAGCAAATGAACATGTTTTTAGGTTATTCAATAGAACATTGTCATGATAATCATCGCGATCTGGCGTATCGAGCTGACTCCAAATTCGGCGAATGAATTTGCCTTGTTCGCAAAGATAGGCCACTCGCTTTAATGTACTGCGCTGTTCTAAACTCATTGGATTTACTGCCCCCCCTCGGGTGAATTCCAGGTAATTTGCTTGACCGATCAGTGCCGGAAATAAATGCATTTCGTTGCCGCGCACAGGTCTAAAAACCAGTTGCGCGGTGTCACGTTGTAATAGCGTTATGGCTAATTGGAGGGTACTGAGTTGCTCCGATTGAATCGTGACACGTTCGCGGATTTTGAACGATTCATAGAGTACTGACGAGGTAATCACAGCGATCGTGGCAAATATAGATAGGGCAATGATAATTTCAATGAGTGTAAATCCTTGATTACGATGCATGACGGTACGCTACCAATAAATCAGTAAAAGGCCCTGTTTGGCTTTTACTAACGGTGATGCTGATCTTCTGCATGGTTTTAACAGCGGTGGGGGATAGCTGCGCTCGCCAATACCAGGTTTGACCCAACATGTTAGTCGCTTTGGTCGTAGCCTGATTGGATGATATAGGTACACTTTCCAGTTGAATGGATGCAACGGCTTGCATTGCAATCCAATGTTTTATGGATTTTTCTTTGATACGATTCGTATTGTTAATAATTTGTCCTGTAATTTTGAGTAGAGCCGTTAAAGCGATAGCAAGAATCACTAAGGCCAATAACACTTCAATTAATGTAAACCCCTTAGTTTTCATCATGGCGTGGTCACCGCCACATATCCATCCGATTTACCGATGACCGTGACCACGTTAGCGTTCTTGGCCGTGCCAAAATGAATTTCAAAAGGAGTCATATCTCCTGACGCATTGACAATAATTGCTGGGCTTTTGGTTTGGCTCCTGTTGGGTAGGATATGAATCACGACCCGTTTGGGAAAGCGGTGATGATGAAATATACTTTGCGCCATGGGTTGCCATGTTTTGGGTTCTTGAAAACGCAGAGCTTCATAACCAGTGCTGTCTGTGTGGATACCCAATGTGCTTGATTCTAAGATGGCCTCTTGTTTAACCAGGGTGACATAATTTGCGAACTCTTGAGCCGCGGTGACTATGCTGCGTTTCTCACCAAAGTCACCGTATGCCAGCATGGCAAAACCCAATGTAATACTGATGATCAATATCACAACGAGTATTTCAATCAACGAGAAGCCATGCCATTTTCGCATGCTTTACCCTGCGTTCCAGTTGCCAATTTCTGAATCTATGCCGGTACCACCTGGTTGTCCACTGGCGCCGTAGGTGAATACATCGACATCACCATGTTGACCAGGGTTTAAATAGAGATAGTCTCTTCCCCATGGATCTTTGGGTAATGTTTTTAAATAGGTTTTCCAGTCATTAGGAACAGGATTACTGGTTGGTTTTTCGACTAAGGCCATAAGTCCTTGATCAGTACTTGGATAAAACCCATTGTCGAGTTTGTAGAGTTCAAGTGCATTTTGAACAGCTAACACATCTTGCTTGGCCTTAACGACACGAGCCTCATCGGGACGACTAATGATTTTAGGCACCACCAAAGCCGCTAAAATACCGAGAATAACGACCACCACCATAATTTCTATCAACGAAAAACCTCGTTGTTGATTCATACTTGCCTCCTTATAGACATCTTTCTAGCTTACCAATTGCTCCATCGAGAAAATAGGTAATAATGTTGATAACACGATAAACAAAACCACCGCACCCATGAATAGAATGATTAAAGGTTCAAGAAGTGTCAAGGCCGTATCGATCGTACGCTTGACTTCATTATCGAGATGCGATGCCGCCCGCTCCATCATGACGGCAAGTTGACCACTTTTTTCACCACTAGCAATCAAATGAGCAGCCATAGGTTTTAAAAAAGTTGTATTTCGTAATGCTTGGCTAATGTTCGCTCCTTCTTTAACTTGCACAGTTGCAGCATCAAAAGCTTGCTGCATCAGTTGATTATTGACGAGACTTGCTGAAACTCGCATCGTTTCTAACACACTGACACCGGCTGCAAATAATATTCCAAACGTATGGATATAACGTGCAACATTCACTGATTTAACTAAATAAGAGATAACGGGCAGTTTCAAAATAATTTTATGCCATTTCAGTCGCGCTCGTGGTTTTTTTAAACTCTGTTTAAAACTGACGAAGAAAACAATTAGAAACAGTAGTACATAAAGTCCGTAATTTTTAATAAAGGAACTGATGCTGATGAGAATTACAGTCATGGTAGGTAGCATTTGCCCGCTACTGGTGAAGACTTCGATAATTTTAGGGACTACAAAAGCCAGTAAAAAGCCGATTATCGTGGTGGAAACAATAATCATTAATGAAGGATAAATCAAAGCTTGTTGAATTTTTTGGCGAATTTGTTGTTGATTTTCCGTGTATACAGCTAATTTTTCCAGAACCAAGTCCAAATGTCCCGTTTGTTCACCTGCTGCTAACGTGGCGCGGTAGAGCTCTGGGAAGGCGTGTGGGTATTCACCCATTGCTTGTGCCAGTCCATAACCCTCCATAACCTTAGCTCGTACTGCAATAATTAATTGCCGTGCGGTATCCTGTTCGGATTGTTCGGCAACACCCCTTAGTGACTCATCAATTGGAATCCCTGCTGCGAGTAGGGTGGCTAGTTGTCGTGTGAGTAGCGCCAAGTCCTGTGCGGATAATTTATCGTTGCGCTTTGTCCGAGTGATTGTCTTTAGAATGTGGACTTCTGTAGGCATTAAGTCTTGCTCACGCAATAATTGCCGTGCATGCCGCTCGGAATCAGCTTCAATGACACCTTTGCAGGTACTTCCAGTTTTTTTTAAAGCTTGATATTGGTAGGCACCCATCGTAATCAACCAAATATAACAATAATAAGAGTGTATTCTATTGGGATTAATTAGTCACTTGAGGTAAACTTAACGCCATAAAAAAGATTTTGGAGATTTCTATGCATAAAAACGAACTGCTTGCGATGATTAAAGAACACGATGCCAAATTTGTCGATTTACGATTTACTGATACTCGTGGAAAGGAGCAGCATATCACCATTCATTCGTCATGCGTAGATGATGAACTTATTGAGCACGGCAAAATGATTGACGGCTCATCGTTCAAAGGCTGGCAGAAAATCCATAAATCAGATCTGGCTCTTGTTCCTGATTTGAGCACTGCAATGTTGGATCCATTCTTTCAGGATAACACGATTGTACTGCGTTGCAATGTGCATGATCCGATGACTAAAGCAGATTATGATCGTGATCCACGTTCGATCGCTCAACGTGCGGAAGCCTATCTAAAGTCCACAGGTATAGCGGATGAGGCTTTGTTTGGACCTGAGCCGGAATTTTTTATATTTGATGATGTGCGCTGGCAAACGAGTATGAGCGGAGCTTTTTATAAAATCAACTCCGAAGAGGCTCATTGGAATTCAGGCGTTGAAATTGACGGTGGTAACACGGGGCATCGTCCTGCGATTAAAGGCGGTTATTTTCCAGTACCGCCCGTTGATTCGTCACAAGACATTCGTTCAGCCATTTGCTTGATGTTAGAAACCGTTGGGATCGTTGTTGAAGCGCATCACCATGAAGTGGCCACTGCGAATCAATGCGAAATTGCGACGCGTTTTAATTCCTTGACTAAAAAAGCAGATGAATTACAAATACTGAAATATGTTGTGCATAACGTAGCTCATAATTATGGCAAAACAGCGACCTTCATGCCCAAACCTTTAGTCGGTGATAATGGCAGCGGGATGCACTGTCATCAATCCTTAATTAAAGACGGAGTCAATTTATTTACGGGCAATGGGTATGCTGGGTTATCCGAAACAGCATTGTTCTATATTGGTGGAATTATTAAGCATGCTCGTGCATTGAACGTCTTTACTAATCCAGGAACGAACAGCTATAAACGTCTAGTACCAGGCTACGAAGCACCGGTTTTATTGGCGTACTCTGAACGTAATCGTTCAGCAGCTATTCGTATTCCGTATACTACTCAGTCTAAAGCTCGCCGAATCGAAGTCCGTTTTCCTGATCCTTTGGCAAATCCTTATTTAGCATTTTCTGCAATGATGTTGGCTGGTTTAGATGGGATACAAAATAGGATTCATCCTGGACAGCCGATTGATAAAGATCTTTATGAGTTACCTCCGGAGGAGCTCTTGGATATCCCAACGATTGCGACCTCGTTAGATGAGGCTATTATGCATTTAGAGAACGATCATGAGTTCTTGTTGGCTGGAGGTGTTTTTAGTAAAGATTTCTTACAAAGCTGCATTGAATTACGCAGAGAAGATATCATGAAAGTGCGAAACTTGGTTCATCCGATGGAATTTGAAATGTATTATAGTGACTGATCATTGTTGGACTTTGGACAAAACGGCATGCAAAAAGCCGCATGCAATTCTGTCCAAAGTCCAATGTAAAGGCCGGAACGCCCATGGTAAATTTGTTCTAACCCAATTCATGATGCTCAGCCATCAGCGAACGATAGCGCAACTCATCTCAGAACGCGTCAACCTGATACCTATCTTTAGCACCAGAATGGGACGTTATTTCTGGCCCGTTCCTAACCCATCTTACTCAAAAATTCCGCGATATGTGGTTTAGCATGTTCTGCCGCTAGATAGGTACGTAAACGTTGCAACTCATGCTCGTACTCCGAGACATTAATAACACCTCGGATTAGTTCAAAGCGTAAATACACGCAGTAGGTGTTAAGTACGTCCGTTTCACAGTAGTCTCTTATGCCTTTCAGATTTCCAGATACATATTCTTGCCAAACTTTACTACCGCTCATACCCATTTTACCAGGAAAGCCCAGCATCGTTGCGATGTCGTCTAACGGTGCAAACGCTTTATTTTGATAAGCTGCTAGCACATCCATTAAATCAAGATGACGATAATGAAAGCGATTTAAATAGTTGTTCCATCGAAAAGCTTGCTGTTGCTCACCCGTTTCCCAGTAGGTAGGCGCGGGGATGCCGTGCAAGAGGGAGCGGTAATGCAATACCGGCAAATCAAAACCACTGCCATTCCAACTGACTAATGTTGGTGTGTGCTTATCAATACCCGTAAAAAAACGTTGGATGAGCTCTGGTTCAGTGGATTGCTCATCACCTAAAGACCACACTTTTAATTGAGATGGGTTGGCAATAACGAGTGAAATGGCTGCTACTTTTTGTAAGTAATGCGGTAAAAAGTCATGACCGACTTTTTCTCGGCGCAATGCGAATAGAGCACTGGCGGTGTCTTCATCAGACAGTCCGTCTAAATCGTATAGTCGTCGCCCTGAATCCACATCGGGGATGGTTTCAATATCAAATATTAGGACAGTCATATCATCTCTCAGTACCTAAAATGCTAATTTTAATTTTTGCCAGTATTCATTATACAGATCAATTGTTTTTTCACCCACATCGCGCTGGAACTCCCCGTGCTTTAATACATCTACTGATGGAAAAATAAGGGGATCGTTTTGCATAGTGTCAGGCAATCGTTTTTTTCCAGGCAAATTGGTTGTCGGGTATCCCTGTTGTAGAGTAATTTCAGCGCCACTTTGCGCTTTGAGCATGAAATTAATAAATTGGTAGGCTTCATTGGGATGAGGTGCGTTGCTGGGGATTGCCAAACAGTCAACCCAAATGATAAATCCTTCTTTAGGATAAATAAATTCAACGCGAGGGTTTTCTGCATGCGCTTTTACCACGTCACCATTCCATGATGAACCGAGTGTGGAGTCTTCATCTATCATCACGGATTGAATCGCGTCACTACCAAATAACTTAATATTGGGAACAAGCAGTAACAGTTTTTGATACGCCTCCTGGATATGATCAGGATTAGTATCATTTGCATTATAACCTAACGTTATCAAAGCGATAGAAAAAATTTCGCGTGCGTCATCCAACATCATGAGTTGATTTTTCCAACGAGGGTCCCATAACATTTGCCATGACGTTGGTGGATTGCTTATCCAATGGCTGTTGTAAAAAATACCCGTAACGCCCCATACCATGGGAACACTATGCGCACTTCCAGGATCATAATGGTTCGCTTTAAACAACGGATCTAAATTGGCCAGATTAGGTAATTTAGTCACATCCAACGTTGTTAGCAGATGTTGTGTTGCCATACGTTCCACAAAATAACCGGAAGGCACAATGACATCATAAATGGGCTCTTTGCTGGCGCGTAATTTTGTGTACATGGTTTCATTGCTATCGTACGTTGAGAAATTCACATTGATACCGCTTTCTTGCTCAAATTGCCATATTAATTGAGTTGGGATTTCATTACCCCAGGCATACACATTAACCGTGGGTTTTGCAATTACGAACGAAGAGGTAAGGATTAGCAATGTGGTGATGAGTGGGCGAAGGCGTCTCATGTTGATGTCCTAGATAATCGATAAGATATAAAGACCATGGTTAATGAAATGATAAACGTGATGGTGCCCAATGCATTAAGCTCAGGTGTTACTCCAGATCGAACGAGCGAATAAATAGCGAGAGGTAGAATATTAAACTCGGGTCCTGATACAAAATAACTGATGACGACATCGTCAAATGACAAAGTAAAACATAATAATAAAGAGCTAAAAATGGCGGGAAATAATAAGGGAAGTATTATTCGGACAAGCGCTTTGTATCGACTAGCGCCTAAATCAAGGGCACTTAGATATATGTTTTCATCTAATGTATGAATTCGACTGTTGATAGTGAGAACCACGAACGGTAAACAAAATGTGATGTGAGCAATTAATAAACTTGGAAAGCCAAGGGGAACGAATGCAAAGTTAAAAAAGATTAATAAGGCAACACCCAATACTAGATCAGGAATCGTAATGAGTATCAATAGCAACGCAAGAAATCCGTCATGGTTGCTCTTTCTTTCGTATAAAAACAAATGCACGCAGACCAACAACCCAACGATCGTCGCAATAGTTGCGGCGCTGAGGCCCAAAATAACCGAATTAAGTAATGCAGACCAAATTTCCGTATCGTGCATTAGCGCTTGATACCAATATGTTGTGAAACCATGCCATTGCATGGAATAGCGAGCATCATTTGTAGAGTAAATGATTAAGATCACAATTGGAGTATACAATAAGACATACACAAGCAACATGTAGGATTTTTGTATGAGTGACTTCAATTCACGATTTCCTTTTTAGGGCGATAAAATAAAAGTAGCATAATGAGAGTCAATGTCAGTAAAACACTGGTTGCTGCACCGGCAGGCCAGTTTTCAGTGACCAAAAATTGATTTTGAATTAAGTTCCCTAACAGTAGGGATCGCGCGCCACCTAATACGTATGGAATATAAAATAAAGTCATTGCAGGCAAAAAAATCATTAACGAACCGGCAATAATACCTTGAGTTGTATTGGGTAGAAACACGCGAAAAAAAATCGCAAGTCGATTAGCCCCTAAATCTTTGGCTGCTTCGATTAATCGAAAATCAAAACGTTCCATATTTGAAAATAGCGGCAATACCATGAAGGGGAATAAATTATAAATGAGGCCGCACATGACGGCAAAATTCGAGTAAAGAAAAGTTATGGGGTGGTTGGTCAGATGAAGTGATAACAACACATGATTTAACACACCGTTGAGTTTTAACATAGCAATCATAGAATAAGTTCGGATGAGTGAGTTTGTCCAAAAAGGTATGATGATTAATGATAACCAAAACGATTGGTATTTTGATTTGATAATAATGTAGGTAAAAGGATACGCAATGACAAGACAAGCTATTGTAGTAAAAAGGGCAATGATTAAGGAACGAAATAGCACACCTGCAAATAGGGGTGATAGGAGCTGCGTGTAATGATGCACGGTCAATGGTAGGGACATCAGACTTACGCTGTTGTCGGATAAGAAACTGACCAGCACGATCATAGCAATGGGAATAACGGCAAATAAAAAAAGCCATGTGTATATAAAATAAATTGCGAAAGGTTTATTTTTCATAAGGCAATAGCACTTCCCATCCCGTTATCCATTGAATCCACACCATCTCATGGGTAGCATATTCGAGGGTATCATCGTCTTCATCAAAGAATTCAGATGCCTGGATAACTTTACCAGATGCTAATTCCATGGTTAAATCGACCGTCGATCCCTTATATACGATATCAATTATTTTTCCAGGAATCATCTGAGCCGAATCATCGACTTCGGATGCTTTCCAAACACGAACATCTTCAGGTCGAATGATCAGATGAAATCGGTTGCCGACATCAGCATGTTGTGGTTTTTTACACGTTATTATGACCGACTCTATGTCCACATATACTTTGGTATCATCCATCTGTTTAATTTCGACATCAAATCGGTTGGCTTGTCCAATAAACGTCGCAACATGCAACGTATTCGGCGTCTCATAGACTTCTCTTGGCGTGCCGATTTGTTCTATCGCACCATAATTAAACACAATAATCCGATCGGACATGGATAATGCCTCTTCTTGATCATGAGTTACGAAAATAAAAGTCATATTCAGTCGTTTTTGTAGTTGCTTGAGCTCTAACTGCATGGCTTTTCTCAAAATATAGTCAAGAGAACTCAAGGGTTCATCAAGTAATAACACTTGTGGTCGATTGATGATGGCTCTGGCGATCGCTACGCGCTGTTGTTGACCGCCACTCAATTGTTTCATGTCGCGGCTAGCAAAAGACTGTAATTGCACAAGACCTAAGGATTCGCTAACCCGCTGTTCTATTTCGTGTTTATCAATTTTTTTACATCGTAAGGAAAACGCGACATTTTCAAAGACTGATAAATGTGGAAATAAAGCATAACTTTGAAAAACAGTATGTACGTCACGCTGCTGAGGTGGTAGGTCATTAACGCATAGGCCATTTAAATAGATATGACCATCCGTGGGCTGCTCAAACCCGGAGAGGATGCGTAGTAACGTTGTTTTACCACATCCAGATGGACCAAGTAGTGTTAAAAATTCACCAGGACTGACATCAAAAGAAATATTGCTTAATACTTGGATGTCGCCATAGGATTTGTAAACGTTTTTGATTTCAATGAGTTTCTTTGACATGTTATTTAGGCTACTTAAACGGAATGGTTCGTTACTTGTTGATTATGTGGTTTTCAGTTGAGTTTGTCTAGGGGCTGTTGCGGAGATTCTGGGCGAACCCATTTATGCCCGTGTTAAACCCCCATGTGATCAAAAAAAATCATTTATGGTCTATCCGGTTAAAAAAACCTTATCCATCACAGCTCACCTCACACTAAACGACGCTTGTTTTTGCACAAGAAATAACCTGGAAAATACTCGGACGTAGGGTGGGCAAAGGAGCGCTAGCGACGTGCCCACCAATGTACGATCTCCACTGTAACGTGATTTCACAATCTGTGAATGTAACAATAACCCTCATGCCTAAGAAGGTGCTGGCAATTCACCAGTAATA
>JAUYQG010000044.1 GCA_030695645.1 Legionellaceae bacterium
TTTAGTGTTTTCACTGAACACGAAGCAAGCACGTCATCCTGAGCGCAGTCTTTTTGCGCGAAGGATCTCCTGAATTTTGCACAATCTGAGATCCTTCGCGCAAAAAGACGCGCTCAGGATGACGTACCTGGGGAGTTACAATTTAAGACCTAATGATCAATAACATACAATACGTTCATTTTTTCTAGCAACAGTTCATTTTTTATGGTAGTCGACTCCATTGCGCCACCATCACATTCATTATTACCGCCATATAACCGATGGCTACGTTGCAAAACGCATTAATTGATCAACCGTCAAGGCCAGTATTCCAAACATAAGGTGTGCCATCACTTTTTGATGACCACGTACACGCACGAACAATCCACCGAACTCATCCTTTAATCTGGCATTGACCCGCTCAGCAGTGCTGCGTTCTTTGTAACGTTGTGCTTCATGTTGGTCAAATTCTCGTTCATCTTTGGGGCTTCGATGATTGAAATCAATCAGACTTTCATGAGTGATCACCCATGGAGTCTATTTCGGGTTCATAACGTGCTTGCAATCGCTTTATTAGCTCTGAGCTAATATCAGAAAATATACAATCTGCGCCATCGTTGTCCATATTTCCTGGTGTCTCGCCACAAATCGGTTGAATATGTTCGGCTAATCTTCGAATACATCGAGACTCAAATAGGGTCTTAACGGTACATTCAACACCGAGCTGTCGAAGTCTTGAAGTGATTTGCATACTTAATATAGAATCGCCGCCAATTCTAAAGAAATCATCAGTTATACCTATTTTCGATACTCCCAAAACTTCTTGCCAAACCATGCACATTTGTGTTTCCAGCTCGCTTTGAGGAGGGACATAGTGAGAACAACCGCTGCTGATTAGATCTGGAACCGGTAACGCATCATAATCAATTTTCCCCAAGGACGTTAAGGGCAATGATTTGAGAACCACATACGCATCGGGTAGCCGATAAGAAGGAAAATGACCTTTAAGTTCCGTAGTTAATGCTTCATCAATACCCATTTTTATCGGCTTGCTTTCGGCAAGTAATTTATCATCCTCACTAATGCATCCTAACGCTAACACATATACAACGCCATCATATGGTTTCAGGGCAAGTGGGCAACTATAAACATTTAACGATTGCCAATGAGTCATGTGACGTTGAGCCTCAAATCCTGCATATACCCAGGCGGTATAATCATCATTGCCTTCAAAAATGACGAGACCTTGAGCCTGAGTAAGCACCTGGCCAACAGCCGATATTTTCATTAATAAATTCTGTTGCTCCAAATCAAATGTACGCATTTCACTTCGAAATAGTTGCCCATCTCGGTGCAGTACACGTAAGTTGAGCGGTGGATTATTTTTTTCTACTGAATGAGAACAAAAAATCAATCTACCTAAGAAAACATGTTCAGACTCTAAGCTCACTTCTGATGATACATTTAACTCTATTTCATAGCCAATCCCTTGTGTGGATAATACATCGCTTATCAAATAAAGCATGTGACCTAATTCTATATATGAAAAACTAATCCATTCTCTAGGATATAAAGCGTCTATACCTGGGCGATATACTCGAAATTCTAAACACAATTCTGAAAACTTGGTTGCATCAGGAGCCCGTTGCAAGGTATGTAAAAGAGGATGATAATAATAAATTCCTACATGAAGATCATCTAACGGTGCGGGGACATGCAAGTAGCACTGAACACTATATGAATGCCCGGCAGACGGATATAAATACTTAGGCAGTAATTTGTCTGCAAATCTCATTGCACTCAGGGGGGCAAACACCAACGAGAGGTCGTGCGCATCTAACTGACGGCCTAAAGAACTTAAATAGCCAAGCGCTGGATCAAGTATGAGTCGTTGTGCATCAGGAAGACTTTCTGTGACAAAGCGGCGATAACTTTTACAACAACGATAGAAACGTTCATCCAATATTAAAATGAGATCATAATCATGGTTCAAATCATTACGAGTCCCTTTTTCAGCTATTTTAAATGTTGAGATTTCATCCTTCTCTGAGTTAGCTTTATGTAATTTTTCTGAACATAAATAGGCCACGATATAAGGGTCTTTTTGATGAACAAAAACTTGATCAGCCCCTGTCAACTCTAATAGTTTTTTAACAATACTATCCGGTTGGACCTGATAACCAATCAAACCATTATGGCTATTTTGCTCCATTAAAAATGGACGTAGTTTAAATAGGCAATCCGTTGGCAATGCTGCATGCCAATCTTGTTCTGCCAAATACTCAATTAACTCACAATACTGATGATTCAACGCGTCCATGAAAGGATCGGGAAAAAGTTGAGAAACATAAAGAAAGCTACTATGAAAATTACCTTCATGCTCCATGACTTGCAAGTCAATCCAAGCTTGAGATGTTTGGCCAATTAAATATCCCTCGCTTGTAACTTCCGTTTGATTCAAAAAATAGGGAACGCCGGTTGTGTTCTCATATAGTTGGCCAAGCACGCTAGTAAAAACGATAGGAGATACAGCTGAATTTGGATTCAGCTGATGCAAGGCCATTAAATCGCGCTGAACCATTAATCCGGTATATAATGAATGCTCCATATCTTGCCATAATGTATTATGCGTGGTTTTAAAAAACGCTAGCGCACTCCTCGCTTTATTTGAAAACCCAAACAAGTTAATCGAAGTAAAATCACCCCATAAACGCTCAACATCTGGATGTATATTATAACGATTCAGCAATGTCACTGTAATCAAAAAATCTTGTGTTTCAGAAAATGAAGAGAGGACAAAACCATAAAGTGATAATAAGATTGCACCATAAGAAATGCCATAATGATCAGCTTGCAACTTAAATTTATTCCATGTTGAAGCAGAGACTATATGGTTATTAAATTTAAATTGTGACTGCTGGATAGAAAGTGGATCACACGCCAATAATAAAGCGGGTCTTAATGGAAGTTCTTTTATTCGTTCTTTCCAATAACCCTGATCTTCATTATAAAAAACAGATGATTTCAGCATATCCATATAGCATTGATAATCTCTATAAGTCACTGTATTTTTTGGTAAAAAAAACTTCTCATCTTGGTATAATTGAGTCAGTGTTCTATAAAATAGTAGAACCGTTTTTAGATCAAACAACAACATGTCAAAACTGAAGTGCAAAATCACTCGGTCATCAAATTGCGATAACGATAAATGAAAAAGTGGGTAAGAACTAATATCGAAGACATGATGTGATTTTTTTTTCCGCCAAGGAATTAGCAGTTGTTCATTGTAAAGCCCATCAAATCGGTGCATTTCTATGCGATAATAAGTCTGAAGATCATTGGGTAAATAACGCTGTGTCAAATGATATGGGTCGAAAACAAGCCGCATGACCGGTTCCTGCGCAATCATAACATTAAGGGCACGCTCCAACCTTTCTGCATCAAGCTGTTTAAACGAAAACTCCTTATAGAAATGGTTCGCCACATTGCCAATTTCAAATGAGTTTAGTCGACCTAATGCGTATGCTTTTTGCAGATCACTCATTGGGAATGGCTCATAATGAGCCATTGTATCATGATATAATGGCAACGTTTTCAAATCAGTTTCTGTTTTTACTAATTTAAAATCACCTCGCGTATACACAAATTGTTTGTTAGCAACTTGCTTCATACAATGTGTTATCACGTCAATGAGTGAGGATTTAAATAATTTAATCAATGCGTTGGCTGCATGTTTGTCAAATTTCAGGCTAAAATGCACGTGAAGACTCCCGCCGATCACCCAACTATGGACAGCAAGGATATGATTACGGACATTATTGGGATGAACACTTGAATTTAAATTTTCTGTAATTGGCTGCCAGTATCCCTCTTGAAACTGCCCCAAGTAACCAAAATGTATGGGCGGCAAGTGATCTAGATGGATTTGTGTTTGATTGCCCTGGTATGCAAGAGCACCATATCCAATTCCGTTATTCGGAATGCTTCTCAATTGCTCTTTCACATGCAAAATACTTGCTGATAAATTAGTTTGCGCTATAAATTTGACAGGATACATCGTTGTAAACCAACCAACGGTCTCGGAGACATCTATATTGTCATTAGGCCATTCTCGGCCATTAGTCATCAAGGTGATTAATTGTTGTGTGTTGCCTGACCAATAACTCAATGCCAAACTTAAGGATGACAACAACAAATCAGTCATTTCTGTATGATAAGCTTGATTTGCTTGCTTCATTAGCTGTTGGGTTAGTACGGTATCAAGTATAAACGATTCATCATACGGTGGTGTATCGGCCGAAATATTCCAATGCTCCCTCGGGCGATCTAAACCTAGTTGCAGCCAATAATCAATTTCATTGGGATTTTTATCCACGTAGTGACGCGTCGCCCGCTGATACTGCCGATAACTGGTTCTTTTGGGATGAAGCTTCTGCCCTTCATAGAGTCGCCTTAAGTCAGCGATTAAAACCCATGCTGATACAGGATCGGCAATCAGGTGATGAAATGTAAGCAATAATCGAGCATCACCATCTTCATATCCATCCAAATAACCTATACGCCATAATGGTTCTGACCTCCAATTAAATTTATTTTTCCAATTGTCTAAAACAAAATGGTGATCCTGTTTTAATAAAGTGAGCAAACTTTCAGGCTCAATGGGAAAATAATCCATCTCTTCTTCATATCTTTGTTCAACAATACCATTATCATTTTCTACAAATCGAACTCGTAACATATCATGATGCATAACGAGTTTTGAAAGCGCTTCGTTCAAGCGTTCCATCTTCAAGGGAGGAGTACGTACTAAATAGGATTGGTTCCATTGATAGTCGTCCATTAAGCCAGTGGAAAAGAACCAATGTTGCAAAGAAGATAATCCAAAGCAACCAGTTAAAAGACCCTGCTCCGTATCAAGCGCTACATCAACCTTATTGATAGCCAAATAATCAGCAAGTTGTTCGGCTGTCCGATATTCAAACAAATCTTTGACGTGGCAATCTATATTTTCATAACGAAGTTTTGATGCAACTTGAATACTATTTATGGAGTCACCACCCATCATGAAAAAATCATCGTTCACACCAATTTGATCAAGCCCTAAAATATCTTGCCAAATTAAACAAATTTTTGCTTCAATCTCATTTCTTGGCGAAACATATGATGTTGAGTGGGGGACAAACTCCGGTATTGGCAAAGCCTGATAATCCAGTTTACCATTGCTAGTTAAAGGCAACGAGTATAATCCAATATAGATATCAGGAAGCATATAATGTGGCAAATAACGAGCAAGTACGCTTCTTAGTTCGTCTTCAAGCTCTTTTTGTATTATATAACTATCATTAGGTAACTGTTGATTTACTTGCGTTACTGGACTTAGGCTTATTTCTTGAAATTTTTTAGAAATGATATATGCAACCATACGATCATTAAAAAGGCGTACAGAAGCCGTCTCTACATGTTGTTGCTGCTCCAATTTCACCGCAATTTCGTCCAATTCAACACGATAACCATGGCGTTTTATTTGTGAATCTTGTCTGCCCAAAAACTCCACATACTTAGCCTCATGCCATCGTCCTCGATCACCAGTCTTATAAAGACGACCTAATTGTGGATGGATGATGAATTGCATAACTGTTTTTTCATGATCGTTCCAATAACCCAATGCAACGCCAATACCTCCAATATAGATATCCCCAACAACACCGGCAGGACAATGTTCTCCAAATAAATTCAATACATATATTTTTTGATTTGGCATAGCATGACCATAAGGAATAGAAGACCACTTCGGGTCTATCTGGTCAATTTCGTACCAAACAGACCAGATAGACCCTTCTGTAGCACCGCCTAAACTCATCACTGTTGTTTTATTATTATGAAATTTGATATGGTTGGCCAGAGGAAGCGGAATCCAATCTCCGCTTAGTAACACTACTTTAAGCGTACTGAGGATCAAACCAACCGTATCTATATAATCCAGCAGCAACTTCATGAGTTGGGGTACACTATTCCAAATAGTAATCTGATGATGATGAATCAGCTGATACCAATGTTCAGGGCTCTTTAATCGTTCTTGCTCAGGAAATACAATAGCGCCTCCATGAGCCAATATGCCAAAAATATCATAAACTGACAGATCAAAACTCAAATCAGATATAGCAAGAACGCGATCATTTTTATTTATTTTAAAGCGAGTATTAACTGCCAAAATAGAGTTAACGACGCTTTGGTGAGAGATGGTAACACCCTTGGGTTTCCCAGTGCTGCCTGATGTAAAAATAACATATGCCGCATCATTAATGTTCAATTTTGGAGGAAAAAATACATCCGAACAATCTGCTTCTTCCATCTCTTCGATGATGCTTACATCATAATTAAATACAAGCGGTGTACCTTTATAGATATGCCACTGGGCTCTAGACATCAACAATCTCTTCACCGAGCCCAGCTGCATTATTTCTTTAATTCGTTCAATTGGCCAATCAATATTTAATGGCAAATAGGCCGTGCCCACTTTCATAATGCCCAGAGATGCGACAACTTGCTGGTACCCTTTCTCACTCAAAATAGCGATAAGCTTATGCCGGGGCTCTCCCTTCAAATATAATTTCGAAGCGATGATATCACTATTCTGTTTGATAAACTTATAATCATATGTATTTTGTTTGTATATCACTGCGGTGTCATTTGGCTGCAAAGCTGCGCGTTTTTCAAAGAGACTAACCAATGTGTCAATAGAGCATTCTTGAGTGGCCTGATTAGCCATGCGTATTACTGTTTGTTCATTTATTCTGCAATAAAGTTCGGATATATCACAACTCCAAGGACGATTCGTCAAATGTTGTATTAGATCACAATAGTCTTGATGCATTTCCTCAATAACATGGCGTTCAAACAATTGCTCAACATAATCCCATGCGACCAAAAGGCCCGATGCAGTCTCTCTCAACTGATTATCCAAACAAATTTGAGGGGTTTGTGTAATCACTTCGCCCTCTTGATCAAAGCCATCAAATAATGTCATATTTTTTTGCTGACCTAATATACTAGAAAACACCAACGGTGATAATACTTTATTTTGATCAAATTGATGATGCTTGCGTACAAGGCGTTGAAAATCTATGCCGTCAAATAAGTTGTGCTCTATGTCCTCCCAAAGTTGGGTGTGTACATTGCGAACTTGCTGATCAAATTGAGTCGTTTCTCTTGAGAAGTGAAACAACTCTAATGCCGTAAAATCGCCAAGGACAGAGTTAATATCTGGATGGAGTGGCATGCGATTGAATAAAGTTACATTAATGCAGATATTTTTTTGATTACTCCATCGCAATAAGACAAGTCCATAAACAGTCAGTAAAGCACTCGTTACACCAACACCAATCGACTCTGCTTTTTTGACAAAAATTGACCATGTGTTTGTCGGAATGGTCGATGCTAATCGGGCAAATTTAGGCTTTTTAATCGCTGATGGATTTATTTGAAAAGGAAGGTTCCAATCAAAATCGTAGGCCTCCAATTTCTTTTGCCAGTAACGTTTTTCTATTTCAAACAAATGACTATGTCTCATTTGTTGGTAGACCTGTATGTATTGACGAAACGTCAACTGAATTTCAGGCAATACGACGTTCTTATTGTTGTAAAGTTTAGCCCATTCATCCATAAAAACAAAAAAACTGCTGCCATCCATTATCAACAAATCAACGCTAATATGTATGATGGTTTTGTTTGAATGCACACTCACATCAATATCAAATAGAGGATAGTGCTCAGGCAAATATTGTTTGTGAGATAAGCCCTCTCGTATCGACAACAGCCCTTGCTCATCTATCTCATGATGTCTATTAAAAAAATAATAATTCACATACTGTAGGACTCCCTGTTTCCCATCTGTAAATACGGTTCTTAATGCATCATGTCGTTGTATCAGCACATTAAATGCGCTTTCCAAGCTATCCACATCTAATTTATAAAACACAAGCTCATAATAAAGATGAGGGGAAACGTTACCGAATCCAAAATGACTTAATCGCCCATACAAATAGGCTTGTTGCACATTATTTAAGGGAAAGGGCTTATAGTCTTCACTCGAAACGAAAGATTGATTTATTAAATAAGGTTCATATTTAGATCGCCCCTTATTCTCTAGAAAATAAGGGACTAATTTTTTAATGGTTCTTAATGAAAATAATAACGGAACGGATATCTGCGCATCGAAGTCAACATTCATGCGCCCAACAAGCTGAATCGCTAAAATAGAATGACCACCCATTTGAAAAAAATCATCATCAATTCCACAACGCTCTACGTTAAGTATTGATTGCCAGAGTACACACATTTGCTCTTCCAGAGCACTTCTTGGGGCAACATAATCATTTAAGTTAAAAGTAACGTCAGATTTCAACAATGACTCTCTATCTATTTTTCCATTTACCGTCAAAGTAAACGTTTGTTTATGAATAAACTCATTAGGGATCATATGGTTAGGTAAATATTTTAATAAATGAGAAACAAGTGTTTCATACTCAATATGCTGCTCACTGGTATAATAGGCAACCATATAAGGAGCAAGATTATACGCCGTATTTTTTTCTTTACATAACAACACACACTGTTTAATTAATGCATGCATTAATAATGCCGACTCTATTTCAGCAGCTTCAACGCGAGACCCATTTATTTTGAATTGAAAGTCATTTCGACCCACATAGATCAAATAACCATCGAGCGACCATTTTACTAAATCGCCCGTTTTATATAATCGAGAGTCTTTATTTATATCAAACTTATTTTTTATAAAATTTTGAGCGGTCAAAATCGGTTGATTCAAATAACCCACAGACAATCCAACACCGCCAATATAAAGCTCGCCAATTACACCAATAGGAACTGGATTTTGCTTTGAGTCCAATACATATACTTGCGTATTTTGAATTGGTTTTCCAATATAAATTTCAACTAGATGCTCATCACAATCATATGCAGTAACATCAATGGATGTTTCTGTTGGCCCATATAAATTGTGAATCCTTAGATTCTGATGAGCACTATTCTTTATATCGTTTACTAACCCCCTAGACAAGGCTTCCCCACTACAAAATAAATCAGTCAATGATGACGGTATTTTTAGTTCCGAATTTTGCAGAAAACGCATAAAGGCGGAAAGCATGCTGGGCACAAAATGAACGACCGTAATTTCCTCTTCAAGAATGGTTTTGTATAGATATTGAACATTCGCATGACCATCTGGTACTGCGATAAAGACTGTAGCGCCATACCAATTAGCCCAAAATAACTCCCAAACTGAAACATCAAAAAAATAAGGCGTTTTGTGAAGCACTTTGTCCGATACAGTGATGGGATATTGATTTTGCATCCACTCAATCCTGTTCACAACGCTATGATGTGCAATAGCAACCCCTTTGGGCTTACCTGTGGTACCTGATGTATAAATAACATACGCCAGATTGTTCGACTGACCTATAGGTTTAACACCGGTGACATCTTCCGATAGATAGGGTTTATCATCTATCGCGATTAATTCTATTTGATATTTTAAACTGATTAATGAAGGAAAAAAATGTTTTTGTGTTAATAAACAATGGCTTTTTGTATCTTCTAGTATATGTAGCATTCGACATATTGGGGAACGAGGATCGATTGGTACATAAGCCGCGCCTGCTTTCAATACACCTAATACCGCAATGATCAAGTCCAGCGAACGATCCAAGCATAGTGCAATCACAGCATCAGGTCTCAGCACACATCTTTTGAGTTCATATTTTGCACGAATATACCGCGCTAATTGATTTGAATATTGATTAAGTTCTTGGTAAGTCAGACGTTGCTGTCCCATTACAACGGCAATGCGATAGGGTGTTTTTATAACTTGTTCCTCGAACAATTGGTGAATTGTTTTGTTTGAGGAATATTTTTTTTCAGTTCTGTTCCAATCATAGATAATTTTTTGATACTGTTCAACTGTTAAAATATCAGCGTTCATGATAGCGCGTGTTGGATTATAAATGCACGAATTGAGAATATTTTGATACTGCTGCGCAAACATTTCAACCTGTTTTTCTGTTAACAAGTCCGTTCTATATTTTAACCTAAAATGGTAACATGACGCGTCTTCTTGATATTCAAGAAATAATTTTGCACCATTTAGTATAGGATTATACTTTCCGTCAGAATTAATACACCGATCAAAGTTAAAAAGAAGGTGGTCTCCTTGAGTCCATGTTTGCCCGAAACCAATGTCAATTTGTTTATTTTTTACCAAAGCCAAAATATCATATGTTGGCAAATAACTGTGTTTACAACCTTCAGGCGGTCTGAGCATTTTAATAAATTTCGTATTATAATCGAGCAAATTAAGCCATGTATCATCATCATTTATCAGCACCTTAAAAATTAACGTATTAACTTGGGAGCCATAAATAAGACCTTCGCCTTCCTTAATATTTAGACTATAGTAAATAAAGGCATGCTGCGACGAACAATATCTCGCAATCAAAACACCATAAACCAGCATAAAAATTTGAAATTTTGTGTATCTCTCTAAACCCGATTTTTCAAAAAAAATTGATTTATCAACTATAAAATTAAATATCCCTGTTTTCGGCTCAGGATCTAAGGAATTTGAGAAAGGGAAGTCATTTGATACATTTTCGGTGGCAAGATAATCCAACCAAATCTTTCTACTACCCGATTGTTTCGACTCCTCAACCAATGCGGAAAGTTTCGTATTCACGTTAACAAGACGATTGATCTGATCAGACAAAGATCGGCCATAATAAGCGCGCCGTTTATTTTGGGTTTGAAAATGAGATGCGTTAGTAGCTAGATCGTTATAATATTTTGAAATGAGTGTAAAATATTCTGTGGTCGCTGCAGTGCCTGAAATCAATAGATGATGGCTCACTATAATGAGTCGATATCTATCTAAAGATATTTTAAAAAGCCCAAATCGATACAAGGGGCCTTTTTCTATATTGAAAGGAGCGTTTATAAAGCGCGATTGCTCCTCTTCTGAGTCATCGTATTGCTCTAGCAGTGCAACAGCGTCATTTTTTTTCCAAAATAATTTCTCATTATCAAAAACCAAATGTGAATTATATAAAACATGATCCTGAACAAAATAATCTAGTGCTTGCGATAAAATATCTGGATTAAATACTCCCTCAACGACTTGCTCAGAGAACATATTGTAATCAGCCCTAAATGGATCCAGCTGATATTCAACCCAAAATCGTTTAGCAAATGGAGAAGCATATATTATCCACTCACTCATCTTTATTGTCGCCAATCAGAAACTCCCTCTTCTTCACAAGCCAAAACATGATCCATGTAAAACAATATTTATCTTGAACTTTGAACAGATTAACAATACATATCAGCAAGTGTTACCTTTGGTTTCTTGCGTTTCAAATTAACACGTAATAATATACAATCTAAATTAAATATTCAGATTAATGGTTTTTTTTGAAAAATACAACGATTGAATTTGTGGAACGCATATCGTATCCCAGCGATAAAACGCTTCATGTGCTTTTTGAAAAACAAGTAGATAAAACGCCCGATCATATTGCAGTTGTATACAAAAATCAAAAACTGACCTACCTAGAGTTAAATACCTTTGCTAATCAACTTGCTCGATATATTTTAAAAACTTATCAAGTTAGCCAGAAAGAAATATTAAAACCGGACACAATGGTCATTTTATTATTAGATCGATCGGTAGATATGCTTGTTGCGATTTTAGCTGTATTAAAAGCTGGTGGCGCTTATGTGCCTATCGATCCTAAAAGCCCAATCGAGAGAGTAAATTGCATATTAACAGACACAAACAGTTTATTACTCATAACAAAAAGCCATTTAATTTCCAAATGGCCAGAATCCTTTCTCAACCATAAAATGATTATCAAGTTAGACACTAATCCTTATGAGAAGGAACTCTCGGAGAATTTACCAGAATACGCCACATCCAATGATCTAGCTTATGTAATTTACACATCAGGAACAACTGGACGCCCAAAGGGTGTTATGCAACCACATAAAAATGTGGTTCGATTATTTATGGCAACAAATAAATTTTTTCATTTTCACGATAAAGACATATGGACGTTATATCATTCATATATTTTTGATTTTTCCGTCTGGGAAATATGGGGTGCATTGCTTTATGGCGGAGCACTTATAATTCCAAGCGATGAAGACGTAATGGATATGCACTATTTTTATCAATTATGCATGTTTCATGGCGTTACCGTGCTTAATTTAACACCAAGCGTCTTTCACACATTTACCGAACAAGCCATTATAAAAAAATCAACCGAACTGAAGTTAAGATACATTATTTTCGGTGGCGAGGCTCTGCGGCCGGCTCACTTGTCACGCTGGTGGAACTTTATGGGAAATGAAGGATACCCCTCACTAATTAATATGTATGGTATTACGGAAACAACCGTTCATGTAACACTAAAAAAACTTTCAATGGGACAGTTCAATAGTTCTATAATTGGGAAGGCAATCAGAGATTTAACAACCTATATTTTGGATCCGAATAGAAATCCCGTTCCTATCGGTACTGTAGGTGAGCTGTATATCGGTGGAGCAGGGCTTGCAAGAGGTTATCTAAATCAGTATGAGCTGTCAAAAAAACATTTTGTTGAAAATGTATTTGCAACAAAATGGGATAAAGAACATGGACATACTCGTTTATACAAAACTGGGGATTTAGTTCGAAAATTAGAGAATGGTGATCTCGAATACATAGGACGTAATGATTCTCAAATCAAAATTCATGGGTATCGAATTGAATTAGGTGAGATCGAACAGCGTTTGTTAATGCACCCACTGATTCGTCAGAGCATCGTTTTAGCTCATGAAAAAAAAACCATATTGCAATCGAGCTTATACCTTGTTGCTTATTATGTCAGTGACAAAATGCTGGACTACTCTGATCTTCAAAATTATCTTGCTAAACATTTAGCTCATTACATGATTCCAAATGTATTTATACATATGCTATCATTTCCATTGACGATAAACGGAAAATTAGATCAAGAAGCGTTGCCAAAACACCATTGGCAATGCCCAGAAACAAGCAATATTAACCTAACAAAACTCCAAAATGATTAAAGAAAAACGTATCATACCTAACTTATTTCAATGCCAATGAATCAGCAAATATTCGATTGTTTTGTTTCCACTGCGCAGGGGGAAATGCATACGCATTTAAAACTTGGCATCAACTATTACCAGAAATGGTTGAAGTTTGCTCAGTTCAGTTGCCTGGCCGAATGAATTTATTATCCTTGCGGCCTCATATAGACATGCTTTCTCTTGTGGATAAATTAGAAAGTCACCTTCTTCATCACTCACTGGACTTATAGAAAATGACTTTTTTAAAAATATCACTATCTTAAATTCATCTGCAAAAGGCAACGCACTTGTTGGTAGGCTGGGCGGACAATTCATCAGTGGAACATGTGTAGACAGAACAACGATTACGCTGTGACCCACGGCCTTATTTCTGGCCCGTTCCTTAAGACCGGAGAAAAAAAATTCTCTCATACCCATTTGGCGCGCAGCGGCATATGGGTATGAGCAGTTACCAAAAATCTTTTTAAACGGCCGCCTTAACTGGCGTGGTGACACAATATCCAGTCGCTCACGCATGCATGTATCACTGGGGGCTTTCTCAAGTGTCAGGGACACGATAATGTGATACTGTTACCTGCCAATATCATCTTTCTTTCCCTCATCAAGCTGCTGATGATAAAAGAAGGCAACACGAGTAGATGTCACCATGTTTATGTGCTGTTGTTCAAGAAATGAACCTACGGGTGTTCCTTCCAAGTACGCAGTAAGGACCGAAACGTCCTCGCTTAATAGCAACTTAAACAGCTTTTCAACTGAATAATAACGCATAAAAAATGACATTATTAACATTAAACACCCATCATGGTATAATGTTATCTCGATATTTGCTTAAATAATTTGATTTCTTGGTCGCTGAGTTGAGTAGTACCAGACCTCTTTCAAAAAGGAGTGCTCTATATGAAAACTTTTTTTTCCTTCTGTTTTTTTAGTATGTTCGCCACGACATCTAGACAACAGGATCCTTTATGCAAGAGGAATAGTTTAGATTGTATTATAGATGGACACATAGAAACTGATCAAGACTTGGTCTTTTCTGCGAAGAGAAATATTATTATCAAAGAAAATGCCTCAATTAAGGCCACTGGTCAAGCTAATATTATGTTTGAATCGGGAACAAGCGGCAATGGTGTAGGTGATGTGATATTCGAAGGAAATCAGCCTCAAATATTTCTTGACGATGGACAACTAAACCTCTACTACAATCCAGGTCCACAAAACACAGCTAAATATACAAAGCCAAAGTTTTTTGACGAACATGTAGATAAACCTGATCAAATGACAGCCTTTATGTGGGTGAATAATGTCTACGATCTACAGAATATTAGAACATACCTTTCCGGTAATTATGCACTTTCGCAGGATATAGCATCAGTGCCATCTATTGATGAAATTAATGATGGTCGAGGTTTCCAACCAATTTTTTTACCGCATAAATTTTCTCCATTTAGTGGTTATCTGGATGGACGTAATCACACTATTAGAAACTTAAAAATTAAGTGTGGTAAAACAGATAGTAAAAACCCTGCGTTTGGTGGATGCGGAATTTTTGGACGAGTATCTAAACGTGGAATGGTAGAAAATTTAGTTATCGATAATTGTACCGTAGAAGGCGATCATTACGTGGGTATTTTATTTGGTACTGGACTTATAGAAAATGACTTTTTTAAAAATATCACTATCTTAAATTCATCTGCAAAAGGCAACGCACTTGTTGGTAGGCTGGGCGGACAATTCATCAGTGGAACATGTGTAGACAGAACAACCTTTCATTACGAAAATACAAGTATTGAATCTGGGCAACAATATTATGAAGATGAGCTGTTTGGAGCGCTTCTAGAAATGCCGACAAACTGTAGTATATAACTGATTGGACAGAAAGACATGAGGCCCTTTTCATGTCTTTTTGTCCAAAGTCCAATAACTGAAAATGATAGGCAGGGATATTTATATTATTCATACAGAGCCTGTTATTTCGTTTATAGACAATGTAATGTCAGTAGAGCCAAGCCATCATGGTTTTTTTTCTGTTGCGCCCAGTGATTCGGCTTTTATGGAGGGTGTAAACGCTGAGGAGCCTGCTCGTGCAACTGGGGTTGAGCCATATAGCCACTGATGGTTTCGATCATCAATGTATATTCACCGAATAGATGTACACGAAAGAAGATGATAAATTTCTCGAAAAGAACCTTTATAATCACTAATCATGAGCACTGAGAGTATTCCTCAGCGCTCATGATCAATCCCATGCTCTTTAATTCAGAGGGTCATGTGTCCATCGTTTCATGCAAACAAAAGTATCCTATTATTTACATTAAGAAAACCTGAAATTGTGCCCACACGCAGTATAGTATAAACACAAAACGCGTCATCGAGGTCATGTATAAAGCCCAACCCGCGAAGAACACCGGTTTTCTTGCCAACTTCACGTCGCGGGAGAGGGGGCAGATCGCGCTAACTGATGAAGCTACGTGCACATACCTCACACGTCAACACGAGAATTAAAACGTAAGTTTGTGGCCGCGCGCAGTATAGCTGTAATTCTTAGAGCAAAACCTTTTAACGTTTCATCCCGATAAAAAGATTGATCTTTTCCCGGGATCGGTTCGAGTTTAACAATCACCGATTTAATAAGTCTTAAACTATTTTGGTTAGGTGGTAGACCGGTAAGTCACCTTAGCCGGCCCCCAGTTCCAACCCATCGGGCTCTATTAAAGCAATGGGCTGACGATCAGACATTACTCAGGTGGATTTTTGCAAATGCATCATCCACACAATCGTTCACATTCCGCTACAGAGTTAGAAGAGATGATGTCGCGTGGTTACCTTGACGCCAGGGTGAGCTTGTCGAAATTTCTCGAGTTGCCCCCAGTTAAAACTTTTACGCTGGCTTCTTCGGTTAATCCATTTAAAGAAAATACCTGTCGCATGATGAACAAAACTGTACACCCGATCTGAGTTAAGCGAGACACCGTAATATTCCACGTGCCCACGTAATCATCGTTGTAAGACAATCAATGAATGCCATTCAAGCTTAATTGAGTTTTGTCATCAAAGAATCTTAATAAGTGTTCGTCGTTTTCTGCATAATCAATAGCTCGCTTTCCTTTTCTATCAAGAATAGCTAAATCGGCACCATGCTCAATTAATGTTGCAACGATTAACACGTGTTTTTGTTGCGTCGCGCGATGCAAGGCAGTTTGTCCAGTTTCAGGACCGAATGAATTAATGTTGGCTCCAGCAGCAATTAGCATTTTTACCGCATCTAAGTCACCAAAATTAGAAACGGTTCGCAGTAATTTATCAACATTTAGAAGTTCACTCTTCATATATTTTTGTTGAATGTGTTCGACGAACAATTGATGAATTTCATGGTTTGATGTTAGCAAACAAAGATCGATGGCGGTGAGTTGTTGACTGGTTTTATCTGTAATATTATATTGAACACCGAAACTCAACAAAGTACTCATGCAATGCAGTTGATTTTTATGAACCGCCCAGTGTAACGCTGTCCAACCTTTACTCGGATTTTGATCGATTGCATTAATCATGTCGGGATGGTTTTTTAATAAAATCAGTAGTTCATCATTCTTTCCATTCGCCGTAACGCTACGAATAGCTTTCCCAGGCTCTTCACAACTCCATAAACCAGAGCGCGTTGGTAATGGCGACGATTCATCTAACAGAGAAAAAACATGCTTTTTCGTTAGTTTTGTACTTAATATATGAATGACAGCATCGTGCTCCGGTCCAGTTTTTCCAAAAGGCGTATTCAGTGCTCTCTTAATTTCGCTATCATGAAAATTAAGATACTCATAACCAGCGTGTGATAAAATCATGTTCATAAAAATACCAAACGTTCTATAGTTGGCATCTAAAAATGGATGAATACGAATATATCGTTGAAACGTTTGCAAACAAAAATCAGCCATTCTATTCGCGTCATGCCGATCTAACCCATGTATTTTTTGCACAAGATCATGCGTGTATTCAGAGAACTGCAGTGGAATTTTATCAGGCGACAGATATGTAATATAAACCAACTCATTTGCTGATTGTTCTTCAGGACTAAGCTCATTGGACGCTTTATTAAAGCACAACTCTAAACTCTTACCTAAATTGTTTATTTCTGTTTCAAGAAATTGAGCGAACATCTTATCTTTTTCCGTCAAAGAGCGCGCAGTCTTCATGAAATTATCTCGATAATAACCACATAGGAAATAATAACTGGAAATTGGACTGATGTGAGAGTATACATAGGCCGCGATTTGTACCACGTTATTTGCATCTAGCCAAGCTAGTTGACCATGCATGGCGCGCTCCTTATCCCTCTGAGACATCGTCTTCGGATTGAGCCCCATGAGTTGTAAACGACCATCCAGAAGTCTTGGCATTTTTCCAGTGCGTAAAAATGCTGTATCGTTTGCATTCTCTATATTTAGAATAGGTACATTTTTCATGGAAAATGACTCGCTTGTCCGAAACAAACCGACACGTTCAGATTGAACGGTTTCTCCATGCACAGCATTTGCAGCAATACGATATGTTTCTTGAGCACACCGTCGATGAATATTTTTTATAAAATCAGCAAGGACATCACCATTCATTGATGGGTCAAATAAAGTTAGTGCTGATTGTTCAGCATATAGCATTGCGTGTCGAAAATCAGTTGCTTGTTGCTCAATCCAAGAGAGTTGATATCTGCTGCTACCCAATTTTTCATAATTGCTTTGTAAATATACTATAAAATCACTTACCAATCCTGTTATATTCATTACAACCTCGTACATTATTTATAAACAAATTTGTCTCGTACCAAAATAACCATGCGATGCAGGCGTCAACCGGCATGATGAAATATCAAACAAGAGCCACTTGATCTTTATAGGGTTTGTTGACAATTCAGATCTCTACGTCCTGCCGCCATACTTATAGGTAACGATATGGCCGCGGGACGTAGAGATCTGAATTGTCAACAAACCCTATGGTTTAGCGGATGAAATTTTGAGCCAACGAGTGAGTGGAATCTTCATGCTCTTCTTGCCTTTTTTGAAGGCGAGCCTTATACCAAAAGGACTGAATTCGATGAGCAGCAACATTTTCAGGAATAGAACGGTACCAGGATATGATTTGATACGCTGCACGACGTACCTCTTTATTTTCATCACTATTTTTAGCAACTTCATAAAGCTGTGGCATGAGCTGGTTACGATAACCTTTATACTCTTTTTGAACCCAGCTATAATCAAATTTTGTAAATAGATACTGTTGACAATCTCTGATTGCAACAATACGGATGTTGGCATCAAGTTCTGGGTTTCCAATTAAATCAAATAGTGATTTGATTCGAACTTTTGTAAATACTGAATACTCTCGTTCTTGATTAAGGCCGCCCAGTAATGCTCCGTCTACTCTATTATTATCTCGACTCGGTACTCTTGGTTTTCTTAAATCAAGTACTTTTTGAGGTGGTTCTATCCTAGCGTTTTTACACACGTCATCGAGTAATTCTCCAATAGAATCTAATAAACCCAGATGAGGATGAGCTTGAGTAATATCAATGAGCGCTTTTGTTATATGCTTGAAAATTGCAATGTCGTCACAAGTATAGGCAATCAATTTCAAAATTGAGTAAAGTGCAGCAGTTTGATTGATACTCGAAGTAAATCCGCCAAGTGGATTTAAGCCTATACAACCAGTAATATGAGCGCCAATTGAATAAGACAGCGCGCTCCTTCTAAATAGTTTCACCAATCGATTAACATCAACGTGACCAGAGCGAAAAACCTCGCCACTTGCAGCCGGATCATTCCATATACAAAACTCCAAACTGAAAATCGTGGTTGAATCATGTTCGTTTTGAGGGAGCAGTTTTAAAATCATTCTTTGATAAAGCTCAACTCGATAGTTGAACTCAGCATCAGAAAGATTCTCAAGCAGATTAAGCGCATGAGTTCGCACGGCATGTCGTTCATCGTTTTGAGTAATGTCTTCGAAAAAGACGCGCACATCGGGTTCGTGTAACAATTTGCTCAGTGCCGTGAGAGCGCTAAGTCTAATTGCCCAATAAGTGGTGCATTTTTCTTCTCGTGGCTGTGCAAGTTTGGTAATGAGATTTTTGGCCAGTTCTTTAATTTGAGGGTCATTTAATGCTTGCTTTAAAACACACAGTGCAGCACTCCTATATGCCAGGTTATCCGATTCCACAAACTCAGGTAACTTAGCCAATACTCTTGGATCAAATAAGTTGCGCTCAGATGTAAGATACAAAATAACGTCCATTGATCTAAATGACCAAAATTGCTCATGATCAAGCAAAAACTGTATTTCATCTTGGGCACTGCGTGCCACATCAAGAATGGAGCGATAGAAACAATTTTTATGTTTTTTTAGGACTTGTAGTTTAAAAGAAATCTTATTATCAGACGGTTTTTCAAACGTCATGTCTACGAAAAATAATCTAATATTGTGCAATTGATAGAATGCAGATAGATTATATGTCTTATCATCTGAAAAAATTTCAACACTAAGACCATTATCAGATCCTGCAATGCAAGATATAGTCCAATGACTGTCAGAAGCATTAGAAATAAGGTAAGGCAATGATTCTTTTATGGCTGAGACAGCATCTTTGAGGTAAACAAACTCATAATTAGATGAATCTGAAGATTCGTTAAACTCAATAGGTAAATTTACTGTAATACGCATGGAAAACCCTCGTTATAATGTATTTGTGATTATATGAATAAAATTTGCGTCGTTGCTATCGACCCAAGACTTCAGAATTTCTTTCTTTTCCTTTATCTCGATACAATGTCCTGAATAAAGACCTCGACACCTTGATAAGGACTTATATTCTGCAGTAAGACCTTGTTGCTTCATTTTTTCAACAAGTTCTTCTAGCACCTCAGGAGCGGTCTTTTCGGAAAAATTAATTTGACAGGAGAAATAAAGATCATAAAATCCAGTGGCTTCGCTTATAAGATTTTGTTCGGCTTCGAACTTCTCCAAGAATTGTGCCATGGGAAAATCAAGCTGCGCATCCCGAATAGCGAAAATCGATAATCGTTTTCTTCCTGGAAATACCATCGCGGCTACCTCTTCCTGCTCGTCATGGATTTGTTTTCCTGCTTCGATGCTCTCCCAAAAAGCGGCCAGAATTTTAGGAATGGGTACTGAAAACGCATATAGGCTGATAATAGGTAAACTAAAGTCACCACCTTTCGTTTTAAATCCACTATCTCGAACACTATAAAATTGTGGCTTATAAAACGTTGCATCAACACCATAATGCTCGGCCTCAAAACGATGATAACGCTCAATCACAGCATGATTATATGTGGTGCTAAATTCATTATAGGTTAAACACATCAAAGGGGTACGGCCTTGTTTATCTGGAATTGGTTTTGCGCCATGGGCAATAAGGGCATCAATTGCTTGTGCGTATTTATTTTCAGCCACATCCTGATCGCTATAATCCATGCTGACATAACCTTGGATTTGACTAAACGCATCATGTAATGCGGTCCATCCGCCATCCTGACTGGCTTGATTTACATCGACCATTGTATTTTCAACGAGCCATATCAGATTCTCTAAATACCCTTCAAATGAAGCACCATGTGCTAATTTTCGCAATACTGACATGCCTTTCTCATCGACCGCATGTATATTGGGTTGAACTTCAATATTCAATTGACGAAAGAGCTTGGGTGAGGATAACACACGGTGATCATGTAAAGACAAATGATAGAGTTCTTTTGGCGTATAGAATCTGGCGGAAAAATCAAACCAATTCGGTTTATGTTGAATATCAGCCAATATTTCCGCGCTTTGTTGGTCAACATAGTGAATAGGCGTCTTGCCTTTTTTGTCCCTTAATGATGGGTTTAGATCTTTCTCGAGCAATAATTGAGTTAATTGTGAATCACGGCTATGATGCAGGTAATTTTTTCCTTCTTCATCGATGTAATGCAAATCAGCGCCACCCATAATTAAAGGCATAGCAATGGTACGATGAGCATTGATGCAGTGAAGAAGGTACGGTTTACCTTTATATTGCCTATTTGGATCAAATCCATATCTTAAAAACACCGCCATTTCCTCCGCTGAGCCTTTTTCAGCGAAGAAACTCCATGCGATATCATCAACTTTTTTGTAATCAGCACCATAGGAAAGTAAGTTTTCGAATAACTGAGGATTGGAATTTTTAAAATCCAAATGACACATCGCTTTTCTCAAAGGCGTATTGGTTGTTTGATTCGGGTTAATATGTGTTGGTTTATCAACTTCAGCACCTCGCTCCAGTAACAAGAGAACCGCTTCTTCACGACCGTATTCAGCGGCAATTCCTAATGGTGTTTTGTGCTTCATCGAATTAAAATTAAACCCTATCGGTTCATCTAAATCACAAGCATTTACATCGACACCACAATCTAATAACGCCTTAATAACCGATAACGCTCCATATTCTGCTCCCAACCTTAGAGCATAGTCTGCCGCTTCTTTTTCTAAAAGCCCTTCTGCATGAATGGCATAAATATTCTGTGGTTTTTTATAAATGGCCGCATGCATTAACTCATCCCGAATATTGCGTTTATATAAGGCGTTATATAAATCGCCAACGCCAAATAGAGCGCCTAACTTCTCCAATTTAATGGCTGTGGTAAAATTCTTTCGATCGACTGCCATTTCTAATGCCGTATTCCCAGGCACATCACGCCAAGCATCCCTTTCATTTAATAAAGCGCCTGCTCTAGCCAGTACTTCTACAATAGCTGTATGTCCATTGTAAGCAGCAAGGTGAAGAGGCGTCATTTTTCGACCGGCGTGGCCATGACCAGGTGTCCAAACCTGACCTTCATGGGTAACACTTTCGTTCATATCGTTGATATCATCACCTGCTTTTAGGTAACTCAATACTTTTTCAACGTCGCCTGAAGCGGCCGCTAGATGTAATCTTGGCATAATAGGCTCCAAAAATGATTAAATAAAAGTAACTCCCCAGGTTGTGGATAAGTTTAGTGTTTTCACTGAACACGAAGCAAGCACGTCATCCTGAGCGCAGTCTTTTTGCGCGAAGGATCTCCTGAATTTTGCACAATCTGAGATCCTTCGCGCAAAAAGACGCGCTCA
>JAUYQG010000045.1 GCA_030695645.1 Legionellaceae bacterium
TGACATATTTATAAGCCAATAATATCAACGACAATCGGCTAATTTTGTAAAAACATTTACAATCAGGACAATTAACGCCTGCCTATCCGGTTGTCACATACTCGTCATTGCGAGTCGGCCAGCCATGTACGGCAAACATCGGAAAAGAGCGCCTCTGTCGAGAGCCCCTCATCCGCCCTGTGGGCCCCTTCTCCCCGTGTCCGGAGAGAAGGGGAGAAGGAAGACGTTCTTTGGGAGGCACGAAGCAACCCAGGGTTCGGAGCTCTGTTCCCTGGGTTGCTTCGTGCCTCCCAATAATGAGTAAGCTACGGAGTTAAGGATCATTTAATATTCGCTCCTTATCCTCGATTTTATCGCAGTAATGCTTCATTAAAGATAATACACGTTGGGCAACTTTTTTATGAATGAGTGACTGCTCTACCTTGAGAATCAGTTGAAATGAACTGCCAAAACGTACAACATTCAAACACATTGGAATTGATAACCTCTCAAATCCTCCTTCCCACACCAATCTACCATCTTGATAAAAATGCTCGATGACGTGAAAATGCATATAATTAAATGCGCATTGATAAAAATCACTGTCAGTCTCATTCATGTTTATCTTATGACAGGGATAATTTTTATATTCATGCAGTCTAATTTTTTCTTTATCGATCCATCGGAACAATTTTTCGTAAACAAGATCTTCTTGTTTTACATTCATTCGAAATGGAATCATATTCCAATGCAACCCAAATACTTTATCCCATCCAGCTTCTTCAAGACGATTATTAACAATTAATCCCACAACAATATCAGATGTATCAAACACCTCACTCAATGCTAATAGATATAATCCAAACAAAATAACATCCGGGGATATGGCTAGCTTTTTTGCATGCATTAGTAAACGGAGGCCTTGGTCAATAGTCAAATTTTGCGTTAGGGTTATTTGTTTTGTAGATGAACATTGTTCCTGATCAGATAAAAATTCCCCATAAGCTCTATTATAATTTGATAAGTAAGTAGCCCAAAAATCTGCATATTTAACATCCTCAGCAACCGATAATTCTTTCATTACCAATTGTGCATATTGAGGTAATACTTCTTTTTGAACCTTTCTCTCATAGAGATAGGCTTCCATAAACTCATTCATCATGTGAGACATACTCCAGCCATCTGCTATAGCATGATGAAACGAAAATACGAAAGTAAATTCGTTTTCTTTTATAAAAGAAATTAAAATTCTAAATAAACCTGGTTTTTCAAATGGAAAAACTATTTGTTTTTCATTGTCGATGATAATGTTATTATCAATTGCACCACTTATTTTTGTGTATTGATGCTCAATAGTGATATGTTCGTATTGAATCGATAAATATCCATGGTTATCATTTTTAATATACGCGGTTCTAAGTAGAGCATGCTTTTGGATCAACGCTTTCCAAGTGAGTAATAACCTTTCTTCATCAAAATTAGCCATAATACGATATAAAAACACATTGTGATAAACTCTCATTTTTTGATGTTTTAATGAAGTATTTAGCATTCTTTGTTGTAATGCACTAGCAGGGTAAATATCTTCAATATTTTTATATGACTTTTGATACAACTTATAAATATCAACCCTGGTTTTCGGAGAAATAAGCATAAAGGGTCTATAAATCTGTTGTTGATCCGGTTGTTGAATCTGTTTTTTTGTACATTCTTTCAACACACCTGAAATCGTTCGAAATGTAAACAACTCACGAACTGTCACATTTATTCCAGATGCTTTCATTTTTACCACTAATTGTATGCTTAATATAGAATCCCCTCCTAGTCTGAAGAAATCATCATGCACTCCAATCTGCTCAATTTTCAAAACTTCCATCCAAATACCACATAGTACTTTTTCCTTTTGTGTTTTAGGAGGACAATAAGGATCGCTATCAACATCTCCTTCAACAAACAATAATGCCTTTCGATCAACTTTGCCATTGATGGTCAGTGGGAAATTATTTAACGCAATCAGGTGGGTTGGTAGCATATATTCTGGCAGATACTTTGCCAAATATTTATAAAGCTCAGTCTTTTCCTGTGGTTTTTTGCTAATATAGTAAGCAATCAGAGTCGTATTTTTTGCAATCACAACACTCTGCTCAATTTCTGAATGACTCAGCAAAACGTGCTCAACCTCCCCTAACTCAATACGATGACCACGTATTTTAACTTGAAAATCCTTACGGCCAATGAATGTCAAATTTCCATCTGCTAACCAGCGCACTATATCACCGGTTCTATATAAAACGCCGGAAGAAAATGGATTAGAAATAAAACGTTCCTTAGTCAGTTCAGGTTGGCTAAAATATCCATGTGCAAGTCCAACACCACCAATATACAATTCGCCTGGTATACCTATTGGGACCGGTTGTAACTCATCATTTAAAACATACAACTGGGTATTATAAATTGCTTTTCCTATATGTACCGATGCCAAACCATCATGACAATCAAAAGAAGTCACATCAATACTTGCTTCAGTTGGGCCATATAAATTATGCAATTGAGCGGTGTGTTTAGACGATGCATAAAACGCGTTCACCTGACTAATGGATAATGTTTCTCCACTACAAAACACATGGCGTAAACTCTCTGGAATCTGTTGGTTACAAAACTCAGAAAGCATACTAGGCACAAAATGGATAATTGTTATTACATGGTTTCGAATCAATTCCTGCAAATATCGGCTATCTTTATGCCCTTCTGGTTTGGCAATTACCATCTTTGCGCCATACATCAGAGGCCAAAATAACTCCCAAACTGAAACATCGAAACCATAAGGTGTTTTTTGTAAGACGACATCAGTATCGTGTAAGGAATATTTAGCCTGCATCCAACTGATCCTATTAATAATACCTCGATGAGGTACCATAACGCCTTTTGGTTTTCCTGTAGAACCTGATGTATACATCACGTAGGCTAAACGATCAGAGCCTCCTATTGAAATTATATTGTCTGAAGACTCATTATCAAACGTAGAGTCTATTAGCGTGTTTTCTAAAATACATAGCGCATTTGTTTCTTTTAAAATATAGTCAATGCGATCTTGGGGATGAGTTGGATCTATAGGGATATAAGCAGCTCCAGTTTTAAGCACACCCATAATAGCAATAATCATCTCAAGTGAACGATCCATACAAATTGCAATACATGGCTCTTGTTTTAAGTGAAGCGAATATTTCTTCTGAAGATAGCGCGCCAATTGATTTGATTTTACATTTAATGCTTGATAAGTCAGCTGTTGATGTTCGAAAATAACCGCCACTTTATTAGGCATGACATTCACTTGTTCTTCAAATAATTGGTGTATTAATTTATTTTTAGGATAGGTTCGGCTTGTATCATTCCAATCAATTACAATCTGCTGATATTCAGCTTGAGTTAAAAGAGTATAAGTGCCAATAGACTGATTTTCTTCATTAACCATCATTTGCAAAAGATGTTCATAATGTTTTGCCATCCGTTCAATGGTTTCATGTTTAAAGAGTGCGGTTGCATACTGAATACTACCGGTTATTTCATGATCTGAAACTTGAATAAACATCTCTAAATCAAACTTTGCGGCTTGATAATTATCACCGAATAAGTTTGTATTTCGGGCATCCTGATGTTGAACTGTAAACATTACTTGAAAAAGTGGATGTCTTGAGGTGTCACGTTCAACCTTCAAACATTCTATTAATTTCTCAAAGGGTAAGTCCTGGTGTGCTTGTGCTTCACTGATAATCATCTGCATAGCATATAAATATTCTTTTAATGTTGCGTTTGAATCTAATTGAATGCGAATAACCAATGTATTTAAGAATAACCCTATTAAATCAGCTAGTTGCGGGTGTTGTCGCATAGCAGTTGGGGTCCCAATCAGTAAATCCTTTTGATGAGTATAACGAGATAAAAGAAGTGCAAAAGTACTCAACAATAGTGTGAATAGGGTCACTTCTTGGGTTTGTGCAAGCAGCTTTAGTTGAGCTGATAAAGATTTAGGGATTTTAAAGTGTACAAAATCTCCACGGTAAGTCATATGTAATGGTCTTGGATAATCGGATGGAAGGTCAAAAAACGTTAAACCTGTTAGCTTATTTTGCCAGTAATGAACCAAATCATCTAAATGTTTTTCTACATTTTCCCGATGCCAAATGGCGAAATCTTTATATTGAATCGAAAGTGATTTTAATGGTTTGTCATAATAATAATTCCATAATTCATGGTTCAAGAGATTCTCAGACCATGCATCAAAAACGATATGGTGACATACAATTAGCAAGTAATTCTCTTGTGTTGACAAATCGATATAAAATCCCGCACGCACTGGAAGATTTTGTGTTAAATCAAAAAGACGATGAATAAATTCACCCGTATCAATCTGTTCTTCTACCACTAATTGCTGCTCCGTTATCTCTTGTAAATATTGTCCATTCTCACTTAACTTAAAACATGTTCTCAAAATCGAATGTCTTTGAATAATGTGTTGTAATGCATCGATGAGTTTGCACTTATCAATAGATTCATCAAGGCGAACCAATATAGGAATATGATAAGCATCAGTACCCCCTTCATATTGATCAATGAACCAGAGACGTTCTTGTCCAAAAGACATCAGGGTTCTACTTTCTTCAACCACTGGAATATGCTGTAGTCTAGTCTGTGTTCGTATGAATTCACTCAATTGAAGAATAGTAGGATAATTGAGTATATCCACTAGTTGGACTTTTCGTTTTGTTAATTGGCTGATCCGCTGTGCAATCTGAATTGCCAAAATCGAATGTCCGCCTAGACGTAAAAAATTATCTTTGATGCCTATCTGTTGAAGATTGAACACTGCTTTCCAGATATCACATATACTTACTTCTAACTCATCTCGAGGTGCTGTATAAATCGGTAAATTAGATTTAATATGCAGCGCAAGTAATGCCTTTCTATCAACTTTCCCATTGCCAAGCAACGGAATTTTTTCCAGAAAAATGAAGCTGGTTGGTGACATATAACTTGGCAAATACTCTGCCAAAAACGCTAACAATTCATTTTCTGATGGCAAAAATATATCAGCAACAATATAAGCTACCAGTTGTTTTTCAGATGAATCCTCCGTAGCACAAACAACGACATCTTTGACATCTCCATGCTGCCGAAGAACCGTTTCTATTTCACCCAGTTCGATACGATAGCCATTCACTTTAATTTGAAAATCGTTGCGATTAATATATTCTAAACACCCATCTGGAGTCCACCGAACTAAATCACCAGTTTTGTATAATCTTGAAAGTTGATTTGACCCACGCTGTTCTGAAACAAAAGGATTGATTACAAAGTTTTCATTTACTTCCTGTCCAAGATATCCTCTTGCAAGTCCGAGACCACCAATATAGAGTTCTCCTATAGCCCCAACGGGCAGGGGGTTCATCTCACTATCCAGCACATAAAAAGTATAATTACCATAGGGTTTTCCAATGCTTTTTGCCATTTTCAGTTCATTTTTATGTGCAATGGAAGCCCCCACCGTCGTTTCTGTTGGACCGTATTCATCATAAAAGTCACCCGTGCGCTTTAAAATTTGTTGTAAATGAGCTTTTTTAATGGGCTCCCCGCCGGAAAAACACACCTTGATATGCGGAATATCGGGGTGCGAAAAGACTTGATTTAAATAAGAGGGGGTCAATTTGATAAAATCAATGTCATAAGTATATAAATGTTGTATGTAGTCCTCCAGGTTCGCCTGCACCCCGTCATAAACTATCACCGACCTTCCTGCGAGCAACGGCACGATTGTTGTCGTGATGGATAAATCAAATGCTATACTTGTCGAGAAATCGAAGCGTTCAATATTAGGCGGTAAATAAAGCAAAACATTCATGAAATAGTTAACAACACTGCGATGTGAAATCATCACGCCTTTCGGTAAACCTGTCGTGCCCGAGGTATAGATAACATAAGCCAAATCATCCGGCGTATTCATTAACTCAAGATCTTTTTTCGATTCATATTGATATAAGCTATCGTTAAAATCTTGACCAAACACTCGTTTTGCTTGTGTCTCTTTTAGAATGTGTTCTATCCTTGCTTTGGGTGTATCTGGATCAATTGGCACATAAGCGGCTCCCGATTTCAGAATCCCCAAAATCGCAATGATCATTTCTGACGAACGATGCATACAAACCGCAAAGAAAATATCTGACCTTGGAGCCTTGTCTTTATATTGATATTGCTTTCGAATGAAATGAGCTAACTGGTTCGATTTTTGGTGCAGTTCTTCATAGGTGGTTTTTTGCCCTTTAAAAATAAGCGCGGTCTTATGCGGATTTTTTTTAACCTGTTCCGCGAACAGTTGATGAATACTCATATGATTTGGATAAATCATTTCTGTTTTATTCCAACCGATAATCATTTGATGATATTCATCATGCGTTAATAAGTTTATTGTAGTATGCGGCTTATCTAGTTTTTCTGGCACTTGCTGTAATATCAGCTGCAAAAATTGCAATAGACGCTTCGCAATCTCATGCGTCAAACAATCTTGATTGTACTTTAATGTCAATTCAAGCTGATTGAAATTTTCTGAGATCATGAGCGCTAAAGGATAATCTAATCTTTCAATTGTATAGCGATGTTGACATATAATAAGCTTTTCGGTATCGACGTACTGCATTGGATAATTTTGATGCCCTACCAGGCTATGAAAAAGCGGCCTACCTTCACTTTGCAATGTTGCTAAAGGAATAAAACTATATTTAAGTAGCTTTGTAATCTGTTGATAAACCGCTTCTAATTGTTGTCGTATGGTTGTTTCTGCTTCCCAATTTATTGATAAAGGTAAGGTATTGATATAAAAACCCACGCTAGTTTCAATTCCCTCAATGGGAAGCTCTCGACCAGATACAACAGTCCCAACAATCGTTTCCTGATCTTGCGTATAAATATGAATTAATTTATGCCAAGCAAATTGAATTAGCGTATGAAAGGTTATACCCATTTCTGAAGTAACCCGCTTTAAAAGCGAATACTCATTTGGGTACAAACACAATGTAAGCGCCTTTGTTTCAACAGATATCCGATGACGTTGTAAGTCGATAGGTTGCGCAAAGAATATATTTAGATCATTCGCAAACCGTGTTTTTTTGGTAAAGTTCTTCCAATAATCAGCAGCCAATGATTGATTTTTAGCCATATAACGCTGTACTAACAGATAAGTAGGCTCCTCTTGAATAACGGGTGTTTCCCCTGCACATAATTGAATATAATATTCATGAACTTTCATCCATAAAAGCCCAATACTCCACCCATCGAGAATACTATGATGGGCTGTTTTCAGCACTGAATAATGTGTCTCATCTTGTTTAATTAAATTGATTCTGAACAAAGTCGGTTGGGTTAAATCGAACCGCAGTGCTAAGTCTGCCTCTCTAATACGTAAAATTTCCTCTTCTTGATTCTGTTCTTCTGAAATATCATGTTCTGCAAACGTAAGGTACCCTTTATTCATAATAATCTGAATTGGTAACTCTTCCCAATTAAAACAAACGCGTAATGCTGGGTAAGTTGCAATAGCTAATTCCCAAGCCTTTTCATACGACACACAATCAAGCGCTTGCTGGTAATCCACAATGGCTTGGATAGAATAAGTATGATCTTCTGGGTGATGTAATGCGCGATAAATAAAGCCTTGCTGCAAGCTACTTGCTTTATAAATCGCTTGTATGGAAGTTCTCTGATCGGCACTCACGTTGTTAGCCTCTTTATTTTAAATCTCACATAATATAGAAATGGCACTGATAGTGTGTAAAGATTTCTCAACTTCCTATATTGCTTCATCACAATAGTCATTATCTTATGGCTCCATTTCTTTTGCTTTTTTTCTAATTGATGAATAAGCTGCGTTATTTCAATATATTGTTGAGCGTCACCACAATATATATTGTTTATCTCACGCAAATAATGAATCAGCCCTTCCTGAATATTGAAATCCAATTGATAAAATATTCTCTTTATCTCTGTAATATTTTGACACGAAGGTTCATGATTAGGCTCTGTGTCCATCAGAATGGCTTGACGCATATCCTCTGTTAAATAATCAATATCAAAAGTGTCTTTTAAGTGGCGCAATAAATTTCCACATTGATTTAATAGGTTCAATCGTTCTTGTTTTGATAACTTATATTTCTCACCAGAAATGCATTTAGCTATCACATCCAAATCGTTTAAACGACGTTCATTTGAAAATCCGGTTCTATTTTTGTTGTGCATGGGAATTTTTTGGTTAATGAACAAACACATATCTGTTGCAATTTGAGACATACTTTCATTGCATTTTTTAAATTGAATATTTTTTAGATCATTCGGGGCAACATGTAAGCATTTTTCATAAAAATACCCAACTGGACCAAATGGATGCGTTAACGTGTGTTCAAACCTTACTACTTTAATATTCTCCTGTCCGAAGATATGAATAAACTTTTGCAGTGGATTTTTTTCATTGCAATATAATTCAACAAACATTTCAAGATCATTTTTTGCGCAATAAAATATGGTTTTGGTTGCCTGTTGAAAAGTACTCGTAAAATGAGACACCGGATTTCTAACGTAGATCATAATAGAAATGTTGACACTTTCGTAAATTGATTCAAAATATTTTTTAACCATTTCCAACGTTTCTTCTGAAGCGACACACAATATTTCTGCAGAAATAACCAACGTATCAGCAGAAATAGAAGCAACTTCATTCAACATATTTATTTTATGTAGTTTATTTATGTAATGATTTTGTTCTTTTAATACTAAATATGGCAGATTATAGTGGGCATCACTTAATTTCAATAATACAGACCCATGATTTGAAGACCAAGATTTCGGATAATAATATTGATGCATATATTTGGGTAATACTTTATTTGTAAAGAGTGTTTCTTGAATACTTGTCGTGGCAGTCTTATGAATACCTACATGCAATTGGATGTTTTTCATGGCTGCACTCCTAAAGTTAACTCATTAGACAATTTAGGAAAAAACTCATCGGGTGATTGATGTATAAAAAAATGCCCTCCTGAAATCATCTGTAAAACACATGGTTTTGTGGTTTCCATATGCCAGTCAAATAAGCCCTTTTCGCTGATATCATCATCTCTCCCACCAAAAACTGTAATGGGACAATCTAATTGTCGACCAGACTTATAGTAATAATTTTGGTAAAGTGAAAAATCAGCTTTCATAATCGGTAAAAACATAGAGAATAATTCTTTATCATTGAGAATATCCGATGGTGTGCCATTCGATGCTCGTAATTTTTCAAATATTTCATTTTCTGTGAGCGGCGTCGAAGATGGGCGTTGAGTATTATTAGGTGCCATACATGCTGATGCAATTATTTTAATTGGCGTAATGACTTGTCGTTCTTGTATATAATGCGCCAACTCAAAACCGATCAATCCGCCTAAACTATGGCCAAAAAATGAAAAGGGTTTGTCAATTAAATAAGGCATGAGATCCTTATATAGTCTATCAACAAGAGCATGCATATCAGTATAGGGTTCTAAAGACGCTAAATGCATACGTCCTGGCAATTGTATCGCCCAAACCTCGACGCTACTAGGCAAAAAACGATGCCAAGCTTTAAATGCATTAGCATTTCCACCTGCCCAATGAAAACAAAACAATCGGCTATTTGCTTTTGGATTTAAATTAAAATTTATTAAGGAGGATGAACGATTTTTAACTATATTTGGCATGTTCCGCCTGCTCTTCAAATAGTTGGTGAAGTGTTTTATTACACGAAAACATACTGCTCCCTTTAAAACAAAACAATTGTCATTATTCAGTCCGCGATATAATTCAATTTTAAACGATCAACCAATGCCTCACTAACACCAGCATACTTAAAGTTTATGGATAAATCATGTTCTTGATCTGAAGTTTCAGATATACCATCCAGTATCAAATCAGTATATTGAAGCAACTCAGCAATGCATCGATGTTTAAAAATAGAGTAACTCCCCAGGTTGTGGATAAGTTTAGTGTTTTCACTGAACACGAAGCAAGCACGTCATCCTGAGCGCAGTCTTTTTGCGCGAAGGATCTCCTGAATTTTGCACAATCTGAGATCCTTCGCGCAAAAAGACGCGCTCA
>JAUYQG010000046.1 GCA_030695645.1 Legionellaceae bacterium
CCATCCCGAACTCAGAAGTGAAACATTCGAGCGCCGATGATAGTGTGGGGTTTCCCCATGTGAAAGTAGGTCATCGCCAGGATTTTATTAGCAGTACACCGCTGTGAAAGCACAGTGGCATATCATGTGGGTTGGGCCCTAGGGCCCAACAACATCGAAAAGACTAATTCTAACGTCTTAACAGTTACCAGAGCGAGTAGGTCGAATCTGAGCACGAGATTAAAGATTTGTGTATTCCAGTGTGCACCAATATACTCTTATTCAGTATACATGTTATGGTTTTAAAGTTTATTTTTAATTACTTCTAGATTTACCCACGATACATCCCATATACTTTATTCTAACTAGCCAATCCTTGAGCCATCTATGAGAGTTCGACTCTCCATTATTATAATGATTCTTGTCACGTTGACAGGTTGCGGGAAACCGAGTCATCAGTATCAGGGGTATGTTGAGGGTGAAAACATCTATTTATCGACGCCTTTTTCAGGTGTGTTGATGAAGATGCTAGTTCATCGCGGGGAACAAGTAAAAAAAGGGCAATTGTTATTTGCCTTGGATCCTAAACCTCAGTCATTTTCAACAACGGAAGTAGACAATCAATTAGTTCAAGCTGTCCAGTTATTCGTTGATCTAAAGAAACCGAAGCGCCCACCTGAAATCGATGCAATCATGGCAAAAATAGCCCAAGCTAACGCGCAACTTTCTTTAGCTACTATCCGTGTACGACGAAATCGCATCTTGTCTTCCAAGCATTATTTAGATAACGATTCGTTGGATGCATCGATTGAACGCTTACATGAGTCCAAAGCGCTGTTAGATGAATATACAGCAAATTTGACATTAGCTAAGATGGGCGCGCGCCCGAATCAAATTTTGGCACAAGGTGCACTTGCTCGTTCGTTAAGGGAAAAGTTGAAACTAGCAAAATGGCAGGCCGAACAGAAACAGATTATTGCTCCGGACGATGGCGTAATTTTTGATACTTATTTTACGCAAGGAGAGTGGGTAACCGACGGGCGACCTATTGCATCTCTACTAACACACAATAACACTCGGATTGAATTTTTTGTTCCTTTGAACCAACTTGCTGATTTGAGTATCGGTAAGGACATTTTGTTTTACTATGATGGAACAAGCAATAAAAAGAAAGCAAAAATTAGTTATATTTCGCCAGAGGCAGAATACATGCCACCATTAATTTACAGCCGCGATAATAACGATAAACTGGTATTTCGCATTAAAGCCCAAGTAGAGTGTTCAGAACGATTGATACCCGGCGAACCAGTGGTAATCGTTGTTGAGTCCGATCATGCATGATGAGGCCATTATTGACGTTACAAACCTATGTAAATCATTTCAAGGGCGTCTAGTTGTTAACAACCTTGATTTGTGTGTGAAAAAAGGTGAGGTGTTTGGATTTTTAGGTCCGAATGGAAGTGGAAAAACAACGACGATTCGCATGCTTTGTGGTTTACTGACACCAGATTCGGGTGACGGGACGTGTTTGGGTTTTGATATTTTGAAAGAATCATTCAAAATCAAACAACGAGTTGGTTATATGACTCAGCATTATAGCTTTTATACGGATCTTACCATTGAAGAAAATTTAAATTTTATAGCGAGTGTCTATGGTTTGGATAATCGCAAAGAACGAGTCAAGAATGTTATGGATGAGCATGGGCTGACTACTCGTCGTCTACAGCTTACTGGAAGTTTATCCGGTGGTTGGAAGCAACGCGTAGCATTGGCAGCTTGCTTGCTACATGAGCCTGAGGTGTTACTTTTAGATGAACCGACCTCTGGAATCGATCCGATAGCACGGCGTGAATTTTGGGATAAAATTCATGCACTGAGTGAGCGAGGCATTACCACGTTAATGTCCACACACTATATGGACGAAGCGGAACGATGCACTCGTCTGGCTTATCTAGCGTATGGTGACTTACTAGTAACGGGTACCGTTGATGAAGTGATTGCTTCAACACGATTAAAAACTTGGAATATATCGGGTGATGTGACCACCAGGCTACTTCAGCTTGTGAAAAAAACAGCGGGTGTCACGCAGGCAGCTTTGTTTGGTAGACAAATTCATGTCTGTGGGTTTGACTCGAAAGAAATCGAATCAGGTCTTAAAGCATTGAAAAGCCAACATGCCATCGACTATGAAGAAATCAACTCGACATTGGAGGATGCGTTTATTAGTTTGGTTCAGAAAACACATCGTGGATCATCTTCTCTTGAGGATCTGCTATGAGTTTCAAAATGAAAAATTACTTTTTAGGTTCGGCATTACGTCTGCGAGCAATGGTCACGAAAGAATTTGTGCAAATGCGTCGAGATAAGACAACCTTAGGAATGATGATTGGCATTCCCATGATACAGCTTATTTTGTTTGGCTTTGCAATCAATTTAAATCCACGCCACTTGCCAACAGCAATTGTGGGTGATGATCAAAGTGCATTTACCCGGCGAATTTTAGTGAGCATGCAAAACTCAAGTTATTTTCAATTTATTAGTCCTGCCGTATCTGAAAAAGAAGCTGATGATCTGATGAAAGTTGGCAAAGTTCAATTCGTAGTTAATTTCCCGCCTAATTTTTCACATGACTTGGTCAAAGGCTTGAAGCCAACATTGCTATTACAAGCTGATGCAACGGATCCTGCCGCTACGAGCCGTGCCGTTTCTGTATTTAGTGAGTTGTCTGGTCTTGCTTTGTCCGAGGAGCTCGTTGGACCACTTAAATCATTAGCAACGAGCTCGCCTGCTTATCGCCCGATGATACATTCTGTTTATAATCCCCTAGCTATTACGGCCTATAACATTGTTCCTGGCTTATTAGGGGTTGTGTTGACGATGACCTTGGTTATTATTACAGCACTTGCGATTACTCGCGAATACGAACGAGGAACAATGGAAAATTTACTTGCCACTCCCCTGCGACCATTGGAAGTGATGATTGGTAAAATGTTACCTTATATTATTGTCGGTTACATACAAATTGTATTGATTTTATTTATGGCTAAGTTTGTTTTTGGGGTGCCCATGCAGGGAAGTGTGCTATTACTTTTATTACTATGCTTACCGTATATCGCGGCTAATTTGGCAGTAGGATTAACATTTTCAACATTAGCAACGAATCAACTGCAAGCGGTTCAAAGTGCGATGTTTTTCTTTTTGCCCTCATTGTTACTCTCGGGGTTTATGTTTCCATTTCGAGGCATGCCTCAATGGGCGCAATATTTGGGCAACATGTTACCTCTGACACATTTTCTAATGATTGTACGAGGTATCTTATTGAAAGGAAATGGCTTTTTAGATGTCTGGCGTGAAGTTGTACCGATTTTGGGTTTCATGGTAGTCGTTATGTTTATTGGGTTTAAACGATATCGCAATACATTGGATTAGTGTACGGCTAAAGTCCAGAGGATAATATGACATGAATATTACAGAACTTTTAGATTTTGCTGTAAAAAATAAGGCGTCTGATTTGCATTTATCAGCGGGATTGCCTCCTAAATACCGTGTTGATGGTGATTTGCATAATGTTGATCATGCCGCTTTGGAGAAAAAAGATGTTGCTAGCATGATTGATTCGGTCATGAATGATATGCAACGAAAAGAATATAAAGAGCATCTTGAAACGGATTTTTCCTTTCAAATTAACGCACTGGCGCGTTTTCGTGTGAATGTTTATACGCAGGAGCGAGGTGCTGCTGCTGTATTTCGTGTCATTCCTACGGAAATTCTCAGCATGGATGCACTGAATTTATCTCCTATTTTCAATCAAATCGCATCGTTTCCGCAAGGATTGGTCTTGGTAACCGGACCGACGGGCTCGGGTAAAAGTACGACACTTGCAGCAATTATTGATTATATTAATACAATTCGTTATCAGCATATTCTGACCATTGAAGATCCAATTGAGTTTGTACACTATTCAAAAAACTGCTTAATTAATCAACGTGAAGTGTTTCGTGACACAGAAAGTTTTGGCGCAGCATTACGTTCTGCATTACGCCAAGATCCGGATGTTATTTTGGTAGGCGAATTGCGAGATCTGGAAACAATTCGTCTTGCAATGACGGCTGCGGAAACTGGGCATTTGGTTTTTGCCACGTTGCATACCAGTTCTGCATCCAAAACAATTAATCGAATCATCGATGTCTTTCCTGGTGAAGAAAAGTCAATGATCAGATCGATGTTATCCGGCTCACTTCAAGCCGTTGTCGCACAAACACTATTAAAAAGGAAAGGAGGCGGACGAATAGCTGCATTGGAGATCATGCTTTGTAATTCAGCAATTCGTAATTTGATTCGAGAAGATAAAATAGCCCAAATGTATTCAACCATCCAAACAGGAAAAGAGTTTGGTATGCAAACGTTGGATCAGCATTTAACACAATTGGTACATGACGATCTTATTTCTCGCGAGACGGCACGGGACGTGGCCATCGCGAAAGATTTATTTTAGGTACCTACTCACTCCGTAGCAAGGAACCTGCACTCAAATCTGACCGTTCTCCGAGCGTCAACAGCATCCTCCGAGCAGTTACTATTTTAGATGGTTTAGACCCCTAATTAATTAACTCATACCACAGACTAAACGGACTATTTTTAGATGATACCTTTGCTATGCCATACAATGTATTGGTAGTTAACCCGTCACTGAATGGCACCCAATTGGTGCCATTATAATGGAACCGTGCCCCACTATCTCCTGCAACCCATATATCTGTACTACTGAGTACGACCACCGAATTTAAATTAATGGATGCGTTCAATGTGGTTAGCGTCGTATTCATATTGCTATCAAACGTAACGACTGTACCAGCATTACCGACAGCACAACCAAAATCTGCAAAACCATCACCGTCCGTATCTATTACAGAAACACTTTTCAACACTTGAGCAAAATTATTATTCGTTGTATTCCATGCAGCGACTCCACCACTCATTCTTAGGCGAGTTATGATGCCGATAGCTGAGGTAGTACTGCTGGTACGTCCAACAAAAAATGCTTCAACAGGCGCACTATTACCCAATGGAGTCACATCTAAGTCTAAAATTTGGCCTATAATGGACGGCATGGAATAATTTAAAGGTGCTGCTGTGATGGGGCTCCATCCTGTACCAGAGTAGTATAAAATAATGCCTCCCCCCGTAGTGCCTGTTCCATCTTCAGAAAATACCCCTCCGCATCCTCCATGACTCATACCTTGCTCACTACAATGCTCCTCTCCTTGCCCTTGGTTTCCTTGCCCTCCGCCTTGTCCCCCACCAGCGCCTGCCGTAACGCCAGCAGCGAACCCCCTGTCAGCATACCCATCCCCGTCAATATCATACATTTTAATCGCGTACAAAGCCGAGTTAATCAGTGTTGGACTGACCGTCAGGGTTTTGCTTCTACAAGGCATGATGCACCAATTGGTATTATCATTACTTCCATTACGTACCCAATTATAAATAATCATGCTATTACTGGCTGGATCACCCACAGCCCAGGCTTCATTAGAAGAGGTGGCATACACCGCATTAAGATTAACCGCATTATTGGTATCAGAGATACCTATATTTGCCCAGCTATTTCCCTGCAGTCTAGCGAGATTAAACACAACACCATTGGTGCTATTCGCCACAGCCCATCCAGAATGATAATTTTGCAAAGACATTCCCTTAAAATTATTCGTTGTTCCACTGTTAACGGTTTGCCAGGCGAGTTCGGATGTATCACTGTTCCAAAGCAACAATGTGCCGTTAGCTCCTATGGCATAGACAGCAGGCTGGTGAGCACCTTGTTGATATTCTCGACTGGTGGTAGCTGTAGAACCTGTTCCAGAGAGTGTGCATTGATATTGGCTCACTTCGCTGCCAACAGGGTGTGCAATGGCTAAGCTACCATCTTGTGCACGACTAATATTACCCAGTGACGTCGCACTAGTAATACGTCCATATTGAAAGGTCTCACGTCCAATCATCACGCGACCGCGAGGGGCAAATACACTGGTATCAGAAACAACAATAGAGGTAGGAGTGGTACTATTGGTGATGCCAGATGTCAATGTACTGTATGAATAGCGTGGATTAACACTATTTCCACTGCTTTGCGAACGGCTTGCCTGGGCCGTGCCGGTTGTTAATGTTGCCGTGTAGTTTAGGTTTGTGCAACTTTGTCGATTGGCAATGATTGATTCGGTTAGATTTTTTTTACCTTGTTCAAGGCCACTCTCAGCTAAGGCGCTTGCTGCAGGGATTGCTTGAAGATGCCGCGAGGCTTCGGATGTTCGAATAAACATAGAAACGAGCGCAGAACCTAAAATCCCCAAAATCACGATAAGAATCACAGCTGTTATTAATAAAAATCCTTTTTTATTATGCATTCTTGTAAGTCCTCTCAATATGGCACGCCTCACCAGCCTAACATATCTCTAAATTATTTATTTTGCTACGACACAACACAGTACCTCCTATGAGCGAATACGGATATCCATCATTGGTGGTCTTAATTTCCATCGTAATAAAGCGAACATTTGCAGCAACGGCAGTGACTGCATAGGTTTGATCAAAGAATCCAAAAGATAAATTCGTAACTTGGGTACATAAAATTTGAGCCCCAGTTGCATCCACATTTCGTCGTAATGTAGTTCCGCTCAGATCGATGACCACGGTTTGCCCTTGCTGATTAATAAAAGTAAGAGTGGTGGCACCAAGAGCAGTTAAACTTTCAGCGCTCTTTAACTCACGAATAACATTATCCGATGCAATATTGGTTCGTACTGCCAAATCCGCTATTTTTTTACCCGTAAAATAGGCTTTGAATGTTTGACTTAAAATTAAACTGGAGGTGGCGCCTAAGATTGCCACTAGCACGATTACCAAAATCAATTCAATGAGTGTAAAACCCTTTGCAGTTCTCATTGAACAAACCTCGCAATAAGTGTTGCATTACCCGTGCCACTGACGGTCACAGTTGCCGTTCGCACCCCATTTACTGCTGCAGGAATTGAACTGGATACGACATAACCATTCGTTGTTGCAAAACCATTAATACTCGTGCAGGCGTTTAACGATCCAGTGAGACAGGGATCACTCATACTCGTAACTCCTTGGATTCGTCGTTGTTGAATAATAATATTCATTCGTGCGTCAGCTAATTGACTTGCGGTTAAGATATGTCCCGGTTGACCACTATAAAAAAGTACGGTTTGGAGTGCCTGCAAGATGCCTGTTAATACAATACCGAGAATAACAATAAATACGGTCAATTCAATTAACGTTTGTCCCTGATATTTTTTCGTAACTGCTCGGCGGGTGCTGTTGACGCTCGGAGAACGGTCAGATTTGAGTGCAGGTTGAACGAAAACGGTTTCGAAAAAACGGAGCATACATGGGCTTGCGCCTGTCCCGGCGAAGGCCGGGATGAGCATTTCTCGAAATCGTTTTCGTTCACTATGCGCCAAATATGGCCGTTCCTTGCTACGGAGTGAGTAGTTACATTTTTTCATTGTATAAATCCCGTTTGTGGACTCACGCTGATCGTTTGAGTTGTTCCAGAGGCTGAGACAGTTAACGTTAGCGTCGTTGTTAAAGCAGTTGTACCTACTGCATTATACGGCTGACCTAGTGAATCAAAAACAATGGTAGTGGTTGGAGTAATGGTGACTCCTGTTGGATAACTAACTACCGAACTATTGGTTTCCGGATTCAATAGGGCAACGCCATTTTGATCTTGAATTTGATAGGAGCTGCTTCCAATGATGAGACGATAGCGTTGATTCAGACTCATTGACAATGTTTTAGTTAGGTTTAAGTCATATAGTAGGATGTTTGAAAAGCTGTAACTTTGAAAAAAATTCACAGAAGGCATGCGTACCCATGCTGTCACTGAAAGGATTAACAGGACGGTAATGAGCATAACTAATTCAATCAAAGTGAATCCCTGTGATTTCATTATCTCTCCGTTATTCAACGATACGCGCAACGATAAAAAGCATTGAGAGCATGAGGATACGTGTCAAACCATCCAAACAGTTTTAATGGAACTGGAGGGCATTTTTCCTTTTTAAGACAAATGGCATTACAGGGCGTTCGAATAATAGTACAACCTAGGTATTGATATTTTCTGAAGGTGCTGAGAGGGGCTTTAACGGAATGATGTATGCGAGATGTTTCATAGCATACGTAAAAACTATTTTCTTTCGGTTCGCGCTGTGGTGTTAAGGGAACCGCATTGGCATCGCCAATAAGAAACAAAGCAAGGTAAAGCACGGTTAAATAATTTAAGTAAGTGCGCATAGAACTCCTTTCAATTACACTATTTTCCAGTATAGTTAGTATAATAGTTAGAATATCCCGAGGTTACTAGTGGATAGGCAGGAAAATTTAATCTTGACTAGGATTTTTTTGAAAAGGTGACTGGCATGGATTAATTAACTGAGGAATTGGGATGTTCTGGCATAAAAAACAATCAAAATCGGAGTTGTCCATTGCCTGTAGTCTGAATGAAAACAGGTATAGTATTGCTGTGGTAGAACAAAATAAACGTGTACTATTTAGTCAAAGTCGTATGCTTACCGATGATTCAGATCACGTGGTAATCAAATCGTTGGCTGATGATGTCGATAGATTGAATCTTATTGCTCATGATTGTAAGTTGATTTTGTTACCGGGCCAATACCAGCTTATTTTGATGGACGCGCCAAATGTTCCTGAGGCTGATATGGCGAAAGCGTTGAGATGGCATCTGAAAGGCTTTTCGGATTACGACTTGGATGATGTTCTTATCGATAGTTGCATAGTACCAGCCAATCACAACAATGATAAACATAAGATTTTCGCGGCCATTACTCCGTTATTGGCATTAAATAAAAAGCGGGCGCTATTGGAGCTGGCTTTTTTAAATGTAACGACAGTAACTGTCGCAGAGATGGCACTAAAAAATGTATTATCTCTGATGCGACTTATACAAATAATTCCCGACAATGAACCAGTCATTGTGATTAGTATTTGTAATGATGTTCGCAAATTGCATATCATTTATCAGGATATATTTTACTTAATTCGGGCCTTATTACCAGCTCAAACGAAAGATGCTGATGATCCTGTTGAGTTGGCTAATATGCATTTTGAAATTGAACGAAGTATCGACTACTGTGTCAACGAATTAAATATACCTGAACCCAAACGACTACTGTTCACACCGGGCTTTCATCATGTCATCAATTTTTTAAAACCCATCGGAGAAAAACTTGATTTAATCGTAGAAACCATCGATTTAAATCAGTATTTGACTATAGAGCCGTCTCTTAGTTTGGAGCAGCAACACGAGGTATTTTACAGTATTACTGGGGCACTAACTTTGAATCAGGAGGAGTCCTTCTTATGAAACAACAAATTGATTTTCTTAAGTATCTACCTTCCGGGCCGCTTCAATTACCAGCTAAATGGATCACATTAGCAAGCATTACCTCTTTTGCTCTAATTGTTGTGATTTCATTCAGTATGGCCCTATCTCAAATCGACGATTATTTTGTTGTGAAACGGATTCACGCAGACAATACTCAATTGACCATTTTATTTCAGGAAGCAGCAAAACGCTATCCGTTGCTTGCCAGTGACACCCCTTTATCCATACAAGTTGGTGCATTAGAAAAAGACTTACAGGATAAAAAGAATGAGTATGCGACCTTAACTCAGTCGGCATTGCACTATGGATTTTCTAATTATTTAGACACTTTGTCAAAAGTAGTACCTGATGGATTATGGTTAAGTGATATATCCATTAATCAGAAAACAAAGCGTGCTTCGTTGAGCGGTTATATGACTCAACCCGTTGATTTTTCTATATTATTAAAGTCTATGCAAGATTCGACCACGTTTGCTGGAACAACGTTTAATGTGTTTACTGTGAAAGCTATATCGGAAAAATCGTATACAGCGTTCAATATTACGAATACTACTGAAGACATTTTTAAATGAATTGTCAACAGTATGAATAAGGAAAATTATGTCGTTTAGCAAACGTTTAGCTAAGATCCAGTTTATGGTAGATCGCCTTAGCTTGCTTCATCGCATTGCCATATTATGTGGATTATTATTTATAATCTACATTCCCTGGTTTTTTGTGATTTATAGACCACAGACAGTAGCTTCGACGGAGATACAGCAACAAATTACTCATTTACAAAATCAAACCAATATTTTGCAGAGAAAATACGCAAATATTTTAATCCTTGCCAAAAATCATGATGTGGATAAACTCATTATTAAATATAAAAGCTTACAACAACAACTGCAGGATTTAAATCAGCACATTACTCATTTTCATCATAGTTATATTAGTGATAAAGAACTAGCTGCGCTAGTCCACGCCATACTCGAAGACATCGATAATATAAAAATTGAAAATTTTTCAACCGTGGCCAAAGTTGCACAGCCGTTAGTTAGTACACCGCTTCCTGTAGCCGTAGCGCCGAAGCCTGGAGCATCTCCAATACCAATGCCACCAACGGTATCTACAGTCTCTAATCCTTCTGACATGATTCACTACTCTTTGTCGTTACGAGGTGATTATTTTTCTATTATGAAGTTTTTGCAACGTGTCGAGTCGATAAAATGGCAATTATTTTGGGAAACATTTCATTATCAAGTGATACATTACCCAGAAGCTCTTGCTAGCGTCGAATTCTATACGTTAAAGCCCGCATCAGTTACTCCCATACTGACAAAAGGAGTATCTAAATGAGTTACCGTTTATTATTTTGTTTTTGCTTAATCCCAGGATTTATCTTACTATGGAATCAAAGCGTAAATGCGCAAACACGTGCCTTACGCGATCCAACGCAACCCGCTATAGCAGAATTCGTTGAAACGGATAATACGAAGCAAAAAGAAAAAAAAGAAGAAGACTATCTATTGCAATCTATTATTATCGCCCCAACGAGACGCGTTGCTTTAATTAACGACAAATATGTGAATGTTGGCGATCATGTTGGGGAAGACAAAGTTGAGGCAATCAGAACAAATTCAGTAGTGTTATCACGGCCAGGACAAAAACGGACCATTTATTTATTCGATTTAGGGATGTGGCGGCAATGAAAAAATGGATTTTGATTTTTGTATGTGGTTTGGTGGCTTGCACAACTAGGCAACCTCTTAATGGTACGTCAATTGACGATATGACTGTTGAGTTGCATCAAGATATTAACAACAATCAAAATTTAGCATCCAGAAATGGTGCGCGTAACCCTAATGAAATGTCCAGAGCTCTGATGCCAGATCTCAAATTTCGATCGCCACGACATGATAGTTATTCTCAACGACGTTTTGACATTGCGGTGAACGATGTACCCGCACGCACATTTTACATGGGCCTAGTTAAAGACACGCCAGTAAGCATTATTGTTAGCCCAGATATCCAAGGTAATGTGACCTTAAATTTGAAACACGTGACGGTAGAACAGGTTTTACAAGCATTGGAAGATACCTACGGCTACACCTATAACCAAATTTCTGGTGGTTATGAAGTAGTGCCGAATAGCATGCAAACTAAAATTTATTCGGTTAACTATCTCGAATTACAACGTAGTGGCAGTTCAGAAATGCGCTTGCACTCGGGCGAGGTCACCGAAGTTGTACAAGGTACGAGTGGTGGTGCGGCCGCCACGGGGGGAGCAGCTAGTGGCCTTGGCGGTCCTAGCGCGTCTGCTGGTGGTGGTGCTTTGGCTAAAGGTAGCATAGGACGTGTCCGAACCGATAGTACGATTGATTTTTGGGATCAACTGAAAAAAACATTAGAAAATATGATTGGTACAGAAGCAGACCGCAGCGTTACGGTTAATAAATTGGCCGGCGTAGTTGTCGTTCGCGCCACACCAAGGGAGCTTAAACAAGTAGACGCCTACCTTGATCTCATACAAAATAGCATGGATCGACAAGTTATCCTTGAAGCAAAAATTTTAGAAGTTACTTTAAATGATCGCTATCAAATGGGCATAGATTGGCATGCTTTTGGTTTGCAATTAAATTCCATCCGTGATTTTCCAAACACGGGTATTTCATTGACTGACTTTCCTGCTGCTTATACGGCGACGATTAGATGGACTAGCGATTTTATTACAACCATTCGAATTCTTGGCACCCAAGGAACAGTGCAAGTATTATCCAGTCCACGTGTTGCAACGATGAATAATCAACAGTCATTGATTAAAGTAGGTAATGACGAATTCTTTGTTAGTGGTATTACTCCAGGTCAAGCTTCCGGTCTAGCAGTCGCTCAACCTACCGAAGTAATAACACCGTTTTTCTCTGGCATCACCTTAGATGTGACACCTCAAATAGACGCGCATGGGGATGTGACATTACATGTGCATCCATCAGTAAGCCTAGTTACCGAACAGATTAAATTGTTAACCGTGGGATCAGCAACACCCACACCTACGCCATTGGCACATAGTACCATCCGTGAATCAGATACCATTGTTCATGCTAAAAATGGTCAAGTTGTTATTATTGGTGGACTGATGCAAAATCAAACCATTGAAGATATTGCGGAGTTGCCATTTTTTGGGAATGTGCCATTTCTTGGTACGTTGTTTCGTGGAACCAAACAAACGTCGCAAAAAAGTGAGTTGGTTATCTTGATCAAAGCGACGGTTGTAAACCGAGCGACAACAAACCGAGATCTGATTAAGTCCACGCAACGTGTAGCAGGTTTAAAACGTGGATTTCATATTGGTGGTAGACCTGATATTTTTGGCACAGAAGGTGAGGAGCCAATCACGTTGGGTCCTAAGGCTGGCATTTACGATGGACCTCGTAAATGCAGTAATGGACGCCGAAGGTGTTGAAACAAGGAGAACATGATGTATCTCGAGCATTTTAAACTAAAAGAATTTCCGTTTTCATTAACGCCAAATACTAATTTTTATTGCGATCTACCTACCCACCAGGAAGCTTTAAACGTACTCTTATTGGGTCTTAAACAGGGTGAAGGGTTTATCAAAATAATTGGTGAGGTAGGTACGGGTAAAACGTTGTTATGTCGATTATTGCTCAATACGCTTGATGAACGATACGTTACTGCTTATATTCCAAATCCAGATCAAAATAGCCATGGCCTACGCCTGTCACTAGCACATGAGTTGGGTTTGAGTATTGAAAAAGATCTGCCTCAACATCTATTGTTGGAGTTGATTACTCATCGCTTGCTCGAATTGCATAAAGCGGATAAACAAACGGTATTAATTGTTGATGAGGCACAAGCACTTTCGGATGATTGTCTTGAGGCCGTGCGTCTTTTGACCAACTTAGAAACTGAAGAAAAAAAATTGTTGCAAGTTGTATTGTTTGGTCAGCATGAACTTGATGTCACACTAAACAAACACGCCCTGCGTCAATTAAAACAACGGATTACATTTTCATACTGTTTAAAATCACTGGACAAACATCAGCTTGATCTTTATCTATGTCACCGTCTTGCTCGGGCTGGCTATACATACGGTATGATATTTTCATCGGGAGCAAAAAAACACCTTTTTCGCGCTAGCGGTGGTTTGCCCAGATTGCTAAATGTGTTATGTCATAAGGCATTGCTGGTTAGTTATGGTCGGGGTTTACAACGTGTAGATACCAAATCGATGAAGCGTGCGATTGCTGACACGGAGAGTACGCAGCCTGTCACTTTTTCCTTTACCTCGGCAATTATTTTGGTTTTAACGACAGGTCTTTGTCTTACTTCACTTTTGATTGTGTATCAAAAATATGGTTTATTATGAGTTTATTAAACGAAATGCTCAAGGATCTGAATAGTAAGACGTCCAGGCGTCCAGCCGTCTTGGCTATACCGTCTATTGGCAGGAACGGAATTAAAGTGTCACCTAGCATAGTGTGTGGGATCTCGCTTATCATCATGTTTTCATTGTTTACATACATTGTAATGACTTGGGAAAAGTCCGTTACACCGTTAAAAACGGCGCCGACATCATCATTGGAACGGAAGTCAATCATGGCACCTGTTACCATGCCCACAACTCCGGTACTCAATGATGAACCGATCATTGAAGAAGAGACTTGGGAGCAAGTTAAAAATAATGCGGATGAAATGGCCATTGAGCGAGAGGATACCACGTCTGCAAACAAAGACATGGTGCATTTCACGCAAGCAGATTGGCATGATGAACATATCAACAAAGCTTTGGAAGCGATACAAGATGGGGACAATCAGCGAGCTATCGAGTTGCTCTCAACCATTCTAACAAAATTTCCTGCCTCTATTGAAGCACGTGAAAATTTGGCAGCTCTTTATTTCTCACATGGGGAACTTGCAAGCGCTTTTGAAATTTTGGATGATGGTTTGAAATTGCAACCGCATAATCTTCGCTTGATCATCTTGAAATCACGTCTATTAGTTGAACAAGGTCATCAACGCGAGGCGTTGACTTTACTCGAGCCATTCAATCCGGACATTAACACAACGCCTGAGTATTATGCCATATTAGCGGCAATATTCGAGTCATTAGGTCGTACGACGGAAGCTGGAAGTATTTATCAAACGTTAATTAAACTTGATCCAGCAAATGGGCAATATTGGTTAGGTTTAGGTATTGCTTTCGAAAATAAACATTCTAATCAGCAAGCCATTGAAGCATACCAACGAGCCAGTCAAAGCGATACTAGTCAACCTTCCGTTCGCTCCTACGCAGAAAATAGATTAAAAACTTTACAAGGATAACCATGCGACATAAACGTATAGGAGAATTGTTGTTAGAAGCTGGTTTGATTAATCAAAAGCAATTGGATCAGGCCATTGAGCTTCAAAAAAAGAGCGGCGAACGATTGGGTCAAATCCTGATTAAAATGAATGTAATTGCGGAAGAAGATGTACTTAAATTATTGTCAAAACAACGGAACCTTCCCTTTGTCGATTTGCTCTTTCAAGAGATTGATCCCTTAATTGTTAAACTGTTGCCGGAGATGCATGCCAAGGAATACAGCGCTATCATTTTAGAAGAACAACAGCCTGGTGGCACGTTGCTAGTTGGAATGGTGGATCCGATGGATATCAATGCGGTTGATGCCATTTCAAAAATTTTAAAAAGAGAAATCAAAACCGCTTTAATTAGCGAGACGTTACTGTTGAGTATGTTTGATAGGCTCTATCGACGTACGAATGAAATCAGTAATTTTGCCAAAGAATTGTCGAGCGAAATGGGTGATGAATTAGTTATATCTCGTGATCATTTGTTTGATGAAACAATGGAGGTCGAGGAACAACGGGCGCCCGTGGTAAAATTATTGAATTCCTTATTTCGGGATGCCGTACAGGCTGGCGCATCAGACATCCATATTGAACCCGATCAAAAAACATTACGTATTCGTTTTCGTATAGATGGTGTTCTAAATGAATATATTTTTAATGAAAAACGCATCACAGCAGCGCTTATACAACGACTTAAATTACGTGCTAATCTCGATATATCAGAGCATCGAATTCCTCTAGACGGTAGTTTTAGTTTTGACCTGAAAGGACAAGCCTATGATGTCAGATTGTCGACAGTACCTACTGTTAATGGTGAATCGTTAGTCATGCGATTGTTAAAGCAATCCACGGCAATCGCTGATTTATCCCGCCTCGGTTTTGATAAAAGCATGGTTAGGCGCATTGAGGCGATTTATAATAAACCATATGGAATGTTATTGGTTACTGGGCCGACTGGAAGTGGAAAAAGCACGACTTTATATAGCATTTTAACTCGACTCAATACCCCTGAGCGCAAAATTATAACTGTTGAAGATCCTGTTGAGTACCGGATAGGTCGCTTGAATCAAGTGCAAGTTAATGAAAAAATTGATTTAAGTTTTTCTCGCGTTTTGCGGGCTGTGCTAAGACAAGATCCGGATGTGATTATGGTGGGTGAAATTCGAGATGCTGATACGGCACTTATTGGTATGCGAGCTGCCGTTACTGGGCATTTTGTGCTGGCCACTATGCATACCAATGATGCCGTGAGTTCAGCTTTACGTCTCGTTGATATGGGTGCTGAAGGATTTATGGTTGCCGCTGCTGTCAAGGCTATCATTGGCCAACGCTTGATTAGAAACTTATGTAGAGTATGCAAAAAAGATCACGAACCTGATCAGTTGGAACTTGCTTGGTTGAAATCAATGCACGTAGATCCTTCAAGTATTCAATGTAAAGATGCTGAGGGCTGTTCTCATTGTGGAATGCACGGTTATACTGGTCGTACCGGAGTTTATGAATTGTTAGAGTTGAATAATGACATGATTACGGCTTTACGATTGAGTGATGTGGCAGGGTTTGCGAAAGCTGCTCTAGACTGCAAATCGTATCAACCGCTGACTCAATCCGTATTGACCCTAGTCAAGCAGGGTGTCACATCCATCAATGAAGCGATACGTGTTGTGGGACAGCCGGATGAAGAATTTATATCACTTGAGTAGAGGACTATGCCAGAATTTAGCTATATCGTGCGTGATAAAAATGGAAAAAAAGCGGTTGGGCGGCGAGAGGCTGACTCAGCTGAAGAATTAGCTGAGCAATTGCAAATAGAATCACTGATCCCACTTGAAATAAACCCCATCATAATTTCTGAAAAACAAGCAACGAAGTCGAGGTTTGTTTTACCTGATTTTTTTGAAGCAAAAGTTCCTCAAAAAGAGCTGCAAATGTTTTGTCGGCAAATGTATACGTTGCTTAAAGCAGGTATACCTATTATTACCACGGTTACACGATTGATTGAAACAACTCGAAATAAACAATTGGTTACGGCATTAACTGATGTTTTATTAACCTTGAATCAAGGTAGGAGTTTATCCGTTGGGTTGAGCTTGTGTCCTAAAGTGTTCTCTACTTTTTTTGTCAACTTGGTCAAAGTAGGGGAAAGTAGCGGTCAGCTGGATAAAACCTTTCTTTATTTGGCAGAATATGTTGAGCTTGAAATAGAAACCAAGAAAAAAATAAAAACCGCTTTTCGTTATCCTAAGATGGTTTCCTTCGCTATTTTGATTGCTTTGTTAGTTATTAATACGTTTGTTATTCCAGCTTTCTCGCAATTGTTTAAAAGTTTTCAAGGGGCTTTACCCTTACCCACATTGATACTCATGGCTACCTCAAACTTTATTCTTAGCTATTGGTATATTTTGATTGGCGTAACGTTGATTATCGTAGTGACTTTTCGTTATTGGGTTAAAACCCCCAACGGTATGGTTTTGTGGGCATATTTTAAATTAAAAATTCCAATTATGGGCTGGATTGTCCACCGAATTACACTGGCTCGTTTTGCAAAATTGTTTGCTATGGTTTTACGTGCGGGACTGACGGCAGTTGAAGGGATTGAGCTCGTGGGAGCATCCACTGATGATGCTTATTTTGCTCAAAAAATAAAAGTAACCTCGGAGTTGATTGCTCGTGGTAATACTATTGCAGGCGCCATAGCGCAAACCCAGCTATTTCCTCCGCTGATGATACAAATGATTGCATTAGGTGAGGAGTCTGGCAATATTGACACCTTACTTGATGAGGTCGCAGATTTCTATCAACGCGAACTCATCTATGATCTAGCTCACTTAAGCGAAGCCATTGAACCCATTTTGTTGGTGTTTATAGCAGCAATTGTCTTGGTTTTAGCGTTAGGCGTATTTTTGCCGATGTGGAATATGGCAAGTCAGTTCAAGTAAACTGTCGAAGAAGTGTGAGTAATTATGCTGAGCGCAGTATATTATTACTATATTGATGAATTATTGCAAATATAGGTCTACACTGTATGTAGCTGTCTTAACACGTCAGCTGATTGTGAAAATAAACTGAAGATGACTTGGTGGGTAATTATACAGGAGTTTAATGCAATGAACACTCGTATGAAAAATCAAAAAGGTTTTACGATGATTGAATTGGTCATCGTCATTGTTATTTTGGGTATTTTAGCAGCCGTTGCGATACCTCGTTTTATTGATTTACAATCTAATGCTCAACAGGCAGCGATTGATGGAGTGGCTGGTTCTCTTGGTACAGCAAGTTCCATTAATTATGCTGGCTGCTCTGCAGTAGGGAACGTGGTAACAGCTGGTAAGTGTATACAGGTAGCTAAATGTTCTGATGTTGGTGGTGCAATCACTCCAGCTTTAACTCTAGGTATCGTTGCTGGAGCGAACTATTACCTGACTGCGGATACCGCTGCTGCTACTAATGGACTCGAAGCGACTTGTACTTTGAACATAGTCAAGAGCGGTACAACGTATACAAAAACTTATATAGTGACTGGTGCTGGTAATTAATAAAACTGGTCAGTTCATATAAGTGAGAGACCAAAAGAGAGCGTGAGAACGCTCTCTTTCTTTTATGGGGATATAAGTCCAAATAGGAGTAACAGATGAGCAAACTTAGAGCACATCAAATGCTTGCAGGGTTGTTTTTTTCGGGTACGTTGTTTGCGGCTGACGCTCAAATAATCGAGGTCACCATGGATAAGCCACAATTTGTTGTCATGCTTCCGGCAAACCCTACGACCGGATATCAATGGACCATTATATCGTATGATAAGACTAAAATTGGGTTCGTTAAAAGCGTTTTTCAAACACCAACAAAGCAACAAATAATGGGGGCTGGGGGTAAGATGATTTTTACGTTCACGGCACGATCAAGTAACAAGTATCCTGCGTCATCTAAAATAAAATTTAAATACGTGCGTCCCTGGGATCCAAACTATGGAACCTTCACGGATGTGATTGTCAATGTTAATAAAGCGCTACCGAAGCCATTAACAAAAAACCAATAATGACAAAACTAAAGTAGCGTAAATTACAACAACGCTCGACCATAACGCATCGCTCTAAACCATGTAGTGTGCCAAGATACAGAAAAGTACCCGTTGATATGGCAATGAGGATTGGATCGATTAATGATTTTGTTTCTACTCCATGGCCAAAATACCAGCCGATATATATTCCAACAGGTGTCATCAATCCAAACGTTAGGAACAAAATTAAACTATTGCGAGTGGTTAACGACGTTTTATTTAATTGCACTGAAATTGCAAAGCTTTCTGCCCATTTGTGAGTAATAATCGCTAAAAACAGCATAATAGCCATGGAATAATCTTGGCTAAATCCTAGGGCTGTACCAAGAACTAATGAATGAATAGATAACATCATCCATGCAAGCAAAGCAAATGCTGGGTGTTCGGCCCTCTGGTGTTGGTAAAGCTCCTTGCCTAAATGTTCTAGCCATAAAAACAATAAGAAAGTAAGACCAGCAATTAAATAAGCAAATGGGTATTGATAGCCCAAATGAGTAAACATGGCATCCGACTCAGGCAGAAGATGTAATAATGCCGCGCCTAAAAAAACGCCCGTAGCAAGTGTTTCTCCTACAGGAAAATCAAAATGGTCTTTTTCCTTCAAGCGTTTTTTGAATGGATACCAACCCGCAAGTAGGATCACAATAAAAATACTGAATGCAAAAAATAATTTTAAGCTAGTAGTAACCATGCATGTTCCTTATTTGCTCAATCAGGGCTTTACTATGTTCCCGATCCTAATATTGTTCCGTGAATGCTCAATAAACGGACTATAGTGACATCTCGCTCTTTAGGTAAATCGTGTTCAATACGTTCTTGCAGTGCTTGCCATTGATTAAAGGGCTGTTTTGTAATGATATCAATGAGTACTTTTCCATCGAGATAATGCATTATCCACGATTCGATATCTGGGTAATCTTTTTGCCAACTCTCTAATAATGAGCTTTCAATAGTACTACGATTTGGTAAGCAGAGCGATGGCGAAATCAATTCGTCATCCTCTGGATCGACGTGAACGGTCACGTCTTTAACGTGATCAACGTGTTTAATTAGAGTTTGATGTACTTTTTGAGCTATATAATGCCCTTCTGATACTGATATAAACGGCGATACGAGTATATGCAGATCAATAAAAACATCTCTACCCATCATGCGATTTCGTAATTGATGAATGCGTTTTACACCATCAACGCTTTGAATAGCTTGTTCAATTTGAGCAATTTTTTGAGATTCAACGCCTGTATCAACGAGTTCTTTAACGCTATTCCAGCCATAATTAATACCCATCTTGATAATCATTCCCCCAATGATCACGGCTGCAAGCGGATCGAGAAAGGTAAAGCCCGCGACGCTACCCAGCAAACCCAGGAGAACGACACCGGACGCAGCGGCATCCGAGCGATGATGCCAAGCATTTGCAATAATGAGAGGGGAGTGGATGCGATTTCCTACACGACGTGTGTAATGAAACAGCACTTCATTAAAGAGAATAGACAAGATGGCAATGGGTAATGCAAACGCACTCGGCATGGTTACTGCTTTATGAAACATCTCATCTATTGAATCCCAGGCAATTCCAGCACCGGCTAGAATTAATAACATGGCTAATAGAAGGGTTGCCGCTGTTTCAATACGCTGATGACCATAAGGATGCAAATCATCGGCATCTTGACTGCCGTATTTGGATGCTATTAATACCATACCATCTGTAAATAAATCTGAAAAAGAATGTACTCCATCAGCAACCAGGGCATGGGAATGAAAGAAAAGGCCGCCGACTAGTTTAATTAGTCCTAATAAAACATTACTAGCAGCACCGATTAAAGTAATTTGTCGTGCTTGTCTATAACGTTCGTTAGAGTGCATAGGGTTTTCCTTTTTTAGCAAAGATTCCACATGACACACAGAATTCTGGCCCGTTTTTTAAAAAGTCTCAAATTGTGACCGTGAGAAGTATATGGTAAGATATTGGGCCAATCATTGCTAGGACTAATAGCGTGAAACATAGAGAAAAGCGTTTAGGCATTTATTTGTTACCTAATTTATTTACAACAGCTAGTTTATTTGCGGCATTTTATTCATTAGTTGCCTCCATGCAGTCACGGTACGAAGTTGCTGTCATTGCCATTTTTATTGGCATGGTTGCCGATGGCTTGGATGGACGTATTGCTCGTATGACGAATACTGAAACGGCGTTTGGCGCTGAGTACGATAGTTTATCGGATATGGTCACGTTTGGGGTCGCGCCAGCATTATTGTTTTATAGTTGGACTTTAAATCAGCTGGGTAAAGTGGGATGGTTGATCGCCTTTATTTATACAGCGGCGGTTGCTCTGCGATTAGCGCGGTTTAACACACAACTGGAAACCGCGGATAAGCGATATTTTCAGGGCTTAAGCTCTACGCTTGGGGCTGCATTGATGGCCTCTTTCGCTTGGGTGTGTAATCAAAGTCAGTTGCCACCTCTGTTAATTTCAGTGGTTTCTGCTACTTTGACGTTGATTATAGCCATTTTAATGGTGAGTAATATACGATACAACAGTTTTAAACAGGTGGATTTAAAAGGTAAAGTGCCATTTTTGTATGTTTTGGTGATTGTTTTGTTGTTTGTAGCGATTGCGTCAAATCCATCACTTGTTTTATTTACAGCATCATTACTCTACGCAGCGTCTGGACCGGTGCAAACGTTATTTGCACTGCAACGTGTCCGTAAGATCCGTAAACGCCGAGGAGCTGCTAATATTCGACGTAAGGCTAATGTTGATGATAAGGGATCCCGAACTTAATAGGCTACCCTTTGTGCATCCCATCTTACCGTCATCTTGACACGATCAGAAAGTACACCTGCGCCTTTTCAAAGATTTGATCGTGTCAAGCTAACAGCAATCTGGGCGCACAAAGGGAAGCTTATTGAGTTCGTGATCCCTAAGAGCTCTAAGTGACCTAATTTTACTCGTGCTCGTCAAAACGTGCGTTGATCAACGTGATGAGTGCGGCTTCCATTTCGGTTTCATCTGGGCCATCAATGTGAAGTACAAGTTCGCTTCCTTGACTAGCTGCCAACAGCATGACCCCCATAATGCTTTTACCATTAATGGTTTGTGCTTCTTTTGATACATCGATACGACTTTGAAATCGTGCTGCGGTGGATACAAATTTTGCAGAGGCGCGTGCATGTAGGCCTAATTTATTGATGATGGTGATCTTTGTTTTTTTCATAAGGTATGAACACTATTGTTGAGTTAAAATTGTGCTTAAGCTAATTTGATCAATCGCTTGGCGGCATTCGGATCTAAATTTAGGATCGCTAAATTGTCTTACTATATTGGATAACGTTTTCAGATGTTCGTTCGCATCATTAGCTGCAACAGTTAAGCCAAACACGAGATCAATGGGTTGCTTATCTTCGGCGCCAAAATCAACAGGGTGTTGTAACCTGAGAAAACAACCATATGTTCTATCAATCGAATCAACTCGAATGTGCGGAATCATGACACCATGGCCGATTGTAGTGCTCCCCAGATTTTCACGTTCCCAATAGGCATGAAACAACGTGTGTGCATTGAGTTCGGGATGGCATTGGCTAAGTAATTTGCACATGTTCTGTAATACGGCAGCTTTGCTCTGTGCCACGGTATCAATAAGAATACTATCTTTATCCAAAAGTTTATGAAATATCATATTAGTAACCAGAACAGTTGGAGATTGACTCTGGGCCAGTTTGGCTGGATTATAATCATACCGTACGTCGCGTAACTCCCCAGGTTGTGGATAAGTTTAGTGTTTTCACTGAACACGAAGCAAGCACGTCATCCTGAGCGCAGTCTTTTTGCGCGAAGGATCTCCTGAATTTTGCACAATCTGAGATCCTTCGCGCAAAAAGACGCGCTCAG
>JAUYQG010000047.1 GCA_030695645.1 Legionellaceae bacterium
CTGAGCGCGTCTTTTTGCGCGAAGGATCTCAGATTGTGCAAAATTCAGGAGATCCTTCGCGCAAAAAGACTGCGCTCAGGATGACGTGCTTGCTTCGTGTTCAGTGAAAACACTAAACTTATCCACAACCTGGGGAGTTACACAATAGCTGCAGTGGGCTCTTTTTTGGCACATCTGCACGGGGGGGTAATAATGGCCGATTTTAAACTGGTAATGGCATATCCGCGAACACCCTGTGTTGTCGTTTTGATGAAATTCACCGTTATCAGTAAAGATTGCTTTTGTTTATAGGCAGGATTTTTATAAATGACCAATATCGGCATCGTGGCTTCCCAGCCTTTGTTCTGGATTGTTTTAATCGTAGGTGGCATGGTTGCTACAGCACTGACGTAATATGAATTCGTTTGAATGCTGGTGGGTAGCTTGGACTCTTGCAGTGCGTTGCTATAGTTTACCCAGCCCTCGGAAGTAAAATACTTGGCTATTTCTTTTTCTTGCGGAATAAAATGTTCGTAATCGAATGTGTAAGTTGAAATAATGGCTTCATTGACCCAAACGGCCAATTCAACCGCAGAGGATTTGGCAGATGCCGGTATAGTCGCTAAACACCATGCCATAATAGAAAAAACTATCGTGGCGATATATCTTGGTTTGGCCAGATTCTTGATAAAACATATTGTGTTCATAGACTTCCCTAGTCCTAGACAGAAACATTCAACGACTTTTTCTGTTATACTCCCTGCAGTCTTCGTCATACAGCAGGTAGGTGGATCGAATGACGATTCAAAAAGTGTTGAATAGGTACAAAAAAGTATAGCATGGGCTCGGCAGAGATTGGGAGGGGTTTTGTGAATCAAAATCGTTTTTATTTTGATAATCGTGAGGGTGTAAGTCGATTTCTCAATCGTTGGGATTTGTTGTTATTAATTTTAGTCTTGTCCATATTATTTTTTTTAGGTTGGACAAGTGAGCAAATGGCAACACCATACGCTCTTGGTGAGCCATTACCTATTTCTTTGTCCCCATACCAATTACCAGGATATGCTTTGCGCACCGTTTTGCGCATGTTTATAGCACTTGGATTGTCGATTCTTTTTACGTTTGTTGTGGGTACGCTGGCTGCAAAAAATCGGCGAGCGGAACAATTTATTATTCCTGCTATCGATATTTTACAGTCGGTACCCGTCTTGAGTTTTTTGGCGATCACGGTAGCTGGGTTTATTCATTTGTTTCCGGGCAGTTTGTTGGGTCCGGAGTGTGCATCCATTTTTGCTATTTTTGTATCACAAGTATGGAATATCACATTTAGTTTTTATCAATCGTTAAAAGCAGTTCCTGACGATTTACGCGAAGTGGCGTTGATGAATCAATTATCCGCTTGGCAGTTTTTTTGGAAAGTTGAAGTACCTTGTTCTATGTCGGGTTTGCTTTGGAATTTAATGGTGTCGATGTCAGCAAGTTGGTTTTTTGTGGTGTTGTCGGAAGCGATAGTTGTGGCTCATCAAGATATTCGTTTGCCTGGTATTGGGTCGTATATTGCCTTATCGATAGAGCAACATAATATGCATGCGTTGCTTTATGCTATTTTAACGATGGTATGCGTGATTTTTCTGTATGATCAGATTTTATTTAGGCCTCTAATTGCCTGGTCTGAAAAATTTAAAATTGATCAAACTCAGCAAGAAGAAGAATATCAGTCGTGGTTAATTGATTTGATTCGCTTAAGTCCGTTAATGAAGCGATTTGATATCGGTTTGCAACTATTCAAGGATTGCATTATTAACGGGCGTTATGTTCGATTTAGCGCGCCAAAAATCGAGAAAGAGATCGACTTCAATCGTCAAAAACGCATGGACTGGCTGTGGAATGTAGTGGTTGTTTTGGGTATTCTTGGCGCAGGATATTTTTTGGTCGATTATATTTTAAATACATTGAATGCCCATGAAATGTTGCATGTGTTTTTACTAGGGGCGGCCACGGGAGCACGTGTGATCGTGCTGATTGTGTTAAGTTCAGTTCTTTGGATTCCGATTGGGGTATGGATAGGCCAACGGCCCTATTGGACGCAAAAAATTCAGCCCATTATTCAGTTTGTTGCCGCGTTTCCAGCAAATTTATTTTACCCTTTGTTTGTGATTGCTATCGTACGTTTTAATTTAAACGTGAATATTTGGATTACGCCTTTGATGATCTTAGGTACACAGTGGTATATTTTATTTAATGTCATTGCCGGTGCATCCATGATTCCGCGTGATTTATGCCTTGTTGCGGATAATTTTGGGGTAACGGGTTGGCAATGGTGGCGTCGTTTGGCCTTGCCAGGCATATTCCCTTTTTATATTACGGGTGCCATTACCGCCGCTGGGGGTGCTTGGAATGCCAGTATTGTTGCTGAGGCGGTCAGTTGGGGACATACCCAGTTGAAGGCGACAGGGCTTGGTGAGTACATTCAAACCAGTGCTGTTGCCGGAGATTTTCCTAAAATTGCTTTGGGGACTGCGATGATGTGTGTTTACGTATTACTATTTAACCATCTGATTTGGCGTCCTTTGTACCGTATGGCGCAAGAACGGTTTAATTTGAATTAGGATCGCGTTATGTCTGAAACCATTATTTCAATCGATCATTTACGTAAAGCGTATAAAAAAACCGCGGCACAAGATTTGCATGTGTTGGAAGATGTTAACTTTAAACTACAAAAAGGCGAAATTGTAGCCTTGCTTGGAAAATCGGGATCGGGTAAATCAACGTTGTTGCGTATCATTGCGGGGCTTGTCGCTCCAACTAGCGGGCGTGTGACGTATCGAGGCCAGCCTGTGACGCGACCGGTACGCGGTATCGCTATGGTGTTTCAATCGTTTGCGTTGATGCCATGGTTAACGGTGTTAGAAAATGTAGAACTCGGTTTGGAAGCCCAGGGAATTTCACGTGCCGAGCGTCGGCAGCGTGCGATTGAAGCTATTGATATTATCGGGCTGGATGGTTTTGAATCTGCTTTTCCAAAGGAATTATCCGGCGGTATGCGCCAACGGGTTGGTTTTGCACGCGCTTTAGTCATTAATCCGGATGTGTTGTTAATGGATGAACCCTTTTCAGCATTGGATGTATTGACTGCAGAAAATTTGAAGTCAGACTTATTGGAGTTGTGGCAAGAGAAAAAAACCAATACGAATGGTATTTTACTTGTGACGCACAATATTGAAGAAGCCGCGATGTTAGCTGATCGCATTGTAATTCTAGGTAGTGATCCTGGGTATATTCGAGCTGATTTACCCGTAACGTTACCACAACCGAGAAACTCTGAGTCTACTGAATTTAGACATTTAGTTGATCGTATTTATACTCTAATGATCACAGCTTCCGATGAAAAAGCACGATACGCGCATCGTGAGCGGCAAATTGGTTTGGGTTATCGCCTACCTGATGTGGAGCCTTCGGAGTTGTCCGGTTTGATAGAAACCATGATGTCATTTGAGGCTCGTATTGATTTACCAGAGCTTGCTGATGAGCTGATGATGAATGTTGATGATTTATTTCCTATTTTGGAAACATTAGAAATTTTAGGGTTTGCAGAAATTTTAGAGGGCGATGTCCATCTGAGCCAATTGGGCAAGGACTTTTCTGAGGCAGACTTGCAAGCACGAAAGCAATTATTTGCTCAACGACTATTGGAAAAAGTACCCTTGGCTCGTTATATCCGCCGAATATTGGATGAAAAAGTTGGTCATCGGGTTTCGGAGGAGCGGTTTTTAAGCAAATTAGAAGATTATTTGAGTGAAGAAGAGGCTGAGCGCGTACTGCGTACTATGATTGATTGGGGACGCTACGCTGAGATTTTTGCGTATGATTTTAAAACGGGATTTTTAAGTTTGGAAAATCCGGGGATTTCGACGGATCATCTGGATCATTAGGGTCAAACCGCGATCTAATACGAGCCCGCTAAATAATGCGCCACTGCTTCCATATCTTCGTTGGTCATATGACTGCTGATATTTTGCATGATGGAGCCGATGTCATTTTTGCGTTGTCCCGATTTGAATGCTAGTAACTGTTGAATTGTATAGGCAGACTGTTGACTACTCAGCATGGGAAAGCCAGCTTGGGCATTGCCTTTAGCATCTGGGCCGTGGCAGGCGATGCAGGCTGTAATGTGTTTCTCTCTGTCACCATTGCGATATAAGGTTTCACCACGAGTTACATGGCTTTTTGATATATTTCCTGGGGCACACTGTTTTTGAGAAAAATAGGCTGCAATATTCTCGATGTCTTCATCCGTTAAAGAGGTCGTCATAGGCGTCATGGTTGGCGCATTGCGAGTTGTACCCTGTTTAAAATCGTGTAATTCTTTGATTAAATAAGCGGTGTGTTGACCGGCAAGATTAGGCCACTCGGGATTGACACTAATACCTTGCGCACCATGACACGCAGTACATACTTGCGCTTTGTTCGCTCCCGTTTTAGGATCGCCAGCAGCGTTTACCGCCATGGTTAAGAAAAGCAATGATAGGATGATCCATTTGAGATGATTTCGTTTCATGACGAGTATTACTTGCACAAAGAAGGTTTCAAGGATACCATCTCAACGCGTTCATGAAAACCTTAAAAGAGACATGTTAATCAATCCTTATACTCAAGCCCTATTTTTAAAAAGTGCCGCTCGCGTAGATCAGCTGCCTGATGATACGGGTTATGAAGTTGCCTTTGCTGGTCGCTCCAATGCGGGTAAGTCCAGCGCCCTGAATTGTTTAACGGGCAATCGTCAGTTGGCTCGAACGAGTAAAACGCCTGGACGTACGCAATTAATTAATTTATTTACGGTCAAAGATGAACAGCATCGTCTGGTTGACTTACCGGGTTATGGTTATGCGAAAGTTGCTTTGCAAGTGAAAGCCGATTGGCAGAAAAATCTGGCGCATTACCTTGAGGTTCGGAAAAGTCTACGAGGATTGGTGCTACTGATGGATATTCGCCATCCGTTGAAGGAGCTCGATCACATGATGATTGATTGGGCCTTGAACCGCGAATTACCCGTTCATATTTTGTTAACCAAATGCGACAAACTCAGTCGCGCACAAATTCAAAATACCGTTCTGCACGTTCGTAAGCATTATGAACTGCTACCCGAACACGCGTTATCTATCCAAGCGTTTTCTTCCACCAAAAAACAAGGCGTCGATGAGTTGGTTGATGTTTTGAATCAATGGATGGAGTGGTAAGTCGAAAACGAGCACCGCGTGTGTACCTCCATGGCCTCATTAAGGAAGTTCCTAAACCACGATTTGTTTAATAATCGCTGAAAAATCAAGCTCACCCATACCGGATTCTTGGGCGTTTTGATATAAATTGGTTGCAAGCTCACCCATTCGAGTGGTAATGCCAACCGTTTCGGCGGACTGCTGACTCAACCATAAGTCTTTCAGCATCATGGCTGTTGTAAAACCTGGCTCGTAATTATGATTCGCAGGGACATTATCGAGCACGTTCGGAACCGGTACGTAATGGTCCATAACCCAGCAATGTCCGGAGGCATTAGTCACGACTTCATGCAACTTTTTGGGTGTTAAACCTAATTCTTTGGCTAACATAAATGCCTCGGAAACGGCGATCATCGATATGCCCAAAATCATGTTATTGCATATTTTAGCGGCTTGCCCGCTGCCAGCATCACCGGTATGAATGACTTTTTTTCCCATCTTTTTTAATAGGTCTTCAGAGGCATGGAATGCGTCTGTTGTACCACCCACCATGAACGTGAGCGTCGCAGCGGAAGCTCCGGTGACTCCACCGGACACAGGGGCATCTACGGCTAATAAATTGAACACGTCAGCTTGGTGATGGACGTTGCGTGAGCTCTGAACGTCAATGGTTGAGCAATCAATGTATAACGTGTTTTTACTAGCATGTGCTAACAATCCCGCATCACCGAGGCAGATATGCTCAACTTGTTGCCCAGTTTGTAACATGGTAATAATCACATCTTGATTCGGAGCAAGTTTCTCTATCGATGACGCAGTTTGACCCCCGGACTCAGCAAATGCTGCCAACGCTTTTGGCTGTATATCAAAACCAGTTACGGTATGACCTGCTTTGAGTAAATTTTTTGCCATCGGTAAACCCATATGTCCTAAACCGACAAACCCAATTCGTAGCATAATTGTTTCTCCTAACCGTTTTTTGGCATCACAAATGAGTTGTCATCCACATGACTCAAGAACCATTTGCTCGTGACTGTTTTAAGCTGGGTATAAAAATGAATACTTTCTGTGCCGTGCATGTTGTTATCCCCGAATGATGACCGTTTCCATCCACCAAAGGGGTGATTGACGATGGGGACAGGAATGGGAATATTAATACCGACCATGCCTACTTGAACGCGTTGGCTGTACTCTCGAGCGCTATAGCCATCACGAGTAAATATAGCGGTACCGTTGCCATATTGATTGTTGTTTACGAGCTCCAAGGCATCCTCTAAGTGTTTTACTCGAATCATCACTAGGACTGGGCCAAATAATTCGTTTTGATAAATGGACATGCTTTCGGAGACGTGATCAAATAGACAAGGTCCCATGAAAAAACCTTGAGGACATTTTTCGTTTTTATATTTTCGTCCGTCTATGATTAATTTAGCCCCTTCAGCGACCCCTTGATCAACAGCGGCAAGCACACGTTGCCGATGCGCTGAACTAATTAATGGCCCCATATCCACGGCAGAGGCATCTCCCGCATCGATGTTGATACGTTGAATGAACGGCAATAGTTTTTCAAGTAAATTTTCCGCTGTTTGATGCCCTACGGTAACCACGACTGAAATAGCCATACATCGCTCACCGGCGGAACCGAAAGCCGCACCCACAATCGCTTGAGCTGTTTGAGTTAAATCAGCATCCGGCATCACCACGCAATGGTTTTTAGCTCCACCAAAGGTATGTGCTCGTTTGCCATTGGCGGTTGCTGTTGTGTAAATGGCCTCGGCAACGGGAGTTGACGCGACAGCGGTAAATGCAGCAATATCAGGATGTGCTAATAGTTGATCAACGGTCTGTTTGTCGCCCTGTATGCAATTGGCAACACCCGGAGGTAATCCCGCATCACTAAGAAGCTCCAGCAAGCGAATCGGTGCTGATGGATCTTGTTCAGATGGTTTGAGAATAAAGGTATTGCCACTAGCAATGGCTGGAATTATCATCCAAATAGGTACCATAACTGGGAAATTAAATGGAGATACTCCTGCGCAGACCCCCAAGGGTTGACGGATGGTGTAGCAGTCAATTTGAGAAGATACGTTTGCAGAGTATGTGCCCTGTAATTGTGTGATTAACCCGCAGTGATATTCGACCACTTCAATAGCGCGTGCAATGGATCCTTTGGCATCATCGATTGTTTTGCCGTGTTCTCGTGTGACGATACGAGCAAGATCGTGTTGATTTTTGTCTAAGAGATCACGAAATTTAAATAAAATTTGTGAACGTTTCACAGGGGTGGTTGTGGCCCAAGTCGTCCACGCGTTTTTCGCTACCGCAATGGCTTTATCACAGTTGGTATGGCTGATAAAATTGACCTGACCGATGGTTTCACCCGTTGCAGGATTATATAGGGGGTGGTTTCGCTCGTTGAATTCATCCAGAGGTTTACCGTCAATAAAATGTGGGACTGTGTATGACATCTTCGCTCCTAATCATTAATCAAATATTCTAATCCATAATATAATGCATCGAGCTGTTGTACGCGTTGACACGCAAGAATGAGCCCTGGCATGAATGAGCTTCGGTCAATACTATCATGAGTGATCGACAGCGTTTCACCTGTGTTACCAAAAATAACTTGCTGGCGCGCGAGAACCCCTGGTAAGCGTAATGAATGAATATTAATTCCTTGGTAAGTAGCGCCACGTGCCCCAGGTAATAGTTCTTTGAGCATCAATTGATTTTTCTTACCTTGTCGTGCCGTTGCAATCATCTCAGCAGTTTTAATGGCGGTTCCTGATGGCGCGTCCAGTTTTCCTTGATGATGAGTTTCGATGATCTCCACCTCGGGAAGTAATCGTGCGGCATCCGCGGCAAATCTCATCATGAGTATTGCGGAGATGGAAAAATTAGGAACGATGATCCCACCTAATGTTTTTTCAGCGCATAACTGCTGAAGTATTTTAATTTGGCTATCAATCAACCCAGACGTACCAATCACCGGGTGAGCACTATTTTGAATAATCGTTAACGTATTTTCATACACGCAATCGGCGCGTGTTAGATCAATAACAATGGAAGCGTTTGTCTCGACAATTGCCTTACCTAATTGATCGCCGTGGCTTAGACTGGCCACTAATAGAAAATCAGGATGCTCTTGGATAGTTTTACATGCCAAGGCACCCATTTTGCCATTTGCCCCATTCACGATGGTGGCAATTTTCATGTTGCTTTCCGGCTGGATGACGGTGTTTTAGGTGGATCGTTTACGCTTACTTTTTTAGGCGATTTCTTTTCGATAACCAGTTCGCTTTCACTTGACGTCGTTTCGATAGGTGTTTCATCGTTTATTATGGGTTCGACGGGTGTTTCAGCTGGTTCCTCTGTGGAGATACTCATTCTTTTGGCAACTTTCCATGCCCATATGCTAGCAGGAATCCAACCGACGAAACTTAGCTGCAGGGCTAAGCATGCGAGGGCTGCAATGAATTGCCCATCGATCAAAATAACGAACCATGGGAAAAATAATGCAAGTATCGAGAGTAAAATCCTTTTCATTTTGTTAAAATACCCTGTTAGTTATAGAGTGTGTTCATAAATATAGATAATTTATTCCAATTAAACAAGGATTACCGCATGAGAAAGCAAGTGCTGCATCCACGTACCGCAGCGATTAATCAAAAACAAAAGAATCAGTCGAAGAAGGCTAGGCTGGATGCATTGCATTGGCTAGCGCTGACATTTCCAAACGCATTTGATAACCGAGTACGCATTCAACCGTTAAACTTAGGTATCATGGATGAGATTTTAACTTATGCAGATAAAGCGTTAGAGGCTGGCATTTCTAAGAGTAAACTCCGTGAAGCGGTCGTATTGTTCACGCGTCGGCTGGATTATTTGGCGTGTTTGAAGGCTCGCGACATGCGAATTGATCTTGATGGCAATCCTATTGAGCCAGTTACTGAAGACGATGCGGAACGCGCTGCTATCAAAATTAAAAAACGTGTGGAAAAAAGTGTAAAAAACGCACGAAAATTAGTATCCCCTTCAGCAGAAAAGCCACGCGGTCAAAAAACACCCACTCAATCTGGTCAGCAATCTCCTTCGGCGTTTACTCCCTATTATCCTGAACGACCACCCGCTTATAGTGCACAAAATAGTGCTCCAGCTCCCGTGAGAGCATCAGTCGTTACCGTGAAACACAAACAATCACGGCAGTACGATCCTGATGCCGTTGCTCGGCTAAAAGAAAAATTAGGTTTGTCACGCAAGCAGGAAGAAACAAGCGATGCGGAATAGTCTTGAAAGGCAGCTCGCTGAACAGTATACTTCCGAGCTACAGGAAACTTAGATGAGGGTATTCAAAATACCATTTGACACATGATCCTACGAAATATACCTAATGCGTTAACGTTAACTCGTTTACTACTGATTGCACCTTTTTTGATGTGTCTTTATCATCAGGAATACGCCAATGCCTTTTATCTATTCATACTGGCAGGATTTACGGATGGCTTAGACGGCTGGTTGGCTCGATGTTTTCATTGGCAAAGCCCATTTGGGACGTTTGTCGATCCCGTGGCAGACAAACTGCTTATTACGGCAAGTTTTATTGCTTTGGCGTTAATCGGAAAACTACCCTGGTGGCTGGTTGCTTTGGTTTTTTTACGTGATTTGACTATTTCAATCGGTGTGATCGCTTGGTTTTCGTTTATTCAGCAAAAGCCGGATTTGAAGCCGACGTATTTAAGCAAAATAAATACAGTCATGCAGTTGGCGTTGGTTACATTGAGCTTATTTGAGCAAGCTTTTTTTGAGTTTGACCCGTTACTCTATAAAACATTTCTGTACCTAACGGCTTTAACTACGTTGGCTAGCTTTGTTGATTATGTTTGGACGTGGGGGAAAAAGGCTTGTCTACATGCCGAATGGGTAAAATGACCCATCAATTACCGCTTGCGATTCACTTGAATGACGAAGCCACATTTGCTGATTTTTGTTGGAATGGCAATGCGTTATTGCATGAACAATTGTTGCATGTGTTAGCAGGTCATGGTGAACGGTTATTTTATCTTTGGGGAAATGCTGGCACGGGTAAGTCACACGTTTTGCAAGCCTCTTGCCAGGCCATGAGCAATTCGCATCAGTCAGCCATTTATTTACCCTTAAAGCTACTTCATGAATGGGGACCTCAGGTGCTTGAGGGCATGGATGATCACGTTTTGATTGCGATCGATGATATCGACAAGATCGCAACAGATCCTATGTGGGAAGAAGCGCTATTTCATTTGTATAATCGGATCCGTGATCAGGGGCGAAGTACACTTATGATCACCGGACAAATGCCACCAACCCATACCCCCATTCGTTTGGCTGATCTTCGTTCGAGATTGATGTGGGGATTGGTGCTGCAACTCAATGAATTACACGATGACGATAAAGTTAGTACACTACAAATAAATGCTAAAAAACGTGGTCTTGAATTATCAATCAGCGTTTGTCAGTATCTTATTAATCGTTGTGCCCGCAACATGCATGATTTGCATGCGTTATTGAATCGCTTGGATGAGGCATCTTTAGTAATGCAACGAAAAATTACGATTCCTTTTGTGAAAGAAATCTTGGGGATATAAGGGGAAACCCAGCAATTCTGGGTGAACGATAAGGCCCTCTGTTCTAGGGCTATGTAGCGTTTTAATAAAATTATTTTTCGCAAAATATCACTGAATTCGTAGGGTGAGCAAAGGAGCTTGCGACGTGCCCACCAGCAGTGGTACAACG